>JAIYDG010000633.1 GCA_027487625.1 Bacteroidota bacterium
AATTCAAAAGAAGTTTCTGCGTCTGCTTTGAAGCAAGTTAAATTTTTATCTGTTTTAATTGGAAGATAATGGCTAATATTCAAGAATCTGATCTTAATTTTTCTGAAGACTGGCCCCTTGAGAAACAAAAGTTATTAGCTCATTTATCGTCATCTACTCTAGACAAGTGTTCTATCTCAAGGGCCATTAAAAGCTTTAAAGAGTCACTTGAAAGATACCCAAACACTCCTGAAGTTCGTGCAGAAAAGGCTATTTACGGCCTAGGGCCTCCTGAATACCTATATAGTGAGAATAGTACGGACCCTCGAGACGTAAAAACCGCCCTCTGGACCTGTGTCCTCAGAGGCCATTGTCATAAAGACAAGCAGACCAAGATTTTAATTTTGGTTACTGAAAAGGACCATTTTGACGAACTTGAAAAGGTCAATTTCATTCGACCTGGCGACCGTGGGGTGCCCATATTCTTGTGTGCCTACCACTTCACTGCCAAGAACGAGCTCACTGGCAGCCAGGTGTCTGCTGTTTTTCTTCGACATTGGTTTTTACATCAAACCATACCCCAAAGTGTGGTTCTCTGCCTAACTGTTCGCTGTCAGAACAAAAAGGCAAGGCACTCCATTTCTAATCAAGAAAAATTGTGGAGGCTTTGCAACGAGGGCGTCTTTCTGAGCGACGACGCGGTGTGCAAGATGAAGGGGGCAAAGTCGCAGTAAGTATTAAAAATAATTTTTTTTTTTTCGTCGAAAGGTTTCTTTAAACAAGTTTGTTATCAATTGTGTGAAAACCTGTTTGGATTTAATTTTTCATTTAAAGACTCCTCTATTTTCGTTTTTAGGAATCGAACACCTCCAGGACCCCGAAAGGGCCCTTTGATTCCAAAGCCGGTCATAACTAGGATTGTTGATTATTCGGCTGAATCAACTTCAAGCAGAGAGGTCAAAACTTCCCCTCAAACCTCCCGGCGGGCTGTCGTGAGAAGGCCGAGGTCGTCGTCGTCGTCCTCATCATCGTCGTCAGAATCCTCCAGTTCGGATTCGTCGGATAAAAATCAAGAGTGGACCCGAAAAAAGAGTTTAAGGTAATTTTTATGTAAAAATTTCTAAATAATCGGAATCTATTTTATTTTTGCTTTTTATTAATTGTTTGTATTTTTGGTTCCCGCAGACCTCAAGAGGCAAAGAGAAAAAGGGCAACCGAGGCCTCAAATCCGGAATTAAAAAAGACCGCATCGTCCCTAGGTGTTGTTATTTTCGGGTCCTCCTCCAATTCGGATGACGAAGAAGAACAAAGTCTAAACCAAGGGCAGGGGAATGAAAGTTTCGTCGGAAGGTATTAATTTTCTTCCATTTTTGCTTGTTCAGATTGAATTTTTTTCGTTTTATGCTTTATTTTTCGTTTTTATGCTTTCTGTTACCCTTTTAGTTATTATTTTTATTTTTATTTTGTAGTGAACTACAGTGGGACCATCATGCAAATGAGGATCAATTCAACGCACAACAACACACAGAAGCCCCTGAGTCTTTCTTCCAACCTCAACCAGTACCTGAAGTGTCAGATGCAGTGGCCGAGGAGACAATACCCGAGACAATACCCGTGGGGGAGATTTCGACTACATTTATTAATTTTGTTAGGAAATGCTACCCCTCTATTTTGAATTTAGAGAAATCCCACAATACCGTAGTTTTAGGAAATGGTCTTCGCCTGGGGGTAGGAGACGTAGATAACTTACTGTCAGAGAGAAATCATCTTAAGGTTTCCTTGGAGCTAGTCACTGAAAAGCTCCGTGTTAGTGAAGAAGAATCCGGAAGGGTTAGAAAGGAAAATCTTGATTTGACTTCTCTCTGCACAGCCCAGGAGAATAATATTAAAATTTTGAATCAGGAGAAAAAGATTTTTACTGATCGTTTGGGGGAAAAGGAGGAGGAGAAAAAAGAATTTGTAGCTAACCTGGAGGCTGAAAAGATAATCAATCGTCAATTTGAACTATCTTTTCATTCGAAAGTCGCTGATCTTGCCAAAGCAACCCAGGAAATTGAAATCCTAAGGGCCTCAAATTCAGAGTTGTTAGTGGAGGCCCAAGAGCTTCGACACTTTCGAGATACCGAAGGTGAAAGAGTGTCGAAGGCCGTGGGCCGATATCAAGCAATGATGGACGGGGTTACTAAAGAGTGTGAATCACAGCGTCTAGTTAATTCTCAATTACACTTAAAAGTAAATGATTTGCTTTTGAAAATTAACTCCCTTGAAGAGGAAAAAGACAAATATCAAGCTCTTTATAACTCCACGCAAGCCCGAAGGGCCTCAATGGGTGTAACTTTTACGGGTTTCAGTGAAGGGGGTAGCTCTAAAGATCAGTAATTTTTATTCGTGAAAATCTCTTTCTCCTAATTATTCATTCTTATCTTGAATACTATTTTATTTTTGTGACCTTTTTAATAAATTTCGACTCAAAATCAATTTCTTCGTTTGTTGTTCTTTTGCCGAAAAACACCAAATTTTCTGCACCCTTCTATAACCGAAAAAATTTTGTACCGTTAGTTCAATTACACACATGTGCGTATAAAAGTCAGGGGGTGGTTGACGTACGTAAACCATTTGAAAAGTAACCATTATTGAGTAAGGTGCGGCAAGAGTGTTTCAAAACAGCAAAAAGAAGGTAAACGGAATTAAAATGTTTTCAATTTATTTTCTATTAGAAATTGACTACAAAAAAGATTACAAAAGACTACGGTTTACAGATAATTAATATTTTCGACGTGAGCGATATGCGTTGACCTCTTCTAGATGAATTTTGATGAGGTTTTCCAATATTGGAGTTAGTTTGCCCATTTCTGAAAAGATTTCGTTGTATCTTTTACTGTTTGGTTTTGTTTTTACAAGCTCCATTCGTAAAGTATTTAATTTTTGTTGGATTTGTTGGATATCCATGGTTACTCGGGGCTAGCTAGAAAACGAATGTAGTAGTCAAAAGGAAAAATATTTTAATTTATAGTTGAACTTAATCTGATAAGATAACTTGTTTACTACGAGACTGCAACATCAATTTTGAAAAAAATACCTTTTTTGGATTTATGGAAGATTTCTTTTATTCATCAGAGAAGTGATAGCTTTAAACATGTTCTGATTTTCTCGGTTCAGCCTGATAGTATCGGCCTCGATCAAAATTGAGATAGAGGCTGTGAGGTCTCTAATCTCAGCCAAAATAGTGTTTCGACGTTGCTGATCTCGTTCTCCCACTAGTTGTTGTTTAAGAGCTTCAATGCGTAGTTTTAAAGGTTGGATGTTATCCATTGTTCGTTGTTAGTGGAGTGGTCTTATTATTTTAAGATTAATGTTACAACTGATGAAAGGGTTTCAGAAAAACAAGTCTTTTTATAGCTTTTTTAACCAAGCAAGCGAGTGGAAAGGGTGTGACAGCTGATGCAGCTCGAAGATTAAAGCTACCTGTATTTTCATGAAAGGTTGCGTGATATTTTTATATAATTTTCAGATTTTGAGCGAGATCGGAACAATGGAAGAAGTATTGGAGATAAAAGAAGAGATTGGAGAAGAAGTTGAGATTTCTGACGTGGAACTGGACGAGATAGAAGAAGAGATTGAAGTTGAAGAGGAAATTGAGATTTCTGACGTTGAACCTGATGATATCGTTGCTATAGAGGGTACTTCCGAAAAAAGGGAAAAAAGGGGTAGTGAAGAAGAGGGCGATTTTACCGCTTTTGATGAAGATGGGAATTGGTTCAGAATCAATACCTCAATCATTCCGAATCCTTTAACATTAGCAAAGGCGGAGGTTGAGATTGCACCTGATGAAAGGTTTTATGAAGCTTTGTTGAAATTTCAAAAGGGCTACACCATGTTTGCGTTAATTATGCAATGGGGTCTCCTTGATCAAAAATGCCTTAAGTTATGGCGTTTGATGAGGCTCATGGCTTTCTTGAACATGCTTAAACCCTTCGGGTCAAATTATCAGTATATTGGGTCTGTTACAGTTCAAATTGTTAAAATCTTGAAAGAGATTAAGAGGGAGTACACTCTCATGCGAACCCGATATCGAAAACATCAAGCAGAGAGAGCAAGACTACTGAGGGTGAAACGCCGAATTCAAGAAAGTCACCAAGATCGGCAACAAAAATACAGATTTGTTGTGATGAGAGAAGTAAAAGGAGATGAAGAAAGAGTTAAGAATCCGTACGTAATTAAAAAATGAACAAATGGCTGAGTGTCCTCAAATTCTCAAAGAAAGACAATTACTTAAAATTGATCCTTTAGAATTAGATTTCAGTACCAAAGGGTTTGTTGATGGAATCCTTGTAAATTATCCTATCATTGGGAAAGTTAATATTGCCAAACATTATTTTCTTTGTAGTTGTGAACATTGTGAAATCTATAGGCAACATACTGCAAATGAAGGTTTTAGGCTTAATTCTTTAAAGTTATTATTTGCTCGAGAAGGAAAACAAAAAAAAGTGTTAGTGCCTCCAAAAACCATTGTAAAAACAATTCAATTTTATTTCGTCGAAAGGTTATTTAAAGGCGATTCTGTAAACATTGAAAAATATTTGTTGAATAAAAATTTCTTGCCGCAAGGATCTCTTCAGTCAATCATTACAGAGGGTTTGTGTAGTATTAATTTTAAAGGTGACTTTGATATAATTAGGATTGACTTTAATTTTGACCATATTGATGAATTTTTGTTGGATCGGGAAGAGAAAAATAAGTGTTCAAAAACTATTATGAAAAGACTTGATGATTATGAAGCTAAAATAGACTTTAAAGTAAATCTTGACTTGCTTGATTATGAGTTAAGGAATTGGGATAGACACTTTCAGGAAAGAAGTGAGAGAAATCCTCCCCACGAAGTGTGCTGTGTTTGTGATAAGTGTAAAAAACAATGGCTAAAAAATTCTTTGATTTGTAATTGTGAAAAATGCATTTACGACAGAGATGAGGAATTGTTTGTAAAAACGAAAAATCGTCTTTTTGAACCCCTTGTGGACAGTTATGCTAAAATATGGGAATACTCAGAAAAGGATATCTATGACGAAAAATTGTTAAGTCTGGAAACTAATCGTGTTGAAAGGCTTAATCAAAAAAGAGCAAGTCGTCAGAAGAACAAACGAAAAAACAAAAGAGCTAATTTGAAAAAGAGAAAGAATGAATGTTGATGGATCGTTTGTGACTCGGCCGAGGTGGCTGAGAGTGAAAGAGAGTGAAGAACTTATCGTTGACATGGACATCCAATGGGTGCATCCCTATCTTGCCAATGAGGACAAACATATTAAAAACAAAAAGAAAAAACGCACTATAAAAATCTACCGAGGTGATGAGGTTGTAAAAAAATTGTTAGAAAATGGATTCCAATTTAAAGGGACAATATCTTTAAAAGAAATTGGATTTTTGTGTAAAGTTTAAGAAAAAAAATGGATGTGTTAATTTTTTGTTTTTGCAGTGGTTCCTTTTACAGTGCGTTTGTAGGGAGAAACCTTTGAAATTGTTTGAAGTTCTTTGTCAGTTGCACCCCATATTGTTGTAATGAAGGACAGCTGAAACATCCTCCCTTAGAAGAAAGAAAAAATGTTTCGTGCCATTAAATTAGTTTTAAGAAATGAGAAAAAGTACCCTCAACACAATAAATCGTTCATTAATAAGTGGTTTTTAAGTGTTTTGCCATTTAAAGATGAGGTGGATATTATTACAAATGATGAGGTCGAAAATCTTCGTAAAGACAATCGAATTTTAAGGAAGAAAATTGCAATGATGGAAATAAGTTCTGAAAATCGAGAAAGGTTTTTAAGAGAGGACAGAGCAAAATTGAGCAGGCGTATAAGGGACATGGAGGAGACTTTTGATCGTGAAATCACTGGTCATGAAAAAGTCAGAAAGCATGCTGAAAAAGAGCTTAAAGAGTGTGAAAAACGAATGGAGAAAATGAAAAAGGAAATGCGTAGTTTAAATAGTGCTTATAACTTTCTAGATGAATCTTATGAGCACACCATTGAAAGTTATAAAGATGACATTGCCAGGCTGAAGGACAAGCTTAATGCTGTAAATTTGAAGTTAAAAAACGTTGAAAAAGTGTTTCAAGAGAAATACGAAATCATTTTTTCTGAAACAGTGAAAGAGTATCACGAGGATTTAAGAATCTGTGAGGAAGAATTGTACCGTCTTTCCTCTATTTGCAAAAAGTGCAGCATTTGCAGCAAAGAGCCTGGTTAGTTGAACCGTTTTTATTTTCTTTCCTGGTTAGGTTAAAGACAGGTAAAAAGGAAAAGGTGAAATTTATTTGAAATCCCTTCAATTGCACACCAAACTGCCA
>JAIYDG010000261.1 GCA_027487625.1 Bacteroidota bacterium
ATCAATGAATCTCCAAACACTTTATACAGTTTTTCGACTTTAGGTGCTACAACAAATCTGCAATAACCTTGCTCTGCATTTTGGTTATAATAGTTTTGGTGATAATCTTCAGCAGGATAATAATTTGTATAAGCAGTTATTTCAGTAACTATTGGTAAATGAAAAACACCTGTTTCATCTAATTCCATTTTTAGCTTTTCAGCTTCGTTTTTTTGTACTTCATTTAAATAAAAAACAGCAGAACGGTATTGGGTTCCAACATCATTTCCTTGTCGGTTTAATGTTGTTGGGTCGTGGGTTTGCCAGAATACAGAAAGTAAAGTTTTGAAACTTATGATGCTATCATCATAAGTGATTTTACATACTTCTGCATGACCAGTCGTTCCGCTGCAAACTTCCCTATATGGAGGATTTTTAATGAATCCGCCACTATATCCGCTTTCTACTCTAATTACACCGTTTAGTCTTTGAAAAACTGCTTCTACACACCAAAAACAACCTGCTCCGAAAATGGCTATTTGTTCCATATTTTTATTTGTTATCAAATTAACATAATTTATTTGTGCTTTGTTTTGCGTGTTTTTACAAATCAACATGATTAGATTTGTCTTTTATTAGTTGATAATTTATGTTTAGAATTATACTTTTTGTTTGTTTGATATTGTGCTTGAATCAGGGAATGGCTCAGGTTTTTAATTCAGCCAATCTCGATACCAACGATGTGAAATTTGATGGAAAACTAAGTATTCATGGTTTTGTTGATGCTTATTATCTCTACGATTTTAATCAACCTAAAGCTGAAGTTACCCCTTATCAGGTTTCATCAAACCGACATAATGAAGTAAATATAAATTTGGTTTATACAGCTTTTAGGTACAATTCTTCTAGAATTAGAGCTGCATTTGTTCCCGCATTTGGGACGTATATCAACAATAATTATGCAAGTGAAACGCAAACATTAAAGAATTTACTTGAAGCAAATGTTGGAATAAAATTGTTTAAGAATAGAGAAATTTGGCTGGATGTAGGTGTAATGACTTCTCCCATTACCAATGAATCTCCGGTAAGTAAAGACCAGTTTTTGTATTCACGTTCAATGGCGGCAGAATATTCACCTTATTTTGTAACAGGTGGAAAATTAAGTATGCCAATGAATCCTAAACTTACTTGTAATTTATTTTTACTTAATGGATGGCAGCAAACTGAAACCCATAATCCTGATAAATCTGTTGCCTTACAAATGGAATATCGACCAAATAACAATTGGTTACTTGATTTGAACTTGTATACTGGTAATGAAGCATATAATCCCAGAGCAGATTTTAGACAAAGGTATTTTATAGATTTTTACAGCATTTACCAATCACCCAATAAACGTTTTAATGCTTCAATTGATGCCTATTATGGCATTCAAAATACAAAAGATAGTTTGGGTTTAAAAGGAGCTGAAAATTGGTGGAATATGAATTTTCAAACTATTTATTGGTTAAAGAAAAATCATAGTATTGGAGGCAGATTGGAATACTTAAACGATCCTCAAAATATGATGGTGACTCCTTTGTATACAAAAGGATTTCAAACAGCAGGAATAACTTTAGCATACAACTACAAAGTTCTTGATAATTGTATGTTAAGACTCGATTGCAAGTACTATGATTCTAAGCAGGAAGTTTTCCTTGATAGCAAAGAAAATCCAAGTAAAAACTCTTTACAGTTAATAGGAAATTTTTCAGTTTGGTTTTAGTTGATTTCTTCTGGTTCTTTCCACGGTTTAGCATAAGATAATTGGGCAATTCTTTGCATTGAATAATATGTATCCAATCCAATAACACCTACATTTTCTAGCTTTTCATGTTGAATGGAATTGTCTTTGCTTAATATATCTTCTTCTAAAATAATTTCCTGAACACTACCAATAACTAACAGTGTTTCATTCAATGGAATTGGAATAATACTTTCCAGTTTTAAACCAATTTTTAACTTACTTTCTTCTACATAAGGAACAGGAATACTATCAGAATACCATTCATTTAAACCACAAGCTTCAAATTCTGAAACCTCATACCTGGCGCTTGTTTGATGAGCTTGTTTATAAAAACTTTCATCAACAGAATTGATGCTAAAATATCCTGTATCAACAATGTTTTGGTAAGTGTCTCTTTGCACAATAATGGGTCTTAAAATAAACCCCATCAAAGCAGGATTGGCACCAATATGCATTACAGAATTGAATATAGCTACATTACTTATTCCAGCTAAACTTTTACTGCCAATTAAATTAGCTGGTTGAATGCCGGAAAGACTGTTCACCAGATTGGTTCTGGCTTGTTTTTCCATTTGTTCTAAATCAGTTTTCGAAATTGTTTTCATATTATCTAATGGAACTCATCCCTCCATCAAGATGAATAATTTGTCCGGTTAACCATTTATTTTCCAAAATGCTAATTGCCATGTGAGCTAGGTCTTCAGGTTCGCCAATTTTCTTCAATGGATGTCTGTCTTCTGATGCTTTTAATTTGACATCTGAGTTAATCAGTTTTTCTGCTAATTCAGTTTTGGTTAAAGATGGTGCAATACAATTCACCCGAATTGAAGGAGCAAATTCTGCTGCCAAACTTCTTGTTAATCCTTCTACTGCTCCTTTAGCTGCAGATATACTGCTATGAAAACTCATTCCTGTTTGAACTGCAACCGTACTAAATAATAAGATGGATGCAGTTTCAGGATTACTTAATTGTTTTGAATATTTTCTGATAAAAGCTGTTGCTCCTAAAAAATTAATTTGAAAATCTTTCAGAAAATCTTCGTCTTTAAAAGCTTTAAAAGGTTTTAAATTGATACTTCCAGGACAATAAATCAATCCATCATAAACACCATCTAATTCAGGTAAATCTATTTGGGTTGATGAAAAGTCGGTTGTGTAATTTTCATCTGCCACCAATGAAGCTGTTCTACTTAGGTTTATAACTTTATGCCCGTTTTCTTTTAATTTTTCTGCAATGGCTAAGCCTATTCCCTTTGATGCACCTGCTATAAGATATTTTTTCATACCTCACTTAACCTGAATTGATTTGGATTGTTTTTAATTGTAGATGTTTTACAATTGGATTGAATGTCTCTAATAAATCTTTTACCCAATTTAAAATTCTTTCCCGTGTGTTAATCTGATGAGTACTTTTAATAATCCCGGGTTCCATTTTAAAATCCTGAAAACAAATTCTGTTATTTTAGGATCACCAAATAATTTCTGAAATTGACGTCCAAACCAAACACGTTTTGCAAATTCTTTTCTCCATGCTTTTGTATATGCTATTTCGAGTTGCTCTTTGCTCATTTTTCCATCGAGAAATTGTGTTGCCAATCCTGCAAAGATTTTAGATGCATGCATAGCCATACTCATTCCGTTGCCACAAAGTGGAGTGATGATTCCAGCCGCATCTCCTATCATAAAAATGCCATTTACCACTTGCTCTTTTTCTTCAAAATGAATCTGAGAAATGCTCAATGGTTCTTTATATAAAAATTCTGCTGTATCAAAAATTTCTTTTAAAAATGGATTTTTTTTTTTTTTTTTTTTCTCCATTTCTTGAATGGATGAATTGTTTTTTTTCAGGTTTTTTGAATTGGTTAAATAACAAAGACAATACCTGTTGTCATCCACTTTTGATATTCCACAATAACCATCTTTGAAGTTGTGTAAGGATATCAAGTCAATTGGATAATCGATTCTAATATGGTATTTAATGCCAATATAGTTTTCGGCATCTTTGTATTTTTTGGCTATGAATTTTCTTTTTAGTTGAATATCTATATTACTTCTTTTGCCATAAGAACCAGCAACAATTCGGCTATGGTAAACCAAATTTTCAGCATGAATTTCATACAATAAATTTTTGTTTTTAACCTGACTTACTTTTGTGCCTTGCAAAACAATCACACCTAATTTTGTTGCTTCATTCACTAATAATTGATCTAATGTAAAGCGACTGATTCCAAATCCACCTAAAGGCAAATTAGCTTGAATAACATAGCCTGATGGAGCACTGATTTGCAATTTTTTAATGATGGGTAAATTTAATTCATCAATATAGATTCCGCATGAAGAGAGAAATTGTTTGCTTTCTAGACTGATGTATTCACCACAAACTTTATGAAACGGATAGGTTTCTTTTTCGAATAAAATGACTTTAAATCCATTTTGTGCCAATTTAATGGATAGACACAATCCTCCTAATCCACCGCCTACAATGGCACAATCGTATAAGGTTTCTGTACTCATTTTATTTTTTACAAATTACCATATATCTGAAAGCCCATGCCCATTTGGTAACTGCCGGGATTTTATTTTTATGGAGAATGCTTTGCAGTTCATTCTTTTTAAAGCCTCTGAGTACAGAAAGTGGTGCATCGTTTTTTACCAAATAGGATTTTGAAAATACTTGAGTAAGCCATTTTATGCTATAATGAGCAAATGGATTCCTATGCAAATCATTGATGAAAAAACCACGTTTGCTATGGGTATAACACCAATCAAAAAACAATTCATTTTCCTCATTACTTAAATGGTGATTGAATAAACAGGCAAAGGCAATATCGAATTCCATTCCTGTTTGTATTAAATCTCGATAATCACTTTGTATAAATGATATTTCAGGATAGTTAACACATTGCAATTTGGCATATTCCAGACATTCCGGTTTTAAATCTATGCCAATCAACTCTAAATTTAAATTGTTCTTTCTTCCATAATTAGCGATTGTTCTCAGGTTATCACCGCCACCACAACCAATATCGATAATTCTTATTTTTTCACCGGGTTGAATACCAAATTTTTTAAAAGCTTTAACACTAACTGCATGTCCACCCAATAAGGTATTAATGGTATTGAGTTCGGTTAAATTTTGGAATAAATCATTTTTGGGAATAAAATCCGCATCCAAGAATTCCTTTTTATCCGACCTTTTTTTGAACATATAAGTGATTAATTCCTATCAATATAATTAATAATATCATCCAGTACCAAATTAACATTGGTGTTCCCATGAATGTTTGGGTAGGAAACATTTTATTAATGGAATTTAATATGCTCAATCCTAATCTTTCAATGATGCTAAATGAAATTAAAAGGATGGTAGTTTGAATCCATTCTTTTTTTGATTTTCTGTTTGATACAAGTTTGTAAACAATGAATGCATTAAACAACAAAACAAATAAAGCTCCTAGAATCATTGCATTCTTTGGGGAAACTAATTTGAATGCATTTAATTCATCCCCACCACCGGAAACATAAGCCAGTATGCGACTTAAAGGTAAAATTGAAATGGCTAATATTGATGCTTGTTTTGAATCTGAGTTGATGATAAAATAGGAGCCAATTAATAAATGAATCATTGGTCCTGCCAACAAAATAAGTGCATGTGTTAAACCATCAGGATAGTTTACATAATACTGGTTAAAAACATCCCTAATTGGCCATTCACCTGTTAAAAAGTAAGCAGCCAGTTGATGTGCCTGTTCATGTATTTCTCTTAGCAAAAAGCAAAGCAGAATACCTGATATGATTTGTTTTGAGTTCAGGATAATATGGAGATTAAACCAATTTTTTCAAAGACATGGCAATCCCGAAATGTAATCCTTCATGGGTATTGTTGAAACTAACAGCTTCTTCAATATGTGTAAGTTCAATTCCGTAACTGGTTGGATATTTTTCAAAATTTTTGAACTTACCTTCAATATAATCTAATTTGGTTTGTTCTACTAATTCTAATGCTGCCTTTTTTAGCATATCAATTTCTTCCTCAGTTACTTGATTTGAAGGATTACTTCCTTTTCTGTATTTATCAATTATTTCATTGTCTAAATACATTGCTAATCCGGATAGTTTATAACACAAAATTTGTTGCGTTACAACAACATGTCCGAAGTTCCAGATAATATTGTTTTTGTGACCATCAGGGATTTTATTTAATTGCTCAACACTCAGGTCTTGAATTAAATTCAAAAAATTCTGACGGGTTTGGTTTAATAAATGTAGATGAAAACTTATCATGTGAGCAAATTACGAATTATTAAAAAAGAATAAACAATTGTTTGTCAGTTTTTAGGCAAAAAAAATCCCCTCGGAAGGGGATTTAGTATTTAAGCTTGTTTTTTCAAAGCGAGAATAGAAAAATCGGTATCAACTTTTTTAATGGTATTATGCAATCTACCTAAACCTGTAATCTCCATTTCAACTACATCTCCATCTTTAAGCCATTGCACAGGGTAACTTTTATCGTTCAATAAACCTGTACCATTTAATTCAAGGAAACATCCAGTTCCAACAGTACCTGAGCCAATTACATCACCAGGATATACATCAACACCATAAGCACATCTTTCAAGAATTTCAGCGAATGTCCAATCCATATCACTCACATTTCCTTCACTTACCAAAATTCCATTCACCCAACATTTCATTGATAAGTTATGGTTATTACCTACATGATTTGCTTTTGCTGGAACAAGGAAATTTTCTAATTCATCAGGAGTCACAAAATAAGGTCCGATAACAGTTGAGAAATCTTTTCCTTTTGCAGGACCAAGATTGAGCAACATTTCCTCCATTTGAAGAGTTCTAGCACTCATATCATTCATAATAGTATAACCTGCAATGTATTCATCTGCATTTGCAGCAGTAAAGTTTCTTCCTTTTTTACCAACCACTATTGCTACTTCCAATTCAAAATCGAGTTTTTGGAAATGATCAGGCATACATAGAATTTCTCCAGGTCCCTGAATAGCATTATGATTTGTAAAATAGAAAATTGGATATTGGTCGAATTCCGGAATCATTGGAACTCCTCTGTTTCTTCTTGCAGCAGCAACATGCTGACGAAAAGCATAACCATCGCGGCATGAAGTTGGATTAGGAACTGGAGCTTCCAATTTTAGGTCAGCTTCATTAATAAAAGGAAGATTTAAACTTCCTTCAATCAATTGTTTGTTAAATGATTTAGCCAAATTCATTTTATCATCACCGGCTTTCACCAATTCTAAAATACTATTTGGTAGTTCATTTGAAATGCTAGAAAACGACCAGATTTTACCTTCATGGTAAATACCTGCATCCATTTTGTTTTGGTAAGTATAAGTTACTAATTTCATGGTTTTTTATTGATTAGAATAATTGATTTTATCAGGAACAATTAACACTTCACCATACTCTTGTTGTAATTGGTTGAAGAGCCATTGGGCTTCTAATTTATTTCTGAAATCACCAGCTCTAAGTTTAAAATAGGGCTGTTGGTATATTAAATAGATTGGGTAATTAGGGAATTGTTTCAGGAATTTTGTTTTAAGCGCATTTGCATTATTTCTTTCAACTCCGGAAAACAATTGAATGCGAAATCCATCCATTGAATTTTGAGTCTTGTTGTGTTCAACATTTTTAATGATTAAACTATCAAGATTAGCATCTCTTTGAATAATAACACTGCTCTTTTGAGCAAAAATTACATGAGATAAAGAAATGAATAATAATACAAATAAACCTTTCATAAACTTAAGCTTCATTTATTATTGAAATACTTGAAGAACATCCTAAGCGATTTGCACCGGCATCAATAAGTGCTTGAGCAAATGCTTTAGTTTTTATTCCACCTGCTGCTTTAATTTTTATTTTTGGAGGAAGAACTTTTCTCATTAAAGTTACAGCTTCTAGAGTTGCACCTCCAGTTCCATAACCGGTTGAGGTTTTAACATAATCAGCTTCACAATCTGCACAAATTTTACAAGCTAGTTTTATTTCTTCATAACTCAGAAAACAGGTTTCTATAATTACTTTACAAATTTTATTTTGTAAATGACAAGCAGTAACAACAGATTGAATATCGTTTTGAACTGTGGCTATATCACCGCTCTTTAATGCAGCAATATTGATTACAGTATCTATTTCATGAGCACCTGAATTGATAGCTTTTTTAGTTTCTTCAACTTTACTTGAAACAGTATTATAACCAAATGGAAAACCAACAACAGTTATAACATTAACCTCACTATTTTTTAAAGTTTTTTTTGCATGTTGAACAAAATACGGCGGAACACATACACCTGAAAAGCCAAATTGAATTGCCTCTTCACAGAGTTGTGTAATTTGCTCGAGTGTGCTGTTTGGCTTTAGAAGCGTGTGTTCTATATGCTCAGCAATATTTTTATTTTGTTCGGGTATTTTCATAAGTTTAGTTTATTTCATCCTTGCCATGGCAAGATTTATACTTCTTACCACTACCACAAGGACAAGCGTCATTTCTACCAATTTTTACTACACCTTTTACTTGTTGAACTTTTGGTGCTTCATTACCTGCTTGTGCAGCTTGCTGATTGTTTTTAGTCGCTTCAGCCAAATCATCGGTTCTTGAAGTTTTTAACTTACTTAAATCCTGCTTTTTAGGTTCTTCAGCTTTTTTAACATCACTAGGATTTTCAATAGGAATAAAACCTTTGTACAACATTCCCAAAACGGATTTGTTTATCGTAGATAACATGTTATTGAATAACTTGAATGATTCTAATTTATAAATCAATAATGGGTCTTTTTGTTCGAATACCGCGTTTTGACTCGATTGTTTCAATTCATCCATTTCACGTAAATGTTCTTTCCATTCGTTATCAATGATGTATAATGAACTGAATTTTTCGAAAGTTTTACTGATTTCTTTTCCTTGTGAATCGTATGCTTTTTTCAAGTGAACAGGAATGTTCATTTGATGCAAACCATCAGTAATTGGAACTGAAATATTTTCATATTGTGCTCCTTGAGTTTCATAAACATTCTTGATTACTGGAAATGCAAATTGACCTAAATCTTCTACTTTTTTAGTATAGTGAGACATTAACTCAGTAAATAATAAATCAACTACTTGTTCATGTTTTTTACCCATGAAATCATCTTCTGAAATTTCAGTAGTATGAGCAAAAATACGCATCAATTCAAAAGTGAATTCCTTGTAATTCTTTTGGTCTCTGTATGTTTCTACCATTTCCTCACAAGTATCTGCAATCATGTTTTGAATATCGAGTTCAAGTTTATCACCATATAATGCATTTCTGCGTTTTGAATAAATAACCTCACGTTGTGAGTTCATTACATCATCATACTCCAATAAACGTTTACGTATTCCAAAGTTATTTTGTTCAACTCTTTTTTGCGCTCTTTCAATGTTTTTGGTAATCATGGAATGTTCGATGTTTTCACCTTCTTTCATTCCCAATTTATCCATAACACCTGCAATTCTTTCTGAACCAAACAAGCGCATCAAATCATCTTCCAAAGAAACATAGAACTTAGAAGAACCTGGATCTCCTTGACGTCCTGCACGGCCTCTTAACTGTCTGTCAACCCTTCTACTTTCGTGACGTTCTGTACCAATAATTGCTAAACCTCCAACCTCTCTTACGCCTTCTCCAAGTTTAATATCGGTACCACGACCAGCCATATTTGTAGCAATTGTAACTCCACTTTTTTGTCCGGCTTCAGCTACAATTTCTGCTTCACGTTGATGTTGTTTTGCGTTTAAAACATTGTGTTTTATTTTACGCATGGTTAACATCCTGCTAAGTAATTCAGAAACCTCAACAGATGTTGTACCAACCAGAACCGGTCTTCCAGCTTCAGTTAATTTAACAACATCATCAATTACTGCATTAAACTTCTCACGTTTTGTTTTATAAATAACATCCTCTTCATCTTTTCTTGAGATGTTTCTATTTGTTGGAATTTCTACAACATCTAATTTATAAATTTCCCAGAACTCACCTGCTTCAGTTGTTGCTGTACCTGTCATACCTGCAAGTTTGTGGTACATTCTAAAGAAGTTTTGTAAAGTTACTGTTGCATAGGTTTGAGTAGCAGCTTCAACTTTTACATTTTCTTTGGCTTCAATAGCTTGGTGTAATCCATCACTATATCTTCTACCATCTAAAACACGTCCTGTTTGTTCATCAACAATTTTTACTTTGCCTTCCTGAATGATGTATTCAACATCACGTTCGAACATGCAATAAGCTTTTAATAATTGGTTGATGGTATGAATTCTTTCAGATTTGATAGTGAAATCAAGCATCAAATGTTCTTTTTGCTTGGCTTTTTCTTCTTCGCTTAAAGTAGATTTTTCTATTTCAGCAATTGCAGAACCTACATCTGGAATAATAAAGAAGTTTTGATCTTCTCCTGAACTTGTGATAAGCTCAATTCCTTTTTCAGTTAAATCTACAGAGTTTATTTTTTCATCAATAACAAAATATAAATCAGCATCTACTTTATGCATTTCCTTTTGTTGGTCTTGCAAATAGTAGTTTTCTGTTTTTGTTAATAGTTGTTTTGTACCTTGTTCACTCAGGAATTTGATGATAGCTGTATTTCTTGGTAAACCTCTAAAAGCTTGTAATAATTTAAATCCACCTTCTTTATCACTACCTGCTCCAATTAATTTTTTGGCATCAGTTAAAGCAGTATTAATATATGCTTTTTGAGCATTTACTAATTTTTCAATTCTTGGTTTAAGCTGATAGAATTGTTGGTCGTCACCTTTAGGAACTGGCCCACTTATAATTAATGGCGTTCTAGCATCATCAATCAATACTGAATCCACTTCATCCACCATTGCATAATGATGTTTACGTTGAACCAACTCATCTAAATTGCTGGCCATGTTATCTCTTAGGTAATCAAAACCAAATTCGTTGTTGGTACCATAAGTGATATCAGCTAAATAAGCGTTTCTTCTTGCTGCTGAATTTGGTTGATGGTAATCTATACAATCAACTCTAAGTCCATGGAATTCAAATAAAGGAGCATTCCATTCACAGTCACGACGTGCTAAGTAATCATTTACTGTTACAATATGAACGCCTCTTCCAGCCAATGCATTTAAGTAAGATGGTAGTGTTGATACCAATGTTTTACCCTCACCAGTAGCCATTTCTGAAATTCTACCTTTGTGAAGCACCATACCACCAATTAACTGAACATCATAATGAACCATGTTCCAGGTAATCATAATTCCGGCTGCATCCCAGCTATTACCCCAAATGGCTTTATCACCTTCAATGGTAACAGGTTTTTTTGGTTTGATGCTTGCGCTTAGGGTTTTATCCCATTCAGTTGCTGTTACTACTAATTGTTTGTTTTCACTAAGTCTTCTTGCTGTTTCTTTAACAACAGCAAAAGCTTGTGGTAAAATATCATTTAATATTTTTTCTAACTCTTCGTTTCTTTCTTTTTCAAGTTTGTCGATTTGTTTGAATAAACCATCTTTTACATTTAAATCTAAACCATCTTCCTGTGTTTGAGCCTTTAGTTCAGAAATACTTTTGTCGATATTACTCAAACCATCAGCAATTATCTTTTTAAACTCTGCGGTTTTTGCTCTTAATTGATCATCACTTAAGCCACTTAGCTTTTCGAATTCAATTTTAATTTCATCAACTATTGGATATAGTTCTTTTAAATCACGATCAGATTTGCTGCCAAAAATTTTTGTAAGGCTTTTAAAAATGTTTCCTATCATTTGTCTGTTCTTCTATTAAGTCTGCTTTTGGCAGGGCGGTAAAATTAAGCTTTTTAGTCTGAATCCCCTTGAAATTGAAGCAAAGTTTAAGGCTTTTTTCTCCCTGTTAGACAGTTACTTCCGACTAATTCAGGATTTTTTATGCCCAAATAGTTTTATCAATTGAATTGCAATTCCATTTGAGCATGAATTAAGCCACTAAGAATTTTTACGACAAAATGACCCAAAATCAGCAGTTTTAGTAAATATTGCTGACTTTGGGTCACTTTTTTTAGGTTTTTGTGTGATGGTTTTTTATAAAATCGGTCTTTTTAACCTGAAATTATTAGAAAATTTGATAATGAAGTGAAGTTTATTGTTTGTTCTAAAAAATTAAATTTTCTGTGAATCTCAACTTTAAATAATTTGACTTTTAGATTTACTTTGATGTTTAGAAATAAAATTAATTTTCTCCATTTTCATCTTTTTCCATTCTAAAACCTAATCTTTTAGAAGTTGGAATTCCACTGCTAAAACTCATGTAGTTTTTTTGTTCAATTGTAAGCAGATTGATTGCTTCAAGAGGCGGTGCCATAAGATCGAAATTGAGGCAAAATTTCATTGCTTCAGAAACAATTTGAGACAAACTTTCATTACTGATTTGATTTTTACTGATATCATTAAATAAAAAGGAAATTGGTCTTTTGCCTTCAATAAAAAAGTGACGGTCCTTGTTTACAAATAATCTTCCAACCAAATAACCCATATCGCCTTCACGGTTGTATTTTATGGAATCTGCTAGAAAATTATACATCTGTATCATTCCGCAATACTCTCTTAAAATGTCCTCCTTTACAAAGGCACTTTGGTGAATGAAATGGTTTGATTCAAAATCGAAAACATTGGTGTGCATCATAAAAACTAAGGTGTCACCTGAAAATTTCAAATGGAATTCAAATTCTGATTTGTCATAAAATTTTACTTCAACATTTGGGTCTTCAGCATATATCTCGTTTGATAATTCAAAACAGATTTTTTTTACTACTTCTTTAAGTTCTGCAAAAACCTGTTTTGTTTGTCTAAACACTAATTGTTTTACAGATGATTTTTGTAAGAGTGTTTTTTTTATTTCAATGAAATTGTTTTCCATGCTTTAATTTTTAAATGGTATTGAAATGCTTAAGGTTTAATATGTTAAATTGTTTGATTTACTTAGTTTTAATTGAAAATTATTAGATTTTTTCGAAAATCATATTCAAAAACTTCATTTTTTTTTAAAAGTATTTAATGCCTCGATTTCTTAATTCTTATAAATTTATTCAAGAATGACTAAACACGCTTGTTGGGTTCATAGGAATGTTTATTTTTGGAAAAAAGCCTATACCCTAATCAAAATCAAAACATCATTACAACAATAAATGAAAAAAGTAAACATCCTCATCATTTTACTGCTTACACTATTTGCAAGTAAAAGTGGCTACTCCCAAAATTTAAATAAACAATGGGAGGATTTTAAATCAAATAACATTTTAGATGCTATTGATGGCTTTAAGGAAGCTGCAAAATCACCCAATTTAATGAATGAAGCTCAATTGGGATTGGCTTTGTGTTATGCTCAAAATGAAAATTATGATGAAGCATTTAATGCATTTCAAAAGTTTTATTCAGTCGCTCCAGATCCATATCCTTATGTATATGCATTATGGACAAACGGAATTATTTTTGATGGATACGGTAAGAAAAATGAAGCAAAATTAAAGTTCTTAAATGCGGTAATTGCTGATAATCGTGCAAATGGAACGATTAAAGCTATGGCACATTATATGTTAGCCAAACACTACCAATTATCTAATAAAGTTTCAAAATCGCTTGAAGAATTTGCCAAAATTGGAAATATTGAAAATTGGCAGATGTTAGGAACTTTCGATAATATTTCAGCCAGTGGATATGACAAAAACTGGGGTGCTTTAGAAAAGTCAGGTGTCAATGAAGAATTTATAAACTTTGCTGGTGCAAAAGTAAAATGGTTTAAAGTTAAACATATTAGAAATGATAAATGGACAGATTTTGCATATCATTTTGAACATGATAACAGTATTATGTTTGCTCAAACCTGGGTTAATTCTCCTGCAGATATGGAGGCATTTTTGTTTTCAGGAAGTTCAGGTTCTATGAAAATCTGGGTAAACGATAAACTGGTTACTGAAGTAGAGGAAGAGCGTAATTGTGATTTGGATGTTTATGCTTCGGGTATCAAATTAAATAAAGGATTCAACAGGATTTTAGTTCAGATTGGTGAAAGTGAAGTTGGAAATGCAAATTTTTTGCTTCGTATTTGTGATGAAAAAGCTAATCCAATCCCCGGAATTACTAGCACAAACGATAATCAGCCATATACAAAAGCAAGTG
Source organism: Bacteroidota bacterium (assembly GCA_027487625.1). Taxonomy (GTDB): domain Bacteria; phylum Bacteroidota; class Bacteroidia; order UKL13-3; family UKL13-3; genus CAISCU01. Next base: position 13,938 of record JAIYDG010000261.1, read on the forward strand.
AATATACAGTTAAAACTTTTCCATTTTTTGCTGAAAAATTCTTCGAAGATCAAGTAAAAACAAAACCTGATTTATTGAATTATTTATTGTTGGCAGAAACCTATTTAAGGAATGATAAACCTTATGAATCAAGAAAAGCAATGCAAATGTCAAGTAAATTGGCTCCACAAAACTGTCTTGTTGGTATTAAACAAATAGAGGCATATTCAAGAGATAAAAATTATACTGATTTAACTAAAACTCAAGAGAAAATTAAGACTGAGTTTCCTGAAAATATTTATGCTTTGAGGTTAAGAATTTCAGAAGAAGAGAATAAAGAAAATTATGATGAAGAGGAGAAGTTGGTTAATCAAATGGAGAATTTGTATGGTAAATCTAAATACATCGAAATGATTCGTTTAGAGTTACTAGCCAATCGCAAAAATTATGAGGAATTAATTCGTTATGCTAATGAATTATATGCTAAGTATCCAGACGATTATAACTTAATGATGTTGCAGTATAATATTATTCAAAATACAAAGAAAAATCTGTCGGCTGCCAATGCTATTTTATTGAATTATCTTAAAAATAACCTGAATGATGATGTAGTAACAGCTGTTGCAAATAACTATTTCAAATTAGGTAAGGTTCAGGATGGATTAAACCTTTATCTGAAACGCGTCGATAACTTTCCTTATGCGATTGGTTATTATAATGATTTGGCTGAATTGTATTTTGATCAACAAGCTTATGATTTGGCTTTATCTTGGCAAGAAAAAACTAGAGATATGGCTCCATATCATAGTTATTATTGGGATAAAATTGGTAAAATTCAGGAAGCCAGAAAAAATGTTAGTGAGGCAGCATTGGCTTATCAAAATGCAATTTATTTCCAACCAAGTAATTATGATGCAAGAAAACAATTGAGAAAACTTGAGAATAAAAAAGATTTGTTTGAAGGCTTTGACTGTCTTGATCCTGTTAAAGTTTTTAAAGCTGGACCAAAGGCTGAAGACTATCCTGAGGATAATTCAATTATATTGTTAAACAACAGACAAAGAGTTGTATATGCACAAGGTAGTTCAGAAGAAAAAGTTGAATTGATTGTGAAAATTTTCAATAAAAGTGGAATCGATCGTTGGAAAGAATATTCTGTTGGATACAATAGTTATGGACAAAGATTAATTGTAGAAAAAGTTGAAGTATTAAAGAAAGATGGAAGTAAATTAAAAGCAGAAACCAATCATAATGAAATGGTTTTTCCTAATTTAGAAGAAGGAGATGGAATACATTTGATTTATAGAATTGAAAATTATGGTCATGGAAAATTGGCATCTCATTTCTGGGATGAATTTAACTTCAATTATTTCATTCCTGTGAAAAGCTGCAAGTACACAATTATTACTCCAAAAGATTTCAGCTTTAAATACAAAGTGAGAAATATTAAAGTTGATGAAAAAATTGAAGATATAGATGATTTGAAAAAATATACATGGTCAACACAGGATTTAGCCGCTTTTAAATCAGAACCATATATGCCTCCATTGGATGATATCGGTGGAATTTTGGAATTAAGTTCAATGCCTGATTGGAACTTTGTAGCCAATTGGTATTCAGATTTAGCATCTACAAAAGCTAAAGCAAAATTTGAAGTTAAAGAAACTGTTGCTGAGTTGTTTAAAGACAAAACTAACTTATCTGAGTATGAAAAAGGCAAGTTGATTTACCAATATATTGCTGATAATTTCAGGTATAGTAATGTTCCATTTTTACATAGTGCTCACGTTCCTCAAACAGCTTCAAGAACTATCAGTACTCGTTTAGGTGATTGTAAAGATTTATCGACCTTATTTGTTGCTATGTGTAAGGAAGTTGGTTTAAAGTCGAACTTGGTTTTGGTTGATACAAGAGACAATGGTGATTTTGATTTTACTTTACCAACTATTGGATTTAATCATTGTATTGCTCGATTTTTTGCAGGTGGAAAGGATTATTATGTTGAACTAACTAATTCAAAATTGTCGTTTGGTACATTACCATCCTATTTAATGAATTCATTGGCATTAAATATTCCAACTAAAACTGATAATACTGCTAAAGATTTAATCTTGTTGCAATCAAATAACAGGGTTTCAAATTCTATTTTCAGAGAAACCAAAGTAAAATTCGAAATGAATGATATGATTTTAGAAAGAAAGAATATCAGAATGGGTGGTTATGCCAGTGGTTTTAGAAGTAATTATGCTGATATCGGAAGAGAGAAGCAAGAAAAATCTATGACAGAATCAATTTCTTCTGATTTCAATAATCCTGTAAAACTAATTAACTTAACAATGTCGGATTTAGTAACTTTAGGAGATACAGTTAAATATACATATAAGTATAAAATTAGTAATGAATTAAAAGAAGTAATCGGTATTAAAATTTTAGATTTACCTTGGGCTGATGCTTATAGCGGATTGGATTTTGTTTCAGCAGATGAGCGTAAGTTTCCATTTAACGTTTGGGAATTTGACGGTGCGGATGAGTTAAAAGAAACTATTACATTAGAAATTCCAGCAGGAAAAATCTTGGCTGAGGTTCCTAAAAACGTAACGCTTACTTGTCCTAACTATGATTATAGTTTAACTTTTGTTGTTGCGCCAAGTAAAGTAACAGTTACTCGTAAAATCAAAATGAAAAAGGATGTTGTACCTACAACTGATTACACCGTTTTCAAAGATTTCTGTATAAAAGTTGCAGAAGCAGATAGAAAGCAGATTGGTTTTAAATAGTAGTTATTAAAAATTTAATTAAAATGCCTTTCTGAAGAGAAAGGCATTTTTTTTTGGAAAAAAGTCTTAAATTTGAAGACAATTTTCCGGTTATGTCAGAAGATCAATTTATTTTCAATAAAAAATTAAATGAACAATTTGGTACATTTATGAAGGAATGCCTCGTAAATGAACCTATTGCAGTTTATTCCAAAACACCAAGCTGGTCAGAGTTTTTCTCTGATAAAATGTTAGTTATGAAGGCTATTAAACTTGGGGTTCCATTTAATTTGTTTGAAATAATTAAATCTATTACTCCTTTGCCAGAATCTGCTTGGGCAAATTTGTTAGATTTATCCTCTAAATCACTACAAAGGTATAAATTAGAAAACCGTCATTTTGGTCCACTTCAATCAGAGAAAATCTTTGAAATAGCTGAGGTAAATAATTTAGGCTTAGAAGTTTTTGGAACTATTGAAAAATTCGGCTTATGGTTAGATACTCCAAATTTTGCCTTAGCCAATGAAAAGCCTTCAAGTTTGCTTGTTAATTCCTATGGAAAGAGTTTGCTTATGGCAGAATTAAACAGAATAAACTACGGAATTTTCGCTTAAATGAAGGTTTATAGGTTGGTTCGTGAATGTTTCATGAATGATTTTTCGGGAAAAGGGGCTTCTTTATTTGGTGGAAGATGGAATTCCATTGGAACGGAAATTATCTATACAGCTTCTAATCGTTCTTTAGCAATGGCAGAATTGGTGGTACATTTAACTTTAGCCACACTTCCGAATGATTTCTATATGTTAGAAATTCTATTACCATCTAAATCGAGCAAAAAGAAAATAGACCCAATAGATTTACCCGAAAATTGGAATGCTTTTCCTTCTAATAATTTAAGCGTAAAAATCGGAGATGATTTCATTAATCAGAATAAATATTTGCTATTGGAAGTGCCATCTGCTGTAACAAAAGGAGACTTTAATATCCTCATTAATCCATTTCATAAGGATTTCAAAAAAGTTAAAATTCTATCTGCTGAAAAATTCCCTTTTGATAAAAGAATATTTAAATAAAAATGCCTGAACTTCAAATCAGTTCAGGCATTTTTATTTAGTTCAATTTAAGTTGTAATTTAGTAAGCCTTTGCAAACAAAACTCTTTGCGTTGAAGGTTTTCCTGAATAAACACAAACACCTTCTTCCAAATGGTTATTTAAAGGGATACAACGGATAGTTGCTTTGGTTTCTTCTTTGATTTTTTGTTCGGTTTCCGAAGTTCCATCCCAATGCGCTGAAACGAAACCTGTTTTGTTTTCCAATATATCTTTGAACTCATCCCATGTATTTACCGCGGTGATATGTTCAGTTCTATAATCCAATGCTTTTTGATATAGATTAGTCTGAATTTGTTCTAGTAAATGCTCGATTTTATGTACCAAATCAGTTTCAGCCATTACTTGTTTTTCTTTGGTATCTCTTCTGGCTACTTCAACAGTTCCATTTGTTACATCTCTTGGTCCAATTGCAATTCTTACTGGCACTCCTTTTAATTCGTATTCGGCAAACTTAAAGCCTGGAGATTGATTATCTCTTGCATCTAATTTAACTCTGATACCAGCAGCTTTTAAAGCAGCAAAATAGGCATCAGCTTTTTCCATAACTAAGGATTGTTCAGCTTCTTTTCTGAAAATTGGAACGATTACAACCTGAATAGGAGCAAGGCGTGGTGGTAAAACCAATCCTTCATCATCGCTATGACTCATAATAAGAGCACCCATTAATCTTGTTGAAACGCCCCAACTGGTTGCCCAAACGTATTCTTTCGTATTTTCTTTGGTGACGTATTTTACATCAAAAGCTTTAGCAAAATTCTGACCTAAGAAATGTGAAGTTCCCATTTGAAGTGCTTTTCCATCTTGCATCAAACCTTCAATACAATAAGTATCTAATGCTCCTGCAAATCTTTCGTTTGGAGTTTTTACACCTTTAATTACAGGAACAGCTAAAATATTTTCAGCAAAATCGGCATAGACCTCAAGCATTTGTTTGGTTTCTGCAATTGCTTCTTCGGCGGTAGCATGAGCAGTATGTCCTTCTTGCCATAAAAATTCAGCAGTTCTCAAAAATAAACGGGTTCTCATTTCCCATCTCACCACATTTGCCCATTGGTTAATAAGAATTGGCAAATCGCGATAACTTTGAATCCAATCTCTATATGTATTCCAGATAATTGTTTCAGAAGTAGGTCTTACAATTAGTTCTTCATCAAGTTTTGCATCTGGGTCTACCACAATTTCTCTGGTATTCTCATCTACTTTTAATCTATAATGAGTAACAACTGCACATTCTTTTGCAAATCCATCTACATGGCTGGCTTCTTTACTAAAAAAGCTTTTCGGAATGAATAAAGGGAAATATGCATTTTGGTGTCCTGTTTCCTTGAATCGTCTGTCTAATTCTGCCTGCATGGTTTCCCAAATGGCATATCCATAAGGTTTTATAACCATACAGCCTTTTACTGCCGAATGTTCCGCCAAATCAGCATGTTTCACAAGATTATTGTACCAAGCACTGTAATCTTCACTTCTTTTTACTTTCTTAATTTCCATGTTTCGAATTTTGGAATGGATTTTGATTTAATCATTCCGACACAAAAATACTTTTTAGTTGTTACTTTGTATAGGCAAACAAATCTCATGTTTATGAAAAACTTAATATTACTTGGCAGTGCGTTGGTTATTACGGGATTAAGTTCCTGTACGGTACAGCAACAATTCAATGTTGGGGCTGCTGAAGACGATGTTTACTGGTCTAAAAAGAGTGAGGAAAGCAAAATTCAAACTCTTGACGATGTTAATTTCGATAAACAAAAGGACCATAAAGGTGGTGGTTCAAACTATGAGCCAGCAAGAAACACTAATAATTCAGGTTCAAGTTATAACGAGGATGAAAGAGCTAACCAAGCTTATCAAGCTTGGAATACTCAAAGAGGAAATTCTGCAATTCAAAATTATGATGAACCAGCTGTTTCAAATGATCAGTTTAATAGAGAAACAGAGGAAGAGCGTGATGCAAGAAGATTCGGAACGGAAAGATCATTTTATTATACAGACCCTTATTTTAATGCTTTGTCTCCCAATTGGGGTTGGACATCTTGGTATTCTCCAATAGTTCGTCCTGGTTTTTATAATTGGGCTCCGGGATGGAATATTGGAATTGGTTGGGGTTCACAAGGTGGGTGGAACATGGGCTTTGGATATAATAATATGGGTTTTGGTGGAATGGGTTGGGGAAATCCGTATGCTTATAATCCTTGGGGATATGACCCTTGGAACTCTTTTTACAATCCTTGGTTTTATGACCCTTTCGCATTCAATTATGGCTACGGTTATAATCCTTGGGGTTATGGATATGGTTACAATCCTTGGTTTAATAATTGCTGGAATTGTAATCGTTGGAGAAATAATAATTGTGCCACTTGTTGGAATTCTGGAAGAGATATTGTTCAGAATACTCCGAGATTTAGTCCAAGAGGTGAAGGTATTGGCAGAGGCTCATCTGGTTCTCGTCCGGGTAGTGTGAATACTGGTGGCCAACAAGCAAGACCAGTTGCCCCTGCGATGAGAAATGCACCTTCTCAAGCTTCAGGTGATGTCCCTTCAAGAAGTGGTCCTAATAGAAACATCAGACCTGATTTAAATAATGCTCCTTCAGCTCCTGCTCAAACAACTACTAGACCTGGTGGTGACTTAATTCAAGGCCCAGGTGGAACACAAACTTATATTCCACCAACAAATAGAACTGCACCTCCAGCAAGTGCTGCTCCTGCATCAGGTTCAAACAGGCCTGGCGGAGATTTACAGGTAACACCGCAAGGTAGAACATATTATGTACCTCCTAGAAATTCTAATTATGGTGGTGGTTCTCAAGGTAGCGCGCCAACTCCAAGTGCTCCATCAAACAATACCCCTTCTAGAAGCAGACCTAGTTTTGATCCGCCTTCAAGAAGTAATAGTTCACCATCATACACACCTTCTCCTGCACCAGCTCCAACCAGATCGGGTGGAGGTTCTTCCGGAAGTTCGGGTAGTTCATCAGGCGGTGGAAGTAGAGGTTCATCAGCTCCAGTTTCAAGGCCACGTTAATTAAATACTATTATGTTTGCAAAACGAATTATTTTAGGAATAGGTCTACTTGTATTAGCTGGTTCAAGCCAAGCTCAATATCATGAAGATGTTTTTAGGTACTCCAGACAAAACTACCAAGGTTCAGCTAGAACTATGGGATTAGCAGGAGCTTGGGGCGCTGTAGGTGCTGATATGTCATCTGCAAGTATTAATCCAGCCGGACTAGGTTTGTATAGAAAAAATGAGTTTATGGCTTCAGTTTCATTCAACTCTTTTTCTTCCAATACATCTTACGGTGGTTCTGAAATAAGTGATTATAGATTGGGTTTTAATATTCCAAATTTCGGTTTGGTGCTTACTAATCTTAATCAGTATAAAGGTAAAAGTGCAACACAAGGTTTAGTAAGTTATAGCTTTGCATTTGGGGTGAATCGTTTGGCTGATTACCAGCAAAATATTGAGTATTCCGGCAAAAATAGTAATACAACAGTTGGTGATTTTTTAGCTCAATCAGCCCAAGGGAGAGATTCTGCAAATTTCTTAAGTACAGATTACGACAATACGCTTTCTGCATTAGCATGGCGGGTTCGATTGATGGATAATAATGGAAGTAGAAGTAATTATGCTTCTATCCAGAAATTACAAGGTGATACAAACTACTTTGTAAACCATTTTCAGCAAATGAAACTAAGAGGAAGAGCATCTGAATGGTATGTTTCAGTTGGAATGAATTTAAGTAATTTTGTTTATCTAGGTGCTTCTCTGGTTTTTCAGGATGTTAATTTTACTTCTAACATAAGTCTTACTGAAGATTTACTTAGCAGTACAGTTTCAAATAATGTTTATAAATCTTCTATTATCAATCAATATGTAAATACAAAAGGTTCGGGTGTAGGAGTGAAAATTGGAACAATTATTCGACCATTAGATTTCTTGAAATTGGGAGCCAGTTACCATTCTGCTGTTATATTAAACCTTACAGATTACTACAGAAATGATTTAACCATGGTTTATTCAGATGGACGTTCATTTACAGAACCGGCAGAGGATAGAGAAGATTATTTTGAATACCAGCTAAGAACACCATCAAGATATAATGTTTCAGGAGCACTTACAATTGCTAAAATGGCATTAATAACAGTAGACTACGAACAGGTGGATTATTCAACAGGTAAATTAAGTGCAGAAGGATTTTCTTATGATAAAGAGAATAGCCGTGTAAGAACTCTTTATGGTAAAGCAACAAATATTCGTACAGGTATAGAAGTTAAATATGAAGATTTAAGATTTAGAGCGGGTTATGCGATGTTAGGAAGTCCTTTTAAAGAAGATTATATTTCTGCGGAAAATGGAAAGAGAACATTAATTAGTGCTGGTTTTGGTTGGATTTATAATCAGGATTATTTCTTTGATTTAGGGGTTAATCAAGTTAGTGGAAAAGACTTGTATACTCCTTATGATGGAGCCAATCAAAATGCAGTAAATTCTTTCAACCGACTTATGGTAAGTTTTGGTGGCGGCGTAAGGTTTTAAAAATTTATTTTTATCAATAATAAATGCATCAATAGGTTCTCTATTGATGCATTTTTTTTTATTAAAAACGATATCCTAAAAGTTAATTATTTTATACGAGCTGTATTGAAAAATTCTGGCTTTTTCTGGTTGTTGCTCTGAGTGGTGATAATCTTTTGGAAACCCTTTTCTCTTGTAAAATTTTCCTGTTAGTTCAATTGTTTTTACATATTCAGGAATTTCCTTTTTGGGCTCTAAAGCTTCCAAGAAAATATCTTCACAATTAGGCTCTTCGCATGGTTCTCCATTAATTGTTAGTATTCTCCAGTTCGCACACTCGCAGCCATAGGCTATAAAGGTCACTTTAACTTTATATATTTTATTGTCTAATTCATTAGGTATTGAATTCAAAATAAAAAATGGAACCAATCCTAAAAATGGAATCAAACTTAACTTGATAAATTTTGCGTTTAAGGCTCTATTCGTTTTTCTAACTATATAAAGAAAACTTAGCGTTAATAATGTAATTGAACTTATTAAAATTGTCAGTAATCCTACTATTGGACCAAACCATCGACCTGTGATATAAAATTTATCTGTTAAATAAGCATAAGCAAATAATAAGCAAATTGCCCACATGAAATAATACATTATTAAAAGCAATTGATGTATTTTTTTCATTGAATTTTATCTATTTCTGATTAGTTGGTTTTTGGGCATAAAAAAAGCTGAATTTTCATTCAGCTTTTTAAAAATTAGTTTAGAAAATCTTATTCAGATTTGGTGAAAGATTTAGAGATAGTTTGGTTACCATCTTTAAAACGGATGAAGTAAATTCCGTTTTGTAAATCACCAATATTGATTTCAGTTTCATTTCCTGAATGAGTAATTGTTTTCACTTTAACACCTAATATATTGTAGATGTTAATTTGAATTGGCTCACGAGTAGCATACTTAATTACTAATCTTTCTTTTGCAGGATTAGGGAAGAAACTAAAATCAAAATTGCTTTTAGAATTTTCTCTAACACCTACAGGCCATGCATTTACTGCATAAGCCAAAGTATCTTGAATAGAAGCATTTGTTCTAGAATATATATGTACTTTAACAAAACCATTTCCAGGGATACTATTTGCAGTGAAATCACCTTTGAATTCGCCACCTTTTCCTTTACCTAAAGTAAAACCACTTTTACGACCTTCAACAACATTGTCTAAACAATTGTAAGGATCACACATACCAAATGTCCATCCTGAAGGAATATTTACTTCTAAGATGTTCCACTCGAATAATGAATCACCGCCGTTATTTGTAAATTGAGCAACAGCTTCGATTAAGAATTTACTACTGCTTGCTTGATTTTTCGCAACTTTAGGTACCAATTCAAACTGAGCAAATGCTGAGTTAAGACTTAGACCTAAAAATATAATGAGTATTAGTTTTTTCATCACTTTTCGACTTATTTGTTACAAAAGTACTAATTTATTTCTAAAACTTAGCTTAAAATCAAACATTTAAGTGCTTCTGAGCAATTTTTTTGTTGTTTCAAGGATTTTAATTGATGAACGGAAAATATTATTGATGGTAATTTATTTTGGTTTTCTGCGCATTATTTCTCTATTCATCTATGTTTTCATCAATTCTTTAGCATATTTGTTTTATGAAAATCGAAATCGTTAATGGTCCGAATTTGAATTTGCTTGGTGAACGTGAACCTGAAATTTACGGAAACCTGACCTTTGAAAAATACTTTGATGAATTAAAGCTAAAGTTTCCCGAAATTGAGTTGAGTTATTTTCACAGTAATGTAGAAGGAGAAATTATCAATCGTTTACATGAGTTGAGAAAAATTTCAAATGGAATTATTTTAAATGCAGGCGCATATACTCATACTTCAATTGCGATTGGAGATGCTGTTGCTGCCATACAAATTCCTGTAATTGAAGTTCATATTAGTAATGTTTTTGCACGCGAAGAATTTAGGCATCATTCTTTTATTACCAAGCATGCAAAAGGATTAATAACAGGTTTTGGATTGAAGTCTTATGAATTGGCTCTTCATAATTTTATGATTTGATATGACTTTTGATTTTAAAATTGTTAGAAGTTTGACACTCGAACAAATGCAAATGCAATTTCATTTGATTCAGAAGTTAAATCCTAATCTGAAAGAGGAGTATTTTCTTCAAATGTTGCCAGAAATGATCACTGCTAATTATAAAATGTTGGGTGTTTTTTATGAAGGAAAATGCATTGCAATTAGCGGTTACTGGATACAAACAAAAATTTATTCTGGTAAGTATTTAGAGCCTGATAATGTTGTTGTTGACTCAGATTTTCGCTCTAAGAAAGTAGGCGAATTAATGATGAATGAATTAGAAACCATTGCAAAAGAAGCCTCATGCAGGTTTTTAATGTTGGATGCTTATTTAGAAAATTCTAGGGCACATCAATTCTATGAAAATTTGGGTTTTCAAAAGAAGGGATTTCATATGCTAAAGAAACTGGAGTATTAGAACTTAATGTCTTTGAAGCTTTTTTTTCTCAAAGCAAAGTGAGCAAAAACAATACTTCCTCTAAAACAAACATTGGATTTAAGAGGATTACATAATCTTGTTACCTCAGCTCTTTTCTTCCACCAAAAAGAAAACTTAAAAAAGAAATCGGCATGAGCTCTATGAATGGCCCAACTATGTCGTGGTTCTTCATTTATTAAGAAGAAAATTGAACTAACCAAATCCAAAAATGTTCTGTAAGGAATAAACCACCAAAGTTGAGAAACAGGCATGTTTTTTAACAACATGATTAAGGAATTCCTAAAGTTTAAATAAGTTTTTTGTGGACTTGCTTTCTTTAAAGTACTTCCTCCTAAATGATATACTGTAGATTTTGGAACAGAAATGATTTTGTAATTCATTAATTGTAATCTCCAACATAAATCTACTTCTTCCATGTGTGCAAAATAGTCGGCATCAAATCCATTGGCTTTTTTGAAGGCTGTTGATTTGATAAATAAACATGCTCCACTTGCCCAAAAAATTTGAGATGATTCATTGTATTGTCCCAAATCTTTTTCCATGGTTTCGAATATTCTTCCTTTGCAGAATACATAACCAAGATGGTCAATGTATCCTCCGGCAGCACCAGCATATTCAAAGTATTCAGGTTCTTTAAATTGAAGCAATTTAGGTTGAGCAGCAGCTATTAAATCATCTGCTTCCATAGCTTCAATTACTGGCTCAATCCAATCTGGATCTACTGCCACATCATTGTTTAAAAGGATATAATAATCTGATTCAACTTGTTTAAGTGCTTCGTTATATCCACCAGCATATCCGTAATTTTTGTCGAGTTGGATAATTTTTACTTCAGGGAAATGTGCTTGAATATACGAAACACTATCGTCGGTAGAAGCATTATCAGCCAGGTATATTTCTAAATTGGGATAGGTGCTTTTTAAAACACCCGGCATAAAGGTTTCAAGAAGATGTCTGTTGTTCCAGTGAATGATAACTACTGCTACTTTAGGCTTGTTCATTCACCTTTCCTTTCAGCTTAAATGGAACAAAAATAAAATGTGCACCACTAGCTGTTACAAGTAATATGCACATCGTTGTTTTTGGGTTTGAATAATTTACAATGAATTCATGTTTCTTTTCCTCTAGTATGAGTTTTTTTTCGACTAACTCTTCTAATGTTGATGCATTGATATTAAAATCTCGTGCAAAATCTTCTCTTTTAAGGATTACTTCACCCAATTTAACTTCATGCTGATGTGCAACAAAAATAGGGTAGGAGGTGAATCCTTCTTTAATCATTTCAGTAGAAACCTCTTTAATCATTTCTGAATAAAAAGCTAAGTCATCTTTGAGAGTTTCTAATAGTTTGTTAAATACTTCTGATTGCTCCATATTAAATCAATTCTAATAATGCAATATTTTCAACGTGATGGGTATGCGGAAACATGTCGACAGGCTGAACTTTTGTTACTTTATAAACTTCTTGCATCATAGCAATATCTCTTGCTTGTGTAGCAGGATTACAACTAACATAAACTATTTTAGGTGCTTTAAGTTCCATTAATTTTGTACAAACATCAGGATGCATTCCAGCTCTTGGTGGATCTGTTATTATTACATCAGGTTTGCCATGTTTTGCTATCAATTCATCATTTAAAACATCTTTCATATCACCTGCATAAAAACTAACATGATTGATATTGTTGATTTCGGCGTTGATTTTAGCATCTTCTATAGCTTGTGGAACATATTCAATTCCAATAACCTGTTTAGCCATTTTTGCCATAAATAAAGCAATGGTTCCAACCCCAGTATATAAGTCATAAACATTTTCATTACCTGTTAAACCAGCAAATTCTCTAGCTTTTCCGTATAAATTTAATGTTTGATCAGTATTGGTTTGGAAGAATGATTTTGGTCCAATTTGAAAATTGATTCCTTCTAAACTTTCGATTAAATAGTTTTCGCCAGAATATACTTCAACTGGTAAATCAAAAATGGTATCGTTCTTCTTTGTATTAATTACATATAATAAAGAAGTAATTTCAGGGAATTTAACTTTCAAATGACTCATTAATTTTTCCCTTAGTGCTTCATCATCTTCACCAAAACAAACAACAAGCATCCATTCGTTTTTGGAGTTATTTCTTAAAATGATATTTCTAAGTAAACCGGTTTGTTGGTATAATTTAAAGAAGGAGATTCCATTTTGTTTAGAGAATTCTTTGATTTCATTTCTGATATTATTGTTTAAATCGTCCATTAAATGGCAATTAAAAACATCAAAAACTTTATCGAATCTTCCAGGTATATGGTAACCTAATCCGATATGTTCTTCATCAGGCATGTCGGTTTTATCATCCAGATTTGTAAACCATTTTCTTTCTGTGGCAGAATACTCCAGTTTATTTCGGTAATACCTGGTTTTTTCGGAACCAATGATAGGATCTAATTCAGGATATTCAAATTTTCCAATTCTTTGAAAAGCATCAACTACCTGTTGTTGTTTGTAGCGAAGTTGCGCTTCATAGCTCATCTGTTGCCATTTGCATCCTCCACAAGTACCGAAGTGCTCACAAAAAGTTTCAACCCTATCAGGAGAAGCCTGAATAAGTTCTTCAATAAAGCCAGTTTCGAATTTATGTTTTTGATAGGTTGTTTTAACATTTGCAATATCACCCGGAACTGCATAATCTACCATTATCACTTTTCCGTCTACACGAGCGATACTTTTACCTTCACTTCCTGCATTGGTAATGAGGAGATTTGGATAATATTTGGGTTCTTTCTTTTTTCTAGCCATTTGAACCCGCAAATATGCTTTGCGAAATTGAATGCACCAAATAACTAGTAACTTATTAAATGATATTTACCTCAGGATTGATTTGAATTCCAAACTTTTCCTTCACAGAATCTTGAATGGCTTTTGCTAAATTGAGAATTTCTGCTCCAGTTGCCTCACCATAATTGACTAAAACCAAGGCTTGATTTTTGTGAGCACCTGTATTTCCAACAACTTTTCCTTTCCAACCACATTGTTCAATGAGCCAACCAGCTGCAATTTTTGTTTGTCCGGGGCTAGTTGGATAACCTGGTAATTCAGGGTATTGGCTTTTTAATGATTGGAATTTTTCGTTACTGATTTCTGGGTTTTTGAAAAAACTTCCAGAATTGCCAAGTTCTTTTGGGTCGGGAAGTTTACTCTGGCGAATTGAAATAACAGCATCACTAACTTCTTTTATGCTTGGTTGGCTAATACCTTTTTTGTTCAAAGTTTCTTGAATGGCACCATAAGTTGTATTTAAATTTGGTTTTTTACTCAACTTAAATGTAACCGAAATAATGATGTATTTTCCTTTAAGTTCATTTTTAAAAACGCTTTCTCTATAACCAAATCCGCAATCTTTATTGTTGAACTTTACCAGTTTGCCACTTTCAATTTCAATGGCAAATAGTTCTTCAAAAGTATCTTTTATTTCAGAACCATAGGCTCCAATATTTTGCATGGGAGCAGCTCCAACACATCCTGGAATCAATGATAAATTTTCAACTCCTGCATAGTTTCTGTTCACACAATAAACCACGAAATCATGCCATTTTTCGCCGGCCATTGCTTTTACCCAAACATGATTTTCATCTTCACGAATAACATCTAAACCTTTAAGATTTACTTTGATAACCATTCCACTAAAATCCCCAGTTAAAAGGATGTTAGAACCTCCTCCTAATACCAATAGTTTTCTGTCTACCAAATTAAAAGTCTGACACAATACCTGAACTTCTTCAGGTGTATTGACTTCAACAAACTGTTCAGCCTTGGCTTCAATGCCGAAAGTATTATAGGGTTTTAATGATTTGTTTTGAAATATATGCATGAGTATTGAGCAAAGAAACAAAACCAAATGAAAAAAGCTCAAGAAATTTTCATTTTTCTTGAGCTTTTTTTATGATGAGCTTTTTGTTGGATTATTTTAAGCTAAAGTTCCTGTAATTCATCAATTTCTGTTTTGATTTTTTTAGGTAAACTATTGTACACCAATTCGTATGAATGGTCAATTAGTTCAAAAATTAACTTATCACTCACATCCATATTGAAATGAACTGTATTCCAATGTGTTTTACTCATATGCCAACCAGGAACAATTGATTCATACTGTTGTCTTAATTCAATGGCTTTTTCTGGGTCGCATTTTAAATTACAGCGGTCTGAATTTTCAAGGCCAATTAAACAAAACATTTTGTTGCCAACTTTAAAAACTAAAGTGGTTTCATCAAACGGAAATGTTTCTTCAGCTCCTTTTTTTGATAGACAATAATCTCTAAAAATCTCAACATTCATATTTAAAGAACGCCAAATAGTTTATAAGAAATTTGGAAAGAAATCATTGAACTTCTTAAACTTGGTTGAGTTCCATTGAATTGAACATTTGAACCCAAATTATTTGAATAATCCCAACGAATATCACCTCTTAATCTCCAAACGTCTACGCCAGCACCAATAACAATTCCAGTTGTGTTTGATTTTAAATCAAACTTTTTAACTAAATCAGCTTGTGTTGGAATTTCAGTATTTTGATTCAATAAAAATTGAAAATTTGGTCCAGCATAAACCCTAAAAAGTTTAATGAATTTCATACCAAGTAATACTGGTACATCAGCATACAATCCACTGTGTTTAACTGTAATGTCTTTAACATTAGAATTGGTGCTTAGGTTGCTACCTGAAATTGTTAAATCAGAAGCACGAGTAGTAATTAAACATTCAGGTTGAACATATATTCCAACTGCCCAAAGTTTTAATCTTGCATAAACTCCACCATGTAATTTTGCGGCGGCATCTGCATTTAAAGAATAGTTTTGAAGGTCTTTTAACTGACTTTTCCCACTATTTACTCCCAGTTTTATGCCGAGCTCAAATTCTTGTGCCTGAGCAAATGTTTGTAGAACTAACATGAGTCCTAAAAATAATATTTTTTTCATTTTCTTGATTTTAAAATTTGAATAGCTGCAATTTAGTTAATTGGATTTGTAAATGTAATTAATCTGTTTCTTCAAGTTGAAAAATATCTTCAACAGGTTTTCCAAAATATCTTGCAATTTTTAAAGCAAGCATTGTGGATGGAATGTACTTATTCGATTCCATTGCATTAATGGTTTGCCTACTAACCGATATTTGTTTAGCCAACTCTTCTTGGGTAATGTTTTTGATGGCTCTTTCTACCCTTATATTATTCTTCATTGGAATCGATTTTAGAAACTTGATAAATTTTGTAGTGAAACCTAGCTATGAAAATAATGAGGGTGGTGAACATGTTGCCAATCATTACTGTTATAAAATGATTTCCGAAAATAAATACAAATGCAAAAAGTAATAATAAAAAGTTAATTAGGACAGCCCACATAATTGAATTTAACCTGATTTCATTCGTAAATTCATCTTCGTTTTTAACTTTTGAAAAACTAATTAACAATCCTCCAGTAATAAATAAGATGCCAAAAATGGTGAAGGTCATGTCATTTTCAATTACAGTAAAGTAATCCGATTTCGAGAATCCTCCACCTGATGCAATAGCAAAAGTTTTGAAATGAATTAGTTCGTCTTTGAATCCATAAATTAAAGAGAGTAAACCAATAACTAAACTTGTAATGAACAAAATCCATCCATAGATTTTGTACTTGTTAGGAAGCAATAATGTGGTTTTCATAATAAATTTAATTGGTAATTCAAATGTATGATTAGTTTTACCATAAGTAAATTAAACTTTACAAAAAGATTCATAAAATTTACAAATGGTAATGTAAACTTCACGTTATCAGTGAGAAGAAATTTCATAAAAAAAGCCCGAAATTTCTTCCGGGCTTTTCTAAAAATGTACTTTGAATTAGTTTTTCACAGGTAAGAAACCATAGTTTTTACCTAATTCCAATTGGTTTTGTAAGAAGTTGTTTGGATATTCAACATTTACGTTGATGATTTTATCGCCTTCCATTACTGGAACTAATTTAGGTTGAACAAATCCTTTATAAGCAGCAACATTCAATTTCTCGAATCTTTCTTTTACTTCTTTTAATAAAGTTTGATCAACATTAACTCCGTAGCCTTCTACTAAATCTGTTGCAGCTTTGTAGTCGCCTTCAGATTTAATACGTTGGATTTCTTTCAATAACATTCCAAATAATTCACGAAGTTTTTCGTAATTATTAACCTTCACATAAGTTTTGCCATCTTTTTTAACGAATTCGATAACATTGTCTTTTTTACCCATTTCATAGGCCCATTTAGCGTTTAATTGTCTGTTACGCATGTGTGCTTCTTCTAAGTTTTCGCCAATATTTAAACGGGTTAATTGAGTAATTAGACCATTTCTGATATAGTTATCATATTCAGTTTTTCCAACTTCTAAACTTGGCATTACACCTAATTCAACCAATTTTGGATCCATTACATAATAAAGAGCAACTAAATCGGCACGTGCTTCTTCTAATGTACTTGCATAGTTTTTTAAAGTTTGGTCAGGGTCGCCAACACCAGGATTGATGATACCTGAAGCATGTCCAATTACTTCATGCATATCTGTATGTAAATCGCTTCCTAATGAACCATATTTTGCATTTCTTTCAATTTCTTCTTGAGTTAATGCAAACTCCTTCATCATAGGACTTTTAGCGCCAACAACATTATAACTATGAACAATATTTCCAAGAGAAACCGATTTAGAACCATGTTGTTGTCTAATCCAATTTGCATTTGGTAGGTTAATTCCAATTGGAGTTGAAGGAGCCGCATCACCGGCTTCTTGAATAACTGTTATAACTTTAGCTGTAATTCCTTTTACATTTTTCTTTTTATGAGAATCTGAAATAGGAGAGTGGTCTTCGAACCATTGAGCTTCTTTAGCAATAGCTGCAATACGTTTTGTAGCTTCTAAATCTTTCAAACTTACAACCGATTCAAAAGTTGCACGTTTTCCAATTGCATCACCATAAACTTCTATAAACCCATTTACTACATCTAATCTGCTTTCAGTATCATTTACCCAAGCGATATTGTATTCATCCCATTTCTTTAAATCACCAGTTTTATAATATTCAACCAATAAAGTTAAAGCTTTCTTTTGCTTGTCGTTTTCTGCAACATTAACCGCCTTTTCTAACCAGTAAATGATTTTATCTATTGCAGCGCCGTACATTCCACCTTGCTTCCAAACTTTTTCTACAATCACACCATTTTCTTTGGTCATTTTAGAATTTAGTCCCCATGAAATTGGTTGTGCATCATTTGGGTCAATTTTAGATGTATAAAAAGCTTCAACTTCTTTTTGAGTAACACCTTCGTAGAAGTTATTGGCACTTGCTGTAACATTATCAATGCCAGAAGCAAGATTCACTGTTTTCGCATCTAAATTAGCATCAAAAATAATTGGAGTCATTTCTTTAATGAAATCCGCTGCCGATTGGCCGTTCATTGGAATTGCAGCAGCATCAGAACCTGCTACTAATTTTGCAAAATATTCGGCACTACAAGTTGGTACAAATTTAATATTGCTGTAATGGTGGTGAACTCCGTTAGAAAAGAACACACGCTTTGCATAAGTTTCGAAATTTTTCCAATCTTCTGAATTTTTATCACCATTATAAGAATTCAATATTGCTTCTAAAGTTTTTCTGATTCTAAGATTGTGTTTGTAGTGTTGGTCGTAAATAATATCTCTACCACAATTTGCAGCTTCATATAAATAGTAAGCTAATTCTTTTTGTTGGGCAGTTAAAGTTTCAAATCCTGGGATTTCGAAACGAAGTACTTGTAAATCGGCGAATTGATCGCATTCTACCTCAAAATTCGAAGCAGTTTCTGCTCCTGCTTTTTTGTTGTCGCTATTGCATGAGCCTAATGTAAGTCCTGCACTAACAACGCCTAGCATCATCATGTTTTTAATTCTCATATGGTTAATTTAAAATATTTGGTTCGTTTAAAAGCAAAGCAAATCAAGTTTTTACTTTCATAATATCAAAATATGATTTGATAAATGGGATGTTTGCTTTAGTATTGGTTGAAATGATTAAAATAAAAAAGGAAACTGTTGAATTAATGAATGCCTTGGAAAAGCATTATAATCAAACTCATTTTATAGAATTAGACCCCGTTTCAATACCTCATCAATTTTCGAAAAAACAAGATATTGAAATAGCTGGTTTGTTTGCAGCTGTTTTTGCTTGGGGACAAAGAGTAACAATTCTTAACAAAGCCAATGATTTATTGAATAGAATGGATAATTCTCCCTATGAATTTATCATCAAACACCAAGAAAGAGATTTGTCAAAAATGTTGGGTTTTGTTCATCGAACTTTTAATGATACTGATTTATTGTATTTTATTGAATTCCTTAAATTCTGGTATTCAAAAAATGATTCTTTGGAATATGCATTTTTAAATAAGGTCTTAAAGTCGGAATCCACAATTGAATCAGGCTTGAATACATTTAGAGCTAATTTTTTTTCTTTGACTGATGTTCCAGTGAGGACCCAAAAGCATATTTCATCACCAAATCAGGGTTCTGCCTGTAAACGTTTGAATATGTTTTTAAGGTGGATGGTAAGAAAAGATTCAAATGGAGTTGATTTTGGTATTTGGAAAGAAATCAAATCAAGCCAATTAATATGCCCATTAGATTTACATGTTGCAAGAGTTGCAAGAAAATTTGGCTTATTGGAAAGGGAACAGAACGATTGGAAATCGGCAATAGAATTAACCAATAACTTAAAGTTAATGGATAAAAACGACCCCGTTAAATACGATTTTGCGCTATTTGGGGCCGGTGTAGAACATGTTTTTTAGAAATGGAAAATAAACTGAATTACAAGTATTTTCTAATTTCAAGCACTTTATTAATTATAAAAACTAATAAAAGTCCTGGCCAAATCAAAGCGCTTTTGCTGGTATAATTGATTAAAATTAAACTTGTTAGAATTCCGATATTGATTCCAGCAATAAGAATAAACCAAAGTTGGAAACGTAAATTCTGACTTTGAAAAAAAGAAAGTGCAGAAAAAATTAATAAAATTAGCACGGAGCTAATTGTAACTATGTAAGCAATGTCCATATTTGTGTTGCAATATGCGATACAAGCTAATCATTTCAAACCAAGAGCCTCATTTTGTTAGAATAGAAACAATTATTCAAACCAGAGGAGAGCATTTTTTAAAGTTGCAGCTTCCAAGTTGGAGGCCGGGACGTTACGAATTGGCCAATTATGCGAAAAACATAAGGTCGTTTTGTGCTATAAATAATTCCGGGACGGAGTTAGTCTGGAAAAAACTTAGTAAAGACAGCTGGGAAATATCTTGTCAGGGTTTATCTGAGTTTACAATTTGTTATGAATACTATGCGAATCAATTTGATGCAGGAGCTTCCTATATTGATTCTGAAATAGTTTATATCAATCCAGTAAATTGTTTTATGTATGTTGATGGCAGAATTAATGAGCCATGTGAACTAAGTTTGGAAATTCCTGATTCATACAAAATTGCCTGCCAGTTAAAATCGGATAATAAATTAATTAAAGCGATAAATTTTGATCAGTTTGCTGATAGTCCGTTTATGGCTTCTTCAAAACTCCTACATCATTCTTTTGAGGAGAGTAATTGTTTGATTCATTTTTGGTTTTATGGAATTGAAACTTTGAATTTTAGACAATTAGAAGAAGATACCAGAAATTATACAAGAATTCAGGCCAAAATTTTTGGAGAAATTCCTTGCCCTGAATTCCATTTTTTATATCCTTTATTACCTTATAAATTCCGTCATGGAGTTGAACATTCAGATTCAACAGTTATAGCCATGGGCCCTGCAAACGAATTTGGCAGTCCTGATTTTTATGATGATTTCTTGGCTATAAGTTGCCATGAATTATTTCATTTATGGAACGTAAAAAGAATAAGACCTGCTGAAATGTTTCCATATGATTTTACTAGGGAAAATTATAGTGAATTAGGATATATTTATGAAGGTGTAACTACTTATTATGGTGATGTTTTATTAAAAAGAAGTGGAGTTTGGAATTGGGAGCAATACTCTTCAAGTATCTCCTCTGATTTTACTAAACATTATAATAACAATGGTAGATTTAATTACTCATTGGCAAATTCCAGTTTCGATACTTGGTTAGATGGTTATGTTCCAGGTGTTAAAGGTCGAAAGGTTTCCATTTATACAGAAGGAATGATTATTGCACTAATTGCAGATATAATGATTTTAAAAAGTACTTCTTTCAAAAAACGATTAGATGATGTAATGTTAGCCTTGTATGAAAGTACTTTTAAATTGGGTAGAGGTTATCGTCATAAAGATTATCAGCATTTATTGGAAGAGATTTCGGGAACATCATTTAAATCATATTTTAATGATTTGGTATTTGGAAAAGGAAAATACGACCAATATTTAAAGGAAGTTTTAGAATTAATTGGTTGTGAATTGGAATTTTTCAAAACTAATGAAGGTTTGTTTGAAGTTAATTTTAGAAAAATGCAATCGCAAAGTGTTGAGCAAGAGCATTTTTTCAAAACTTGGCTTGGTGAAAATTAAAATTTTACAAATCAGAGAATTGTTTTATTTTTAGGTCGGTTTCATATACTTTTGTCACAATGCAAAAAATTTACTTAGAATGCCAACACTGCGATGCCGGAAGCATTTCCTTCCTTCAGTTTTGCACTCCTGAAGAAAAGGAAAAGGTATCTATGTCTAAAACTTGTAGCCATTACAAAAAAGGGCAGGCAATGTTTTATGAAGACAATATTCCTTTGGGAATTTATTGCCTTAGTAAGGGTTCGGTTAAATTAACCAGATCTAATAAAGATGGTAAAGAACAAATCATAAGATTTGCCAGAGATGGTGAATTTTTAGGTTACCGTGCATTAATTGCTGATGAGCCATTGGTTGCAACAGCAACTTGCATAGAAGATACAATTTCATGCTTTATACCTAAAAGTGTTTTCATGGAATTGGTAGAAAAAAATCCTCAAATCAATAAAATGATGTTAAAATCATTGTGTCATGATTTAGGAATTGCTGATGAAAAAATTCAAAGTTTAGCTCAAAAAAGTGTTCGTGAAAGATTAGCAGAAACCCTGTTGTTTCTTCATCAAACCTTTCATCTTGAAGAGCAAACACTTGATAATTTAATTGCAGTTACGCTGCCTAGAGAAGATATCGCAAATATTGTTGGTACCGCAACAGAGACTGTAATTAGATTGTTATCGGAATTTAAAAATGATAAGTTAATCGATATGGAGGGAAAGAAAATTCGAATCCTAAATCGCCAGGCTTTAGAGAAAATTTCACACGCTTCGGTATAATTTGCAATACCCTGTAGGAATTGTTTTATCTGGTGGAGGAGTCCGCGGATTCGCCCACTTGGGTGCACTTAAAGCTTTAAATGAAAGAGCAATTTATCCTTCTGTAATTTCA
Organism: Bacteroidota bacterium; assembly: GCA_027487625.1. Classification (GTDB taxonomy): domain Bacteria; phylum Bacteroidota; class Bacteroidia; order UKL13-3; family UKL13-3; genus CAISCU01. The sequence goes on from JAIYDG010000261.1 coordinate 36,294, forward strand.
GGAGTAAGTGCTGGTGCTATAATTGGTGCTCTTTATGCCGATGGATATACTCCAGATGAAATTTTTGATTTATTAAATGGGCTTGAAGTTTTCAAAATGCTGAAGATAAGAGCGCCTCGCTTAGGATTTCTGAAACCAGATGGATTAAAAATTACATTAACTAAGTTTCTAAGAGCAAAAAGTTTTGAAGACTTAAAACTCCCACTTTTTATTTCAGCTACAAACCTTAGTAAGGCAAGTATAGAAGTTTTCGAAAGTGGAAATTTGGTTGATGGAATAATGGCATCAATGGCTCTTCCCATAATTATCAGACCATATGAAATTAATGGCAGCCTTTATGTTGATGGCGGATTAATGAACAATTTGCCTGTTCAACCATTATTAGGAAAAACCGATAAAATTATTGGTGTTTATGTAAATCCTGTTAAAAACCTTTCTGATAAATTTCGAATTCGTAACTACGCTGATAGAATTGTTCATATTGGATTAAGAGCCAATATTTTACCATCAATTGAAAAGTGTAACCTGTTTATTGAACCTCCAGGTCTAATGGATTATAATTTATTTAAAGCATCAGCATCAAAGAAAATTTTTGACATAGGCTATGATTATACATGCTCCTTGCTTGATACACAGGGGTTTTAGTTGACAAATCTTTTACATGACTTAAATCATAAGGCCTGCTGAGGTTAGTCATTTTTGGCTTTTTAGGAACAATCTATTTTTGTTATATTAATGTCAAAAGGCCGTGATTAAAAATATGCTCATACTTATGGATGGAACTTCAAAAGCAGAAAGATTGCTTGATTGTTCTCTCCGAATTTTCAAAAATGACGAAAATATTTACCAAGGGGCTTTTGTTGAAGGAATAAGTTCTAAGAATTTGCATGAAGCTTTTGATCATACAGATTTTCTTAATAATCAATATACTAGATCAGAGATTTTAGAAAGAATTTTGCATACAAATCTTGAAAATAGCAATGAATTTATTGAAAGATTCGTGGGTAAATGTGATGAATTAGAGTTAAAAACTAAGGTTTATTTGTCTCAAAAAGATGTTGATTCTAATCTTGTTAACCAAAGTTTATACAACGATATTTTCTTAATTGGTAAAGATATTTTTAATAAAGAGAATATAGATAAGTATTCTTTTGCAAGCATTAAAGCCATGCTTAGAAATACTAAGTGTCCGGTTTTATTGTTATCTGGCGAGCAGCAAACGTTTAAGAATATTGTCTTATTATATGATGGTAGTAAACGTTCTTTTGATGCAATAAAACTTTTTATGTATTTAATGAATGATCAAATTGATGAGAATAAACTCTTCTTAAATGTTGTAGTAACTGCTGATAGCGCAACACAAGAGAAAAGTGTTATTGATTATTTAAAAAACTACAAACAGCATTTTTCTATTCAAAGAGTATACCCAGAAAATTATTATAAAGATTTATTGGTTTTGCTTGCAAGTCTTGACCAATTTTTATTGGTTTCAGGAGTTAACAAAGATGAAATTATTGATGATATGCTTTTACATAAGCAAAACTCATTTTTTATGAATCCTAAACGTTCTATTTTTCTTGGTTAAACTATGGTAAAGGTTGAAAAGAAAAAAGTAGCCTGTTTCCATTGTGGAGATACCATTCAAAATACTCATTTAACTTTTGAGGAAAAGGATTTTTGTTGCAATGGATGTCAGCAGGTTTATGAAATTTTATCGCAGAACAATCTTTGTGAATATTATAATTTACAAGATTCGCCAGGAACAACTAGAAAAAATCCTGTTTCAAAAGTAAAGTTTAATTTTCTTGATGATGAGCAAATCAAAAGACAACTCATTCAATATTCTGATGAAAAAATTTCCAGAATTACTTTTCATATTCCAACTATGCATTGTAGTAGTTGCATTTGGCTTTTGGAAAGTTTATACAAGTTGGAAAGGGGAGTAAAAAGTAGTAGGGTTGATTTTTTAAAGAAACAATTAATCATAAGTTTCGATCACAATGTTCTTTCACTTAAATCTTTGGTGGAATTACTTGCTTCTATAGGATATGAACCTTCTTTAAACTTAAACGATTTAGAAGGTAAAAAGAAGATTGAAACCAATAATAAATTATTATATAGAGTTGGTGTTGCTGGATTTTGTTTTGGCAATATCATGCTTATTAGTTTTCCAGAATATTTTGGTTTAGATGCATTTTCAAAATCAACATTTTCTTATCTATTTGGTTACTTGAATTTCTTTCTAGCTCTACCTACATTTTTATATAGTTCGAGTGATTATTTTATTTCAGCATATAAAAGCCTAAAAAAGCGAATAATCAATATTGATTTCCCTTTAGCTTTAGGGATTTTAGTTATGTTTGTTAGAAGCACTTATGAGATTTTTTCTCATACTGGTTTAGGTTATTTTGATACACTTGCAGGTTTAGTCTTCTTTCTTTTATTAGGTAAATGGGTTCAACAAAGAACTATTGATACTATTTCATTTGAACGTGATTACAAATCGTATTTCCCAGTTGCTGTTTCTGTTATTAGCGATAATTCAGAAACTACTGTTCCAGTTAGCAATTTGAAAATTGGAGATAGAATTTTAATAAGAAATAACGAAATTATTCCTGCCGATTCAATTCTCCTAAAAGGTGATGCCCAAATTGATTTTAGCTTCGTTACAGGAGAAAGTGTTGCTATTCATAAAACATTAGGTGAATTGGTGTATGCAGGTGGTCGTCAAACTTCAGGAAATCTAGAGTTGGAAGTTTGCAAACATGTTTCTCAAAGTTACCTTACTCAATTATGGAATTCTGAACAATTTTCTAAAGAATCAAAAAGTCAAATGGAAAGTTTTCAAACCATGGTAAGTAAGTATTTTACTTTTTTCTTGTTAGGTATAGCTATAACATCAGCTTTGTTTTGGTTAGTTCAAGATCCTTCAAAAAGTTTAGATGCATTTACAGCTGTTCTTATTATTGCTTGTCCTTGTGCTTTGGCTTTATCTAGTCCATTTGCTTTAGGAAATGCAATGCGATTATTAGGAAGAGCCAAGTTGTATTTGAAGGGGCCTGAAGTAGTAGAGAAAATGGCCAAGATAAAACATATAGTTTTTGATAAAACTGGTACCTTAACAGATTCATCTGATGCTGGAGTGGTTTTTCATGGACATGAATTAACAACTGAATTAAACAATTATGTTTACAGTATTTGTAACCAATCTGTACATCCCTTAAGTAAAAAAATAAGTTCATATTTAAAGCAAGATTCTATTTTAATTCCTGTTGATGAGTTTTCTGAAATTCAAGGAAAAGGTTTAAGTGCTAAAATTGCCAAAAATACAATTAGGTTGGGAAGTGCATCTTATTTAGGCGTAAAAGTAAATAGTGCAACAAATGATTTGGCTTCTTTGGTTTATATTGAATTCAACCAGGAATTGTTAGGTTTTTTTGAAATCAAACATGCTTATCGTAATCATTTAACTGAAGTTTTGAATGAATTAAGTTTGGAAAGAAAACTTAGTTTGTTAAGTGGGGATAGAGATACTGAAAAAGTAACGATGGCTAAGTTCTTTCCTCAAAATTCAGAAATGAGATTTAATCAAAGTCCAGCAGATAAAATGTTGTTTATTGACCAGCTTAGAGCAAACGGACAAACAACCGCAATGATAGGAGATGGATTAAATGATGCAGGAGCTTTAAAGGTTGCTGATTTAGGAATTTCTGTAACAGAAAATACTGCACATTTTTCACCAGCCAGCGATGCTATCATGGATGCATCTGTTTTCGAAAACACTGGTAAGTTTTTCAAATTTGCGAATCATACATTATTAGTAATAAGATTAAGTTTTGTAATTTCTTTAATGTACAATCTGGTAGGTTTAAGTTTTGCAGTTCAAGGAATACTATCACCATTAATTGCAGCAATTTTAATGCCTGTCAGTTCAATATCAGTTATAGTTTTTACAACAGGAATGACTACATTCTTTGCTATGAAAAACGGCATTTTTACAAATAGTAATAAATAAATTAAGATGAATATTATATTTTTATTGATAGGAGTAAGTTTAGTAATGGCACTTGGCTTTTTAGCTGCATTTATCTGGACAGTTAAATCTGGGCAAATGGAAGATGATTACACACCATCTGTTAGAATGTTGTTTGATGATGCTATTATAAAAAAGGAAGAAGTCGAAATAAAAAAGTAGTAGCGATTTTTTTGAAATATTAAGTTTCTCTGATTTTGAAATAGCCATATCGTTTGATGTGGCTATTTTTTTTGCTTGTAATGTGCTTAATGCCTCAATAAATTGAAGGCCTACCAATAATTTTCATTCTGATAAAAGTCATGAAGCAAACTAACCCCTGTCATATTTTAGCCATAATTATGCTGATATTTTTGGTGACATAATATCAATACTATAAACCCCCATGCAAGTAGAACAATTCTCGTATGACAACCGGATAGTCCGGAATTTCATGATTGCATCAACAATCTTTGCAATCGTTGGTATGCTGGTAGGTGTAATTATAGCCGTGCAGCTATATTATCCTGCATTAAATCTAGGCATACCTTACACTTCTTTCGGTCGTTTAAGACCACTTCATACCAATGCGGTCATTTTTGCATTCGTTGGTAATGCAATTTTCGCAGGTATTTATTATTCATTACAACGCCTTTGTAAAGCAAGATTATTCAGTGATTTACTGAGTAATATTCACTTTTGGGGCTGGCAGTTAATTATTGTTGCCGCTGCGGTTACGTTGCCATTGGGACTTACAACATCAAAAGAATATGCTGAATTAGAATGGCCTATTGATATTGCAATTGCTTTGGTATGGGTAGTTTTCGGTATCAATATGATTGGTACTATTATCAAACGTAGAGAGCGTCACATGTACGTTGCTATTTGGTTCTACTTAGCAACATTTGTTACAGTTGCAGTTTTACACATTGTTAACTCTTTTGAATTACCAATTAGCATGACTAAAAGTTACATGTTATATGCTGGTGTTCAGGATGCCTTGGTACAATGGTGGTACGGACATAATGCAGTAGCATTCTTTTTAACTACTCCTTATTTAGGTTTGATGTACTATTTCTTGCCAAAAGCTGTAAACAGACCGGTTTATTCTTATAAACTTTCTATTTTACACTTCTGGACATTAATTTTCTTATACATCTGGGCTGGTCCTCACCATTTATTATATTCTTCATTACCTGATTGGGCACAATCATTAGGTGTTGTATTTTCAATTATGTTGATTGCTCCATCTTGGGGTGGTATGATCAATGGATTGTTAACACTTCGTGGTGCTTGGGACAGAGTAAGAGATGAGCCTGTTTTGAAATTCTTTGCAGTAGGTGTTACTGCTTACGGTATGGCTACTTTTGAAGGTCCATTGCTTTCATTGAAAAATGTAAATGCAATTGCTCACTTTACAGACTGGATTGTTGCACACGTTCATACAGGTGCTTTAGGATGGAATGGTTTGATGACTTTTGGTATGTTTTACTGGATGGTACCAAAAATATATGGTACTAAATTATATAGTAAATCATTAGCCAATATCCACTTTTGGATTTCAACATTAGGAATACTATTCTATGCAATTCCAATGTACTGGAGTGGATTTGCTCAAGGTATGATGTGGAAAGAGTTTTTACCAGAAGGTTTGTTAAAATATCCAAACTTCCTTGAAACAACATTACAGGTTTTACCAATGCATGTAATGCGTTCAATTGGTGGAACAATGTTTTTAAGTGGTGTGTTTATCATGGGTTATAACTTAATTAAAACTGCTGCTTCTGGCAAATTAATTGCTAATGAAGATGCAGAAGCTCCAGCATTAGAAAAAGATTATGTTGCTCATGGTTCACATAGTTACTGGCATAAAGCTTTCGAGCGTAAACCAATTACTTTTATGGTATTAACTATTTTGGTTATTTTAATTGGTGGTGTGATAGAAATTATTCCTATGCTAACCATCAAGAGTAATATTCCAACCATTACAAGTGTAAAACCATATACACCATTAGAGTTACAAGGACGTGATATTTACATCCGTGAAGGTTGCGTAAGTTGCCATTCTCAAATGATTCGTCCTTTCCGTAGTGAAACAGAAAGATATGGTGAGTATTCAAAAGCTGGAGAATATGTTTATGACCATCCATTCTTATGGGGTTCTAAACGTACTGGTCCGGATTTGATGCGCGTTGGTGGAAAATATCCTGATAGCTGGCATTATAACCACATGATTGAACCAGGTTCAATGTCGCCAGGTTCTATTATGCCTGCTTACCCTTGGCTTGCAGAAAATGATTTGAATACATCAAATACAGCTGATAAAATTAGCGCCATGCAAACTTTAGGTGTTCCTTATGAAAAAGGATATGCAGAAAAAGCTGAAGCTGATTTAAAAGTGCAAGCAGAAAAAATTGCAGCAGGTTTAGTTAAAGAGGGATATCCTGTTGATGCAAACAAGGAAATTATTGCCATGATTGCATACTTACAAAGACTGGGAACTGATATTAAATTGAGTAAAACAGCAAGTAAATAAATTTCATTTTAAGTCTTATTTGAATTCTGTAACCATTAAAAATTAAAACAATGTTTAGACAACATATTTCAGCAATGACAGGGATTGAGAACGGATATTTGATATTCTCACTAATAGTTTTCATGAGCTTTTTTGCGGGAGTTTTAATCTGGATATGGAGAACAGATAAGACTTATTTCAATGACATGAAAAATAAACCCTTAGATTAAATAACCCATGCAACTCATGAATAAAAAATATTTCAGTTTGGCCGTTCTCATTCTTTTAGCAGGAGTGACAAATGCCCAGGAAGCCACTAAGGCTGCATCGGAACCAGTAAGTCTTTCAGCTATTTTAATAGTTGTAAACGTTGTATTATTGGTATTCCTTTTCTTATTGTTGAACATTCTTACAAACGCTATCAAAGGTTTAAAAAATACTGATGGTCGTCCACAACTTACCTGGTGGGATAAATTTGCTGCTGTTAAATCAGAAAAAACAGAAGAAGAACTTCGTATGGATGAAGACTTCGATGGAATCAGTGAATTAGATAATCCCACTCCGCCTTGGTTTAATTTTATTTTCTATACTACTATCATTGTTGCTATTATTTACTTATTCAATTACCATTATTTTAAGTTTTCTAAACTTCAAGATGATGAGTACAAAGAACAAGTAGCAATTGCTAACACCGAAAAAGAAGCTTATTTGAAATTGGCAGGAAATGCAATTGATGAAAATTCAGTTAAATTAATGACCGATGCAAAATCATTGACTTCTGGTACTACTCTTTATAAAGAAAAATGCGCTGTTTGTCAC
>JAIYDG010000653.1 GCA_027487625.1 Bacteroidota bacterium
ATAACTGAAATATTGGCTCCTTTGCCTGTTTGATCAGTTATTTTATACCAAATACTGATATTGTAATACATTCCTAAAAATATATTGGCCCAAAGCAAAATAGGTACGATATGAATTCCTTCTCTAAAATCCTTTCCTATAAAAGCATCAAACAATCGAATATTTAAGGTTACCATGAGAAATATTCCTAAACAAACCAAAATAAAAGTGTTCATTACATCGGCATAAACTGTTCTTTTATCTGAGTTTTTTGAATGAGAAAAGAAAAACGGTTCAGCTGAATATTTAAATGCTTGTATAAAAAGGGTAATAATAATCGATAACTTGTAATTGGCGGCATAAATACCCGTCATTCTTAATGCTAATTCTTTGTCTGGGATTAATTTTATTAGTAAAATTCTGTCAATTGTTTCATTAATCATACCTGCAAATCCAACAAGCATCATTGGTAAAGCGTATGCCAACATTTCTTTATAAAGTCCTTTTTCTGCGCTTAATGTTATTTCCCTCATTTGCGGAATCAATAAAAGAAATGACAGTAAACTAGAAGCAAGATTTGCAAAAAAGATAACTCCAATATCTAGTGGATTTTCATAAAATGGTAACAATGTTCCATGGTTTTTAAACCAATAAGGGCATAATAGAAGAAAATATAAGTTAAGTAGAATATTGATTGCAATTCCTGCATTTTTTATAATTGCAAATCTTAGTGCTTTGTTTTGTCTTCTTAAAAGGGCGAATGGAATTGAACTGATAGCATCCAAAGCAATTATCGCTGCTACAAGTTGAATGTATATGGCTTTTGCTCCCATTTCAGTGATATCAGATATCTGCTCAGCAAAAAGAAAAACCAAGCTTGCGAAGAGAATACTTAAGATTCCTACCGATTTTAATGAGGTTGAATAAACTGCATTTTCATGGTTTCTTTTTTCTGCAAACCTAAAAAATGCAGTTTCCATGCCATGTGTTAATAACACATTTAAGAAAGTGATGTAAGCAAATAAACCGGATATAATACCAAATTGTGCCTGATTAAATACCCTTGTTTGTATGGGTACAAGCAGATAATTTATAAATCTTCCAACTATTGTGCTTAGTCCGTAAATTGCAGTTTGACCAGCAAGTTTTTTAATAACACTCAATGTTTTTTTCTTGCAATAAACGAAAAATTTTGCTGTCAAATATTCGTTCCTTATAAACATTGAATCTTTCGAGCTATTTTCGTTTTTTTATGATGCACAGATTTATCAAATTTATTTTCGTTTTTGTTTCTTTATTCTGCTCTGGTTTTGTAGCGTTTGCTCAGAAAGCAGATGAACAATTGGCAGGACAATATTTTGCTAATGCTGAATTCAGAAAAGCAGCTGATATTTATGAGAAATTGCTCAATAAGAATACTTCTTCTGTTTATTTTTATGATAATCTTTTAAGTTGTTATATCAGTTTAAAAGACGAAGATGCCGCGGTAAAGTTAACTAAAAAGCAAAGCAAACGCTTTGAATCAAATTATTCCTACAAGGTTGATTTGGCCTATGTTTACAAGGTTTTTGGTAAACAACAAAAGGCAGAAGATTATCAAAAAGAACTAATTAAAAATGTACCATTTTCCCCTGTTGGAATTCTTGATTTATCATTGGGTTTTCAAAAACGTAATGAAAAGTTATTGGCAGTTGAAGCTTTGTTAAGGGGACGTGAGGTTCTCAAAACTGCTTTGTTATTTTCTGCTGAATTGGGCGGTTTATATGCTGATTTGGGTAAAACAAAAGAAACTGTAGAGGAGTACCTAAATGTGCTTTTAATTGATGACGCTCAGGATGAAGAGATTCAAGGCTTATTGCAAAACTATCTTAAATCGGCTGCCGATTATGAAATCTGTAAAATGGCACTCATTAAAAGAAATAAACTGTATGCTGATAAGGAAGTTTTTCAAGAAATGCTGATTTGGCTTTATGTTCAAAAAAATGATTATCAATCTGCCATTCCATTTGTGAAGAATCTCGATAAACGCAATAGGGAAGAGGGTAGAAGGTTAATGGATTTAGGTTATGTGGCAATGGCCAATAAAAGATATGATGCCGCAATCTCTGTTTTCAAACAGGTTGAATTATTGGGAAATGATAAACCCTATTTTCATTTAGCTAAACAAACCGGGCTCGAATCACGAGCAAAAAAATTATTATCTGGAGATTTTAAACAAGAGGATTTATTGATTCTTGAATCTGAGTATAAGGCTATTTTATTGAATTCCGGAAGGAGTGAGATGAGCGCTAATACAATCAGGGATTTGGCGCAGTTGCAGGCTTATTATTTGAATGATATTAAATCAGCTATTGGAAATTATCAGGAGATACTAACAATGGGTCGTTTAGATAGAAGATTTCTGGCTAATTGTAAGATGGAATTGGGAGATATTTATATCATTAATGGTGAAGTTTGGGAAGCATTGTTATTATATGGACAGGTTGATAAGGATTTTTTAGAAGATCCATTGGGCCAAGAAGCAAAGTTTAGAAATGCAAGATTAAGTTATTTATTGGGTGAATTTGAGTGGGCAAAGGCTCAGTTAGATGTGCTTAAAACCGCTACAACTCAACTTATAGCAAATAACGCAATGGAATTATCCTTACTAATCCAAGAGAATACTATAGATAGTAATGATATTCCACTTCAGCTTTTTAGTAAAGCAGATTTATTTCTTTTACAAAATCAATATGCCAAAGCAAAATCAATTTTAGATAGTATCAATATGGTATATCCAAAACATGCGCTAAGTGATGATATTCTTATGAAATATGCAGAAATTGCTTCAAAGGAAAGAAAGTATTTAGAGGCGAGTTTATTCTATGAGAAGTTAATAAAGGATTATGCGGCAGATATTTTAGCTGATAACGCTGTTTGGCAATTAGCAAATTTATATGAGTTTAAACTGGGTGATAAGGAAAAGGCCAAACTAATGTATGAAAAGTTATTGTTGGAATATGGCGGTAGTTTCTTTGTTCCTGATGCAAGAAATCGTTTTAGGGTTTTAAGGGGTGATATGCTTAATGTAGAATCTGAAAATTAAAAATATGATTATTTATAATGTAACAGTGAATGTTGAAGAAAGCATTCATTTAGATTGGCTTAACTGGATGAAAACAATTCATATTCCTGAAGTCATGGCTACAGGTATGTTTGTTAAACATAGAATGTTAAAGCTTATTTCCAAGCAAGAAGATGAGCTGGGAGAAACATATGCAATACAATATTATGCTGAAAGCTTAGATAATTACTTTGATTACCAAAATAATTTCGCTCCAGCTTTGAAGCAAAAAACACTTGAATTATATGGTGAAAAAGTATTGGCATTTCGCACATTAATGGAAGAAGTGTAATCGCAGCTCGCATAAACATACCGCCATTCGAATAGTTTTTGTGTAATTTTGCCCACCCCCTTACCACCAATTAAATAAAAAAAGCAGCCGTTTAAACATAGATGGCTGCTTTTTGTATTTTTAATTACCTATAAATCAGCAAATTAAAAATAAGCCTCCATTCACATAGAAAAAACAGCAAATAGAATAAGTATATTTGATTCAACAAAAATGGTCAAACAAATTAATTGCTGTACTATGAGAACAATTTCTACTTTATCTTCAGAAAGAGTTTTAGACAACTCATCTGTTTCTTTAAAAACTCGTATAGGTCTTCATGTTTCAAAAGGTGGTAAAGAAATCATGGATTTTGCCAAATATCTTTACTTAGTTTCAGTAATGGTTTTATTACTATGCGCAGTAATTGAATTGAAGCACATCTTTCAAGTAGATATTTTCCCTGGAATAGATACTCCTTTTGATAATGCATATTATGCAGGCAAGGAGCAAATGGGAGGTCAAGTTTTATAATCTTTAATAATTAATCGAAATGCAAACCTTAGTAGCCTATTTATTAGAATTGAGTTTTACACTCCTCGTTCTTAGTCTTGGTTTCTTATTACTAAAAACCAGATTTAATGCTAACCTCTCTAACAACAGTTCTTCTGAACAACCATTGGTGGATGTAAACAAAAATGCATTTGCATTGGTTTTTATGGGTCCAATTTCTGAAAAAGAATTATTCGCCCGTATTCAAGAATCAAATTATTTAATTGCAAAAGGTGCTGAATTATTCTTTTTTATTGATCAGCCTTTTGTTTTTAAAAATCAAATAGAAGGTGTTCATATAATTTTGCCTGGTGAACATTATCAAAAAGCACAGAATTTATTGTCTTTGTGTGCACGTCATGCTACAAAAAAACCTGAATTTTTAGTGCTCTTAAATCCAAAACTCAGTTTCACAGAACAATTATGGCTTGCTGTTGAAGAACATTTAAATGCTGGGTATGACTTCTTTGAACTTCAAGCAGTTAATCCATTTTTGATGGATGAATTTGAAAGTGAAAAGAAAGAAAAGTTCAGTAATTTTATCCATTTATTTTATTCAAAATTTATAAAAAACACAGATTCTTTAGCTCATCATACTATTGTTATTAATAGTAATCTTTATGACCAAATTCCAGGCAAGGTTTTGAATCATTTAAATACAAAATTTCTTCCTTCAGAAGAATTGGTTTTCGAAGTTGGTTCATCAAATCAAAATTCTGAAACCCTTAACATTGATTTAGAGAGGTATTTTAAGCCAAATTTCAAACTAGCTTATGGTCAATTTTTGATTCAGCTTAATTGGTCGATTTTTCTAAGTTCACTCACAAATACTATTGTTTCAAAATTCTCTAATGTTTTGTTTAGAAGCATGAGCATAGCTATTCTGGTTTTTGCTTTGAGTTTAACTTATGTAGATCAATTGTTTTTCGCTAAACCTACTGTTTTTTACTATTTAACTTGGACTTCAATTTTTGCTTATAGTTTTATTTTATTGGCAAATGGATTTAAAAAAGGAAGCAAAACTGTTGTAGCAAGTTTTCCTTTTAAAAGAGTTGTTAAACCTAGCGCATTTAATTAAAAGTATGATGAAAATTAAAAGTTTAGCAATTATGACAAATCTAGAAAGATCAAATTTTAAAGCTTTATTGGCTTTTAATGCTGGCGTTCTTCCGGCTGAAAAGCGCAGGTTTTATGGAATTTTATTGGTTATTGGAGTATTACTCTGTATTGCAGTGATAGAAGTTAAACACATTTATGTAATTGACTTATACCCTCAGTATGATTTTAAAATTGATAATGCTTATTTCCTGTTAAAGGAAAAATTGGGCTTATAAAATTGCCAAACAGTTAAGAAATTTAGGCTTAGATTTCTTTCCTCATTCTGGCTACAGGGATATTCATTTGCTCGCGGTACTTGGCTACGGTCCTGCGGGCAATGTTGTATCCCTTTTCTTTTAATATTTCCATGAGTTTTTCATCTGGCAGAGGTTTTGATTTATCCTCTGCTTCTATAGCATCTTTTAATATCTTCTTTACTTCTCTGCTACTAACTTCTTCTCCTTCATCAGTTGTAATTCCTTCACTAAAGAAAAATTTTAATGGAACTACTCCAAAATCGGTTTGAACATATTTACTGTTTGCAACACGACTAATTGTAGAAATATCAAGATTTGTTGCTTCAGCTATATCCTTAAGAATCATTGGCTTTAGCTTAGTTTCATCACCTTCTTCAAAAAAGCCATGTTGGTATTTTAAAATGGCATTCATTGTCATCAACAAAGTATTATGCCTTTGTCTGATGCTATCAATAAACCATTTTGCACTATCGAGTTTCTGCTTGATAAATTGAACAGTTTCCTTTTGTTCTCTGCTAGGATTTTTAGCCTCATCAAACCCTTTTAAAGTTTCTAGATATGATTTACTAATCCTTAAATCTGGAGCATTTCTTGAATTTAATTGAATATGATATTTACCATCTTCTTCCAAAAGAATAAAATCTGGAGTTATATACTGAGTTGCACTGTTATCTATTGCTTCTCCCGGTTTAGGATTTAGCTTGGTTATCAGTGTAATTGTATCCTTTAATTCAGCATCAGTAATTTTTAATTGTTTTGTTAGTTTCTCGTAATGCTTTTTAATAAAATCATCGAAAAAATCTTCAAGAATTCTGATAGCTAAAACTACAGATTTAATGTTTTGATTCTTCCTTTTTAATTGAAGTAATAGGCATTCTTGCAAACTAGTAGCTCCAATGCCGGCAGGGTCTAAATGCTGAATTTTATGAAGAATTTTCTTCATGTCTTCCATATTGCAATCAACATTCATTGAAAATGCAAGGTCGTTTATAATTGCTTCTAATGGTCTTCTTAAATAACCATCATCATCTAAAGTGCCTATTATTTGTGTACCAATAGCTAATTCCTTTTCATTTTCTGCTATGGCATTAAATTGATCTTGTAATTCTTCATGAAACGAATGAGAATCGGTTAAAGGTCTTTCTTTCTTTTCTTCATCTCCTTCATCACTCAAATGAAATCCCTCTGGATCGTATTCATCGTTTACATAATCTTTTACATCAAATGATTCATCTGCTAAGAAATCATCAACAGATAAATCCTCAGGAGTAGTATCTTCTGCAGTGCTTTCTGTTTCAGCTTCAGTTTTTGCCTCAGCTGGAGCAGCATCTTCATCAGTAGCTTTTAGTAAAGCAGGATTTTCAATCAGTTCTTGATCAATTCGTTGTAAAATGTCAACAGTATTCAACTGCAGCAGTTTTATGAATTGTATCTGCTGAGGAGAAAGTTTTTGTAATTGACTCTGTTGTAATCCTTGTTTTAGCATGCTTGGTATTGCGAAAATAGCTAAATATTTATTGCTATTTCTACATGCTAAGCAAAAATTGTTCCAATAAAATTAATTTTCTACCAAAGATTGGGTTAACAAACTTTCAGAACTATGCTCATTGGGGTCAGTAAACCTGTAGCCTATGCCTCTTGCCGATTGTATGTACGAAGGAAGTTTTGGGTCTTTTTCAAAATATTTTCTAAGCGCCAAAACGAAATTGTCAATCGTTCTTGTGTTTGGAATTACTGTATAATCCCAAACTACCTTTAGAATATGTTCTCTGCTAACTACCTGATTTTTATTTTCAATTAATAAACGCATCAACATCAACTCCTTTTTGGTTAATTCAAAATTTCCTTGAATTCCTTTTGCTTCGTGGCTTTCAAAATTTATCCAGTTATCTCCAAAAGTGAAGATTTTAGGGATTTTATTCTCGTTAGTTGATTTAATTTGCTTACTTTTTTGTAGTAATTTCTGAACTCTTAGAATTAATTCTTCCAATTCAAAAGGCTTAGTTAGATAATCGTCTGCACCTTTCTTAAGTCCATTTATTCTATCTTCTGCAGTATTTTTTGCTGATAAAAATAAAACAGGTATATGATTGTCGTACAACCTAATGTTTTCGCAAACCATCAACCCATCCATTTCCGGTAACATAATGTCAAGAATTACTAAGTCAAACTTCTGGTCTCTAAAAGTTTTAACTGCTTCAGTTCCTGTGCCACATACTTGTACAAAATAACCTTCAAGTTCTAAGTTTAACTTGAGTGCGTGTTGAAGATTCAATTCATCTTCTACCAGTAAAATCCTATCCCCCATGGTTCTTTAATCTTATTTCAAAAATACATCCATTCGGCTCTCTATTTTCAACGAATACTTCCGCTTTTTGGAGATGTGCCAAATTTTTAACTATATATAACCCTAAACCCGTTCCTTTTGTTTTACGAGTATTTTCATCTCCTGTTCTGAAGAATCGATTAAATAGTTCTTTTTTGTCTTTATCCGCTATTCCCGGACCTTCATCTGCAACTTTTAGACTTGTATATGCTTTATTCGTTTCTAAACTTACAAAAATCTGACTATTGGCCGGTGTATATTTTAATGCATTTGAAAGAAGATTTGTAATAATTATATCCATTGAGCTTGGATCAGCCATTACATAAACCTGTTCCTCAATTTTCATTGAAATTCTTTCACTGATGTTTCTTGGCGCAGAAAAATGTCTTAAAGTTTCTTCCAATAAATCACTCAAATTAATTTCTCTAATGTCTAAGTTGAAATGAGTACTTTCTATTCGGGCTGATAGCAATAAATTTTCTACCAATAAATTAAGGCGTTCACTATCCTCAAGTGAATTTCTAACTATGGTTTGAATCTGTTCAGTATCTAATTTTCTTTTTTGAATTGTTTCTAGGTATAACTTAATAGAAGTTAATGGAGTTTTTAGTTCATGTGTCACAGATAACAAAAAGTTTCGTTGGTTCCTCTTTAAGTTTAAATCTTGTTGAAAGCTTAAATATATTCTGTACATCCCCCAAAATATGAGTGCCATCATAACACTACCTTCAAGAATATACATCCAAAATTTTCTTCTGTATTCCGATTCAAGCCTTAAATATGTTTCAAGTTTTGGGCGAATCATATAACTAGAAATAGGGTCGCTATTAGGAATAAATATTACTTCTAATTGAGGATTGTTTGCATAAAAATAGCGCTTCAATCCTATGCTGTCTTCAAATAATTCCTGTTGCTTTGCTTGTTCTAAATCAATACTTGCTTTGTAACACTCAAGCTCAACTTGATTGATTTGTAAATCATGAATTTTTTTTGCAGAACGGTAATGTGCAAACGTCCACCATGAAAATGCAGAAACAATATAAATAGAAAGTATTGTATAAATTAATCGGGCCCTGTTCACGTCAAAATAGATTTTATAAATCCCAAACGGTGTGTTTGTTCTGACGAATATACTTTTTTACATTTATCCAAAATGCAATAATTAGGTAAATTATAACAGGTGAACCCATTGTGATAAATGAGGTGTAAATAAAATACAATCGTATTCTGCTGCTTGATATACCTAGCTTTTTTCCAAGGTATGAACAAACACCATAAACATTTTTTTCAACTGTATATTTTATTTTTTCCATCTTAACTATCGAACCTTAACCAATAGATATTCTAATTGTTTTAAGTTTTATGATTTTTAATCATATAATTTCCGAGGGCACAATTTAAGCATTTTCTTTGATTACAATAACAAGTATTTAATTCAATCATTCCTTGCGATTCTAATGCAGATTGGGCTATTAATCCTTTTGATTTCCAAAAATCTGTTATTCCGTTTTTTTCGGGTTCTGCAATCATCCAAAAATTTAAGGCCAAAGACTTCAATCTTTCATTGTCTTTTTCTATTCCAAATGCAAATATTAATGGTGCTATTACATTAACCATTAAGCGATTTCTTATTCCTATTCCAGCATAAATTGCAGGTAATATTTTCTTTCCATTGGTTAAAATCGGTTTTATATCAGTCTTATTTTCCAGGTATTTATTCAATAGAAGCTTGCTGTTATCTAAACTTGTTGTTTTAATAAAAGTATCAAACCCATTTTCATGTGCATTGTAAAACAAGCAAAATTGAAATAGCCTGTTACTTGGAAAATTTGCTGGTCTGGTTTTTGAAAACTTCCAAATACCTTCAGTCATGCTGCTCAAATTGTGTTTACGCCTTAAAAATGCCCAGGTTTTATTTATTTCATAGTTCACTTTATCCTGAATATTTTCTTCTAAGAATCCAGCCTTGCCTAGTAATAAAGCCAATAGATTGAATTTTTGGTCTTTATATTTTAAAATCAAACCATAATCTATTTCATGAATTAATATTTCTGCACCGGCTGAATTTATGCTGCCCAAAAACGACCTTAAACTTTCAGCATAATACACTTCTTCCCAATTGTTTTTACATTCATTAAGTCGTGTTTTGATTCTATAATATTTTGTTTCAAGTCTTTGTACTGCAAGTCGTTCAAGCCATTGTAAACTAATAGCTTCATTTGGCAGAGTAAGTATTTTCTCACAAGGTATTTTACTCTTACTTTTCAATAATTCATAATAAATTGAAAGTATATTTTCTGGAATTAATTTCCCAATTTCTAAGGTTGGAATATTTGAACCAGCTTTGTTTTCAATTTTTCTATCATCTTCAACAACAACATGAAGTATAACATTATTATAAGCAGCATCATTTTGATGTTTATGCCTGTTCCAATCACTGCTTTTTATATGAAATTCAATGTGCCCAGCTAATTTTATGCTTCCTATTTTAATCATTGCATGTAAAAAATCTGGCCCTGAATTTAGATTGCGGTAACCTTGGTTAATTATTTCAATTAGTTCATTTTCAGTTGTATAAAGTTCGTTTGTTTCCAAAATACGACTATTCCACATGTAGTATAATAACTCTTCGTTCATGTAATTTTTTTGTTTCTTTAAAATTAAATTTTCAAGAATTAGCCTTTGAAAATAAAAACCTTAAATCTTTCAAGTATTTTGCAAGAAATTCTTAGTTTGACTAAGGCTGTCCTTAAAATTTTTGAAATGAAAAAAATATTTACGATTCTTTTTGGTTTGATCAGCATTGTAATAAATGCACAGACAACTTTGCCAACCAGCTGGAATTTCAGCAATCCAGGTATTTCAACTCCACCTGTTGGCTGGACGATGAATTTAGGAACAAACGGAAATTTAACTTATGCCTTTGGTATAGGTGATGCACTTTCTGCTAGATTGGATGCAACTAATGAGAATTTTGTAATCAACTTTTCCGATAAACCAGGCTCTTTAAGTTATTATTTGAGTCCTCAAAATGCCGGAAATGCTTGGGGTGGTCAGTTTGATATTCAAGAAAGTACAAATGGTAGTTCGTGGACAACAATTCGTTCAATAACATCAAAAGCTACAACATCTACTAATTTTACTGGAGGAAAATATACTGATGTTTTACAAGCTTCAACAAGATTTGTAAGATTTTATTATACTACAAAACTTCCTGGTGGAAGCTCGACAGCTCCCGGAGGAAACATGGCTGTGGATAGTGTATTAATTAGAAAAGGAATAGCATCTGAAGCAACTATCAATGTAAAAAGAGGTACAGTTTCAATTGTTAGCAATGCTACATCAGTTATAGGAAAAACTTCAACCAGTTCTTTCTTTATTGAGAATAATGGCGCCACAGATACTTTAAAAATAGATAGCATTAGATTTGTTGGTGATGCTATGGCTGATTTTAGTATCAACGATACAATTAGTTTTGTTGCTCCTTCTTCATCTAAACCATTCACATTAAATTTTTCAACTGTACAATCTGGAACACGATTGGCAAACCTTGAGATTTATTCTAATGATGCTTTAAAAAATCCATTCATTATAAAATTATATGCTATTGGCGGTAATTATGCTTCTGAGCCAACTTCATTGGCCTCAAATATTCAATTTACTGATATTAAATCATATGCTTATAAAATGAATTTCCAAGCAGCAAGTCCAGCTCCTGAACGTTATTTAGTTTTAAAAAGAAAAGATTCTGCTGTGACAGATGCTCCAGTAGATGGGATTACCTATCAAAAAGGTGATTATATTGGAAGTGCTCAAGTAGCTTTCATAACTGATTCACCTAATGTTTATTCTCCAAATTATGTAATCGCAAATACAAAATATTATTATGCTATTTACAGTTTAAATGGACCAGCGGGATTTGAAAACTATACACCTAATGCTACTTCATCAAATGTAGTTTCTGGAAATAATTCTCCGGGTAATTATTATAATACATTAAACCCGAATCAAAGTAATTTTGTTACTTCATTATCTCAGAAAATCAATCCACATGATACTGTTTTTTATAGTCAGTATATTTCTAAGGTTGTTGATTATTGGTTGGCAAGAGATACATCAGCCGGAAAAGAAGTTGTTAATTGTGTTTATTCGGGCGCTCCTTTTATTTATAACGACCCATTTCTTTGGGCAGCTGGTTCAAATGGAGCAACATTAACAAGAGAACATACATTCCCACAAAGTTGGATGCCAAGTAATGGAGGAAGACAGGATTGGCCTTATGCTCCAGGAACTACAAAGGAACTTCCCGAGTATAATGATTTACATCACTTATATCCAACTCATCAAGTAAATGCTAATGTAAGAAGATCTAACCATCCTTATGGAAATGTAAAAAATGCTACATACACAGCTCCAACCGGTTTAGGAAAAGTTGGAACTGATAGTCTTGGAAAAACTGTTTATGAACCAAAACCAGATCAGAGAGGAGATGCAGCCAGAGCTCTTATGTATATGTCGGTTTGTTACCATGGAGTTGGTGGCCAAAACTGGAGTTTACCATCTACTCAAGATCAAAATGTTTTAAAACAATGGAATGAAATAGATCCACCAGATAATTTTGAAATTGCTCGTAATGAAATGATTTTTTCTGTGCAAGGAAATAGAAATCCTTTTGTAGATAATCCTAATTGGGTTAATTCTATCAACTTTTCTAATATGACTTGGATTTCAAATCAGCCTTTAGTTCCAGAAATTACTTTGATAAAACCAGATGTAAATTCAGTTTGGAAAAAAGGTGCATCAATTCAATTACAATGGACAGCCAAAGATTTTGATTCATTACAGGTTTTAATGAGTGTTGATTCTGGTTTAACCTACACATTATTGCCTAATAGATTTTCGGTTAAATCTAGCTCAGCAAGCATTCAGCCATCGTTAATCCCGGTTAAAAGAAATGGAAGAATCATTGTAAAATCTACAACAGGTTCAACAGCTGATACTTCAGATTACTTCAAGATTTTAATTCCAGAACTTTCTTTAATTAAACCTAATTCCACATCAAGTTGGAAAGTTGGAAATAGTTTAGAATTTTCATGGGTATCTAAAGATATTGACTCAATAGAATTAAAGATGAGTGTTGACTCTGGTTTTACTTTTAATAGAATTTCAAGTAATTATAGTGCATCATTATCAAGTGTAAGTTTTGTGCCAACTTTAATTCCAAGTTCAAGCCATGGAAAAGTTATAATCAAATCTGTTTTAGATGCTGATTTAGCAGATACAAGTGCTTTCTTTAATTTGGAAATACCAATAGGTTTAGTTGATGAAAAAA
Organism: Bacteroidota bacterium; assembly: GCA_027487625.1. Lineage (GTDB taxonomy): Bacteria > Bacteroidota > Bacteroidia > UKL13-3 > UKL13-3 > CAISCU01. Next base: position 12,916 of record JAIYDG010000653.1, read on the forward strand.
GAACTGAATTGAACCTTAACATTTATCCGAATCCTCTGGGAAATGATAATTTAATTATTGAAGGATTAATATTAGGATCTAAAGTTTTAATTACAGATTTATTTGGAAGAGAAGTTTACAAAAATGAGTACGTAGAATCGAATGAAATCTCATTACAATTTTTAACTAAAGGTATATATATAATTGAGGTCAGATTGAATGAAAAACAGTCGATTTTTAAATTGTTAAAAGATTAAAATAATCTAAAAATACCCTAAATTTTAACATAATTTTCAAATTTAAAAGGTGAAAAATTTCAAAATTAACACTTGAAATACAGCAATTTAGCTCTTGTGGCTCATTGCATGTATAAACATTAATAAATAATTTATACCTTATGCACCGCGAAAAATTTCAAACTATATAATATGAATAAACGATTACTACTTAAAAAGCTGCTTGTCTTTGTAGCTTTTCTGAGCATGATTGGAGTATCAAACTCGGGCTTTTCGCAAGTCTACCTGAGTGAGAACTTCGATGCCGCCTTTACAGGGGCCGTGCCAGCGCCAGCCAACTGGACGCAAACGCGTTTTAACTTGTGGAGTGATGGAACTCCTGCTGCTATCAACGTTACTGGTCCTAAAGACTGGGAACAAAACATTAGCACAGGTGCTTCTTGGACCAAAACAGGATTCGCTCCTACAAACCCAAATTCTGTTTCAGGAAATGGTGTTTTGTGGATTGAGGATTACTATTATGGTACCACAACCAACTCTATGTTTAGAAGGATGGAATCACCAACAGTGAATTTATCTAGTTCTACAAACCCTTTTGTGAAGTTTAAGTATTTCTGTGCTCAAACTTCTAACTATGTTTATCCTTTAGTTGTAGTAGCTTCTAACGATAATGGAGCAACATGGAAGCCAATTATGCACGTTCAACCAAATGCTGCTATTCAGACAACAGGAACAACTGCTGCTGGAACTATGACTTCTGCTTCACCTTGGTCTAATATTAATGTGAAGATTCCTGCTGCTTATAAAGTATCAGGTGCGAAATTTGGATTAATGAGAAATGCTGCTTATAGTTTTTCTGCAAACTTGTTTATTGATAGTTTCAGTGTAGAAGAATTTACTCCTACTACAATTACATCTGCTGGTTCTGGTCTTTGGAGTAATCCTGCAACTTGGGTTGGTGGTGTTGTTCCTAGTGCAGATAACAATGCAATTATTGATGTAGGTCATACTGTAGAAATCGATGTAAATATTGCTCGTGTACAAGATGTAACTGTAAATGGAATTTTAAGATTTTATTCAAGTTCATTATCACAAGTGTTACAAGCTTACGGTAATCTAACTATTAACTCTGGTGCTACTTATTCTGCAAATACTGGTACTGTAACAACTTCTGGTAGATGGACTTATTTAGGTGGTAACTTAACAAATGATGGTACATTAACTGTAAATGGTGCCACTACAACTACTTTATTTTTTACAGGAGGTTCTGCTTCAACGATTTCTGGAGCTGGAACTATTACTGGTGGTATTGTTCCTCAAATTTATCATGCAAACTCAGGAGGTACTACTTATAATTCACCTGTTGTGGTTCGTAATAATATATTCTTAGTAGAAGGACCAGTTTCTCCAAATGGTAACTTAACTGTTGGTTTAGCTTCACCAGCTACATCAGTAATTATTACTAGAAATGCAAGGTCGTTCTTTACTTCTCGTCCATTGTATCCTTCTTTAGGTACTCTTCTAAGAAGTGTAACTTATGGTGGAAGTATTAATGGTAACATGCAACAAGCTCAACTTGGCAGAGATACTATCTTTACAGGGTTTGAATTGGATTCAATTGCAAATGGAGAATCTATCTGTTTAGGTACTATGACCTTTAATACCATGGATCATATTCGCACAACTAGACCTGTAAGAGTTGGTTCTGCAACTGTTGGTGGTGCAACAACTTTTTCAAGAGGTATTGTTTTCACAAGCGCAGCAAATCCTTTAATTGTAGGTCAATTAGGTGCAGGTTCTGCTGGTATCCTTCCAACAACAACAAATCCGCCTTTAACAGCTGGTTCTTACGTTGTGGGTCCTATTAGATTCGACAGAAATACAACTACATCTGGAACAATCAATGTTCCTTTAGGAGTTGGTGGTTCTTATTTACAATCAACCACCAATTCAAACCATTTAAAAACATTAATACTAACTCCAGGTGGTTTATGGAATAACCAAACTTTAATTTTTAGTCAAGTTGGTGCTCCTGGTGGAACAGTTGATACTGGTCTTACTACTACAATGGGTGATAAAACATATTTTATCGATTTAAATGGTGGTAATGATCTTCCAACTACTGCTACTTTAACAATGCGTGCTAGCAATTATTTACTTGGTAATAGCGATAATTTGTTTGGTAATCAGAATCAGCTTTTTGTTGGTCAAGCAACTGCTCAAACTGGAGCAACTTGGAGAAGAAGAAGTTTAGCTTCTGTTACTACAACAGGTTTTGTTAATAATACTATTTATGCATATGCTTCTACAACTGCTGCTCCTTTCGGACCAATTGCTCCATTAGGCACAAATGGTAATTATTTCACATTTGTTTCAAATGCGGGATTAATGACTGTAAGTGGAACTGAGGTTGTTAGAACTGTTGATCCAGTTTCTATCGGAAGTGGTAATAATGCAATGTTAAGAGTTAAAGTTACTGCAGCCGGTCAGGTTCCAAAAGATTTGACTCAATTAAACTTTAATACTACTGGAACTTCAAGATTGGCTTCAATAGCTAGCGCAAGAGTTTATTTTACAGGAAACAGTGCAACTTTCGGAACTGCAACTCCATTTGGTTCATTGGTAACTTCACCTTCAGGTGCATTTTCAGTTACAGGAAATCAAACATTAGCAGTTGGTGATAACTATTTCTGGTTAGCATACAATGTTTCTAGTTCAGCAGTATTAGGAGATAGTTTAGCCGCAGAATGTCCAAGTTTGGTATTCAATGGAACTACAACTAATCCTGTTTCTCCTGCCGCTGGTTATAGAATTGTAAGCGCACCAATGACATTTGTAAGTGCTTCTGCGACCCAATCAATTGTTACAAGAGTTGAACAAAACTCAACTAATAACCAAATTTTAGATGTTCAAGTTGTGATGTCGGCTAGTGGAGCTCCAATTCCATTAACCCAAATCGACTTAAATACAAATGGTGGTGGAGCTAACCCTACAAATAAAATTACAAATGCAAAATTGTATTTTACAGGAGCATCATCAACATTCTCTACTGCTAATTTAGTAGGAACAACTGTAAGTCCTAACGGAGCATTTAACATTACTGGTAATAATAACTTGGTAAATGGTACTAACTATTTCTGGGTTACTTATGATATCGTAAGTAATGCTCCAATTGGTGACTCAGTAGATTGCGAAATTAGCTCAATCACTGTTGGTGGTGTAGCTCGATCTTTAATTTCTGCTCCAACAGGTGTTAGAATTATTCGTGCTCCTTATTGCACTGCTGGTGCAACAAGTACTGCGGATGAAGAAATTTGGAATGTAACTTTTGGAACATTAAATAATACTACTAACTGTACTTCGGTTGGTGGACCTGGTTCTACAAACAGTATGTATAATAACTATACTGCTTTACCAGCTCCAAGTATTCCAGCGGGTTTACCAATGCCATTTTCAGCAATTGGCGGTTCTTGTGGAGGTAACTTTACTGCTACAATGGTTGTTTATATTGACTTAAACCAAGATGGAGATTTTCTTGATGTTGGTGAATTAGTATTCACATCACCAAGTGGGCCAAGTAGTAATACAGTAGGTACAGCTATTTCAGGTACAATCACTATTCCTTGTACTGCTTCTGTCGGTCCTACTAGAATGCGTGTTATTTACAATGAGATTTCTGGTGTTACGGCATCTTGTGCTGCTTTCACATGGGGTGAAGTTGAAGATTATACAATTAATATTGTTAATGCTCCAGCTACTCTAACATCAACAACCGCAATTCAGGTTACAGGAAATACTTCTGCTGGTACTTTAGATGTTCCAGTATTAAGAGTTCCGGTAAGAGTTGTTGCTACTCCTTGTTTACCTGGTATTTTAACAGAATTGAGATTTAATACTGCTGGTACAACTAGCACTACTGATATTGTAAATGCTAAATTATACAAAACAGGAAACTCTAGATTCTTTAATACCACAAACCTAGTTGGAACAGTTTCTGCTCCTTCTGGTCAAATTATCTTTACTTTATCAGATACAGTAGTTAATGATACAAATAATTATTGGTTAGCTTATGATGTTAGTTCATCTGCAATCAATAACAATGTTTTAGATGCTCGTTATGATAGCGTTCAAGCTTTTGGTGCTTATTATACTCCGGTTGTTAGCACTCCTGCTGGTAACAGATTAATTGCAACTCCAATGTCTTATGTTTCATCAAATGCAAGTCATACAAGATTTGATGTTGTTGAAACAGGTTCAACTAATAATGTATTGATGAGAATTTTAGTTCGTACAAGTTCTAGTGGTTCTCCAATCAATGCTACTCAATTGAATTTAAGCACAAATGGTGGTGGTGCTGATTTATCTAATATCAATGCTATTAAAGTTTGGTATACTGGTGCTAGTTCTACTTTCGCAACTACAACTCAGTTTGGTACAAACTTTGTTCCTGTTGCAAATGGTGCTTCTTACTCGGTTTCTGGTTTACAGTCATTATTAAATGATACAAACTATTTCTGGGTTACTTATGATATCAAACCTGTAGGAACTGCAATCGTTGGTGATTCAGTTGATGCTGAATTAACTTCAATTGTTATTGCTGGTAATACTCAGATTCCTACTACTTCAGCTCCTGCTGGTGTTAGAAAAATTCGTCAACCTTATTGTGCATCTGCTGCAACTACAACTGCAGATGGTGAAATTTTGAATGTAACAATTGGTACTTTCTCAAATTCATCAACTTGTACAACTACCGGTGGTCCTGGTTCTATTTTAAGTATGTATTCGAACTATTCTGCCACTGTTGCGCCAATTTCTATTGTTGCAGGTTTACCTACTACATTCTCAATTCATGCTGCAACTTGCGGTGGTCAGTACAATGGTTATGTTTCTATCTTTATTGATTATAATAATGATGGTGACTTTACAGATGCTGGTGAGAATGTTCATACTTCTCCTTCATTCCTTTATGGAAATGGTGTATTCCGTACTGGTTCTTTCACAGTTCCTTGTACAGCTACTACAGATCCTACGAGAATGCGTGTTATGTTAGTTGAAGGAACAATTCCTACTTCTTGCTTATCGTATGGATTTGGTGAAACTGAAGATTACACAGTTCAATTTGTTAATTCTCCTGCTTCTTATACAACTTCAACTACAATTCAAAATACTGGTACTATTGCTGCTGGTACTTTAGATGTACCTGTTTTAAGAGTTCCTGTAAAAGTTTCAGCTACTCCATGTTTACCTGGTATTGTTAATGAATTAAGATTTAGCACAACTGGTACTACAAGTGCTGCTAATATTACGGCTGCTAAATTGTATGCTACTGGTTCATCTTCTACATTTAATACAAATAAATTATTAGCTACTATCAACTCACCAAGTGGTCAAATCATTTTCTCAGTTTCTGATACTGTAGTTAATGATACTAATAACTACTGGTTAGCTTATGATGTTGCTTCAGGTGCTGCTAATGGTAATTTCTTAGATGGTAGATTTGATAGTATCAATGCATTTGGTACTTATTATACGCCTACTTTATCTAATCCAACTGGTAATTTGGTTGTTTCAACTCCAATGACTTATGTTTCTTCAGATGCAACTCATCCGTTGTTAAGTAAAGTTGAAACTAATTCTACAAATAATCAATTATTAAGAATAGTTGTTACAACTGGTGCTACTGGTGCTCCTATCAATGCTACTCAATTCAATTTAAGTACTAATGGTGGTGGTATCGATACTTCTAATATTTCAAATATTAAAGTTTGGTATACTGGTTCAAGTTCAACTTTTGGTACAACAACTCAGTTTGGTTCAACGTATGTTCCTGTTGCTTCTGGTTCTTATTCAGTTACAGGTGCTCAACCATTAACAAATGGTGCAAACTATTTCTGGGTAACTTATGATATCAAAGGAACTGCGATTTTAGGTGATTCAGTTGATGCTGAAGTTGCTTCTATCGTAATTGGTGGTGTAACTCAAACTCCTACAACTACTGCCCCTGCTGGTAAAAGAGATATTAGATCTCCTTATTGTGCGTCTGCTGCAACAACAGCTTTCTATCATGAAATTACAAATGTTACTTTTGGTACACTTAATAGTACTTCAACTTGTGCTACTGTAGCTCCTGGTTTGGGTTCTGTTAATAGCTTGTATTCAAACTATCAAGGTACAACTGCTCCAAATATTGCTAAAGGAATTCCAGTTCCATTATCGGTTACAGGATTTGATTGTAGTGGATTTGGTTTAGATGGTAGATTAGCTGTTTACGTTGATTTAAATCAGAATGGATTATTAACTGATCCAGGTGAATTGGTTTATTTAGGTGCTACAGGTATTCAACCTGCAAGTTCTAGTAGATTAATGACTGGCAATGTAATAATTCCTTGTACTGCAACTGCTGGTCCAACTTTGATGCGTGTGATTTACATGTATGTTTTCCCAACTACACAGGTTCCTACTCCTTGTGGAACTTATACTTATGGTGAAACTGAAGATTACACAATCAATATCGTTGATATTCCTCCAACTTATGTTGCCTCAAATACTTTACAAATTACAGGTTCAGTTGGTTCTGGAACACCTGATGTTCCAGTATTAAGAATTCCTGTTAAGGTTATTAGTTCTTCATGTACTCCTGGTCAAGTTACTGAATTCAGATTCAAAACTACTGGTACTACAGCAAATGCTAATATTTCAACAGCAAAACTTTATACAACTGGTGCTAGTTCAAGTTTCAATACCAGCAAATTGTTAGGTAGTGTTACAAGTCCAAGTACTTCATTTGCAATTACTGTTTCTGATACTGCTATTAATGATACCAATAACTACTGGTTAGCTTATGATGTATCTGCTGCTGCTTCAAATGGTAACTTCCTTGATGGTACTGTTGATAGTATTAATGTTTACGGTACTTGGGTTATTCCTTCAAATACAAACCCTGCTGGAAACAGAGTGGTTGCAGTTCCAATGTCGTATGTTGCTTCTACAGCTTCTCATACAGACCTAAGTAAGGTTGAAACTGGTTCACTTAACAATGTTGTTTTGAGAGTTCAAGTTCAAACAAGCGCTGTTGGTGCTCCAATTAACTTAACTCAATTAAATTTAAGTACTAATGGTGGTGGTGTAGATACTTCAAACGTTTCTGCTATCAATGTTTGGTACTCAGGTTCAATTGCAACTCCTACAGCTGCTCAAGTTACTCCATTTGGTGCTTCATATGTGCCAACTGCTTCTGGTGCTTACTCAGTTTCTGGTTTGCAAGCTTTGGTAAATGGAGACAACTATTTCTGGGTTACTTATAACATTAAATCGAATGCTATTCTTGGTGATTCAATTGATGGTGAATTAGTTTCTTCAGTTATTGCAGGTATTACTCAAACTCCTACAGTTTCAGCTCCTGCTGGAAGAAGAGAAATTCGCGCTCCTTATTGCCCTTCTGCTGCTACAAGTACTGCTGACGAGGAAATCTGGAATGTAACTTTTGGTACTCTGAATAATACTACAACTTGTACTTCAGTTGGTGGTCCTGGTTCAAGCAATAGTATGTACAATAATTATACTGCTTTACCTGCTCCTATTGTTTACAAAGGTTCTGCTACTGCATTATCATTAAATCTTGCTTCTTGCGGTGGTAACTATGGTTCATTTGGTGCTGTTTATATTGATTACAACCAAAATGGATTATTTACTGATGCAGGTGAAATGGTTTACTCTACAGGTGCTCATACAAGTAGTACTTTAGGTCAGATTTTCACTGGTTCAGTTGTTATTCCTGCTACTGCATTATCTGGAACAACTAGAATGCGTGTACTTTATGTAGAACAAGGTGTTTTACCTACTCCATGTTTAACTTATACTTGGGGTGAAACTGAAGATTACACAGTTGATATTCAAGATGCTCCATTTAACAACTACGTTTGGACTGGTGCAACTTCAAATAACTATGCTACTGCTTCAAACTGGACGCCTTCTCGTACTTTGGCTAATTTCAATGATAAGTTGACTTTCAATAGCACAACTCCAATTTCTATTACCAATGTTCAAAACGAAGAGATTCGGGTATTAGAAGTTACTGCTGGTACTATCTTGAATTTAACAGGTGCTTCAGGTAGTGTTTTATCTGCTAGAGATACATTTAGTTTAGGTAACAATGCTAGAGTTAGAAATTCAACTAACTTTACAGTTGGTGTTGGTGTTGATACAACTAAATTAGGTGTTAAATTGATTGGAACTTCTGCTGGTATTGCAGGTAATTTCAGAGTATGGACAAATTCAACTAATAATTCTGTTTCAATGCCATTAATTGATACTGTTGGTACAATCAGAGAGTTAACAGTTGCTTATACTACTCCTGCTACTACTTATGGTTCATTAACAGCTGGTTTTGTTAGAGCGGTTCCTGGTAATTCAGGATTGCCTTTAACTGATGCTGTTGCTGTAGTTACTGCAAATCGTGCAGGTATCAATGGTTACTGGACATTAACTCCAAATGGTATTGCTGGTGGTGAATACACTGCAACAATTAATGCTACTGGATTTATCGGTGTAAATAACTTTGGTAGTTTAATTATGTTACGTAGAGCTGGTACTACTTCTGCATGGAACTTGAATGGTACTCATTCAACAACTATTGGTTCTAATTCTGCTCCAATCCTTAGTCGTACTAATATGACTCAGTATGGTCAATTCGCTGTTGGTGGTGATACTACTAACAATCCATTACCAGTTAGCTTGATTTACTTCAGTGCTAAAAACGTAAATGGTGATGTTAACCTTGATTGGGCTACTGCTTCAGAAATTAACAATAAAGGTTTCTTTGTTGAGCGTAGTTTAGATGGTGAGAATTTTGAGCAAATAGGTGAATTTGTTAAAGGTGCTGGTAACAGTAAAGTAACGATTAAATATGCTTCAGTTGATTATTCAGCTTTTGCTAAAACTGGTATGACTACTGTTTACTACAGATTGAAACAAATTGATTTTGATGGTCAATTCAGTTATTCTAATGTTGCTGTTGTTTCAGAAGATGATGTTTTAGGTGATGAAGTAAAAGTTTACCCTAATCCATTCGTATCTTCAGTTGGTGTAAGCATTGAAGCTTCTTCAAATACGCCTGCTACAGTTAACGTGGTTGATATGCAAGGAAGAGTGATTAGCTCTGAAGTTGTTAATGTAAAATCTGGTAATAACTACCATGAAATTAAGAATTTAGGAAACTTATCTAATGGAGTTTACTTCGTTAAGGTTTCTGTGAATGGCTTAAGTAAAACAACTAAAGTTACTAAAACTAACTAGTATTGATTAAACCTAATATGAAAAGGGGTGGCCTCGGCCGCCCCTTTTTTTGTTATTAAATGCTCTTTTTTTTCCCTTTCAGTTTATATACTATGTAAACAAAACAGGTTTTCTCAAAAGGTAAGATGTAGTGCTTTAGAATTTTATTAAAGATTTTTCCCTGGTAACTAAACAAAAAAAGAAGCTGTCTCACATAATGAAACAGCTTCTTTTTATTTTTAATGCTTTAGATTATTTAGTTGCTTTTAGGAATATATCCCAAGTTTGGTCTAAGTTTTCCTGAGTTAGGAAGAAATCGTTTGTTTCTATTTCTAATGTTGTACTGTTAGTTTCTTTTAGATTTTTTCTCATTAAACTGGTAAGCCAATTATAAGGAATTACTAACCATGATGCCGGAAGGATTTTGTGTATTCCTAATGGATCTAACTTTAGAATTTTTTTGGCCCACTTAGCATTGTCCTCATAGTATTTATTTACTTTACTATTTCCTTGAACTCCATAAAGCTCTATTTTGTCAAATACACTTCCTGCTTCTTTTTTCATTTCATCAAAAGTGTATTCATGCACATGAAATGGATTTCTTGCGATGCTCATTTTAATATTTGGTGTTGAACACAAAAATGTTCCACCCGGTTTTAAAACTCTTTTAACTTCTTTAATAAAACCTAACCTATCTTCAATATGTTCTATAAACTGAAAAGCAGTTATAACTTCCATACTGTTATCTTCAAATGGTAGAGGAGGTACACTTGATGAGATAAAGTTCAGATTTGTTTTGTTTTTGTGCTTTTCATTCGCAATTTTTACCGTTTCAGCACTATAATCAACTCCAGTTGTTTTGTTGCTGTAATCAGCTAAAAACTGTGTTCCATAGCCATCTGCACAACCTATATCTGCTGTAATTTTATTTTTTACATATTCCGAAGCATATTCATAAGCAAAAAAGCACCTTTTTACTGTTACATTATTACTATCTTCAAAACTTGGTCTCTCTCTATCAAACATATTTTACAATTTTCTAAGTGTTGCAAAAATACCAAAATCATTAACTTTGATGGCATAAGTTTAAATTTTATGAGGATACCTGCTTTATTTCAGTTTTTAAGTGATTTGAAAGCTCATAATTCAAAGGAATGGTTTGATGCTAATCGCAAAGATTACCAGTTACTTAGAGATGAATTTCTGATATTTATTTCTGATGTCCTAATTGATTTGGGTAAATTTGATGATAGATTTTCCGCAATGAATGCCTCTAAATGTATTTTTAGAATTAATAGAGATATAAGATTTTCTAAGAATAAGGATCCTTATAAAATTAATTTTGGTATGAATCTTAACTTATCAGGCTCGAAGGAATTTTTTTGCGGGCTTTACCTTCACTTAGAACCTGAGAATACTTTTTTTGCCGGAGGAACCTATCTTCCACCTCCAGCAATTCTACAATCAATAAGACAAGAAATTGATTACAACCCTACTGATTTTAAAAAGATTGTTGAATCTAAGAAGTTCCTTAATGTTTTTGAAGGTATTACAGGTGATTCATTAAGCCGACCTCCAAAGGGATATGATGTAGATAATGAAATGATTAATTATATTAAACTAAAAAGCTTTATTGCTGAAAAGAGGTTTTCAACTTTAGATATTACTTCTAATCAATTAAAAGATAGGGTAGTTGAGTACACTAAATTAATTATGCCTCTGAATAATTTTTTATTAACCGCTAATAATCATTGAGAGTAATTAAATAGCTTTTTGTCATTTCTATTTTGTTTTTTGTTTCTTCCCATTCTTTTTCAGGATTTGATTGGTTTGTTATTCCGGCTCCTGCATATTGCGTTATCCCATATTTGTTAATTTGTAAGCACCTTAGGTTTACAAATATTTGGATTTTATTATAGTTATAGTATGGACCAATTATTCCACTATAAAATTCTCTATCATAATTTTCATTTTCACTAATATAGTTTGTTGCTTCATCTGTTGGTATTCCACCAACTGCGGATGTTGGATTTAAGCGACTTATAATTTTGTTGATATTAATAGTTGAATCAACAATAGCATTGTACTTTGTAATTAGATGTTTTAGATTTCCTATTTCAAGAGAATCTGGGCCAGTTTTACTAACTTCAATACCCAATTCTTTCATTGTATTTTCTATGTGTACCTCAACCCAATTTTGCTCTTTAAATTCCTTTTTTGTCCATTCAGTTTGACCTTGAAATAGAGTGCCTGCTAGTGCCACTGTTGATAATTCATTATTATTAATTTGGATGAATTTTTCAGGACTCGCACCTAACCAAGTTCCTGTTATTTCAGAGCTTAACAGGTGAACAAAAGCATTTGGATATTTTGTACAAAGACTTTTAAATGATTCTATAATATCTATTTTCGTATTTGATGTTTCAGCCCTCGATAACACAATTTTTTTTAGTGTTTCTGAATTTTCCATTCTTGAAACCGCATCAGCTATTAATTGACAGAATTCCTCTTTGTTTAGATTATCTATTTCTTTGTTTTGGAATTGGAATTTTAGCTCTTCATAAGGTATATTTTCATTCAGTTTCTCCTCCTGAACAATTAAGTTTAGAACTTGACTTCCCTTATTGAATCTTCCAATTAAGAATTTCTTATTGTTGTCTAATTGTATGGCCTTCTCAACAGAGCTTATTTCACCATTCCAATAAGTTATTTCATTTGAGAATGGTAATTTGAAAATAACAAAGGCCATTACTTTCCTTTAGATGGAATAACCGCCATAGTTAAACGGCTTATTGAACATAGTTTTCCATCATCATCTGTCATTTTTATTTCCCAGACTTGTGTTGTTTTTCCTATATGGATTGGTTTTGCTTCACCTGTCACAAATCCTTTACTAGCAGGTCTTATATGATTTGCATTGATATCTAATCCTAATGCCACAAATCTTTCTCTATCTACACAAAGATTTGCAGCCATACTTCCAACTGTTTCTGCTAAAGTGCAATATGCTCCGCCATTAACTACCCCTAATGGCTGAACAGTCCTGCGGTCTACAGGCATTTTAGCAATAAGTGAGTTTTCTGTCAACCTTGTAAATTCTATCCCAATCCAATGGCTTAATGTATTCTCACATCTTTTATTTAATGCCTCGATTGATATTTCTTCTTCTTTGTAGAATATACTCATGATGTTGCTTTGCCTAGCGTGTATTTTATTATTTTTTGATATAGTTCTTCTGGTTTAAATGGTTTGGTTACAAAATCATCCATTCCTGCTTCTAAAACTTTTCTTCTTGTTTCTAGAAAGGCATCAGCTGAAAGTGCAATTATTGGAACTGCAGCATTTTTAACCATAGATTTTTCTGCTCGTATAATTTCAGCTGCTTGGAAACCGCTCATTTCAGGCATTTGTAAATCCATTAATACCAAATCAATATCCGCTCTTTCACTAAGAATTTTTATTGCTTCTGCACCATTGTTTGCAATAGCAACTTCATTATTCCATTTTTTGAAGAATTGTTTTGCAACAAATTGGTTCATGAGATTATCTTCGACTAACAGGATATTGATTTTTGATAAATCTTGAACTTCTTCCGCATATTGTTTATCTCTATCTTCAACAACTTGTTTTTCTCCAATTTGATAAGGAATTACTACTGAAAATGTAGTTCCTTTTCCTACTTCACTAGATATACTTATTTCACCACCTTGTAATTGAGTCAGGTTTTTAGTTATAGCTAAACCCAATCCAGTTCCACCATATTTTCGAGTTGTGTCTGTATTTGCTTGAGTAAAACTTTCGAAAATTTTATCCTGTTTGTCTTTAGGAATTCCTATTCCTGAATCGGTAACATCAAACCTTAAATTGATGTGAGTATTTGTCTGTAATTCAATTTTTACATTAACATCTACTTGCCCGTGTGAAGTGAATTTTAATGCATTTCCTACCAGATTAAATAGAATCTGGTTTAATCTATATGGATCACCTTTTAATGCAGGAGGAACATTAGGTTCAACAATTACATTAAATTCTAATCCTTTTTCATGTGCTCTATGATCGAATGTTCGTTTAAGTTCATTCATTCTGTGTCTCAAATCAAAATCAATTGATTCAAATGTAATTTTTCCTGCTTCAATTTTTGAGAAATCGAGGATATCATTTATGATTACTAAAAGATTGTCGGCAGAGTATTTTATTGATTTTAGATTTTCTAATGTTGTTCCTGTAAAACCTTCCTCTAACAATAATTCACTTAAACCAATAATAGCATTCATTGGTGTTCTGATTTCATGACTCATGTTAGAAAGAAATTCCGATTTTGCATTTGCTGCTGCTATGGCATCATTCTTAGCTTGAAGTAATTCGTGTTCGAATTTTTTATTTTCAGTAACATCTTGCGAGTAAATTGCTGCTCCAGTTACTTCTCCATTTGAATTAATAATTGGATTATAGGTTGTTTCATACCAAGGTATATCTACTACTCTGGAATTGCTAAAACTTACTTGTTCGAGTACTTGGAATTGTTCTCCTTTTAAACACCTATTGATATTTCCAATCATCTTATCCTTCCGGTCTAATGTAATTGGCAAATCATTTAGGTTAATATCACTTTTAACAATTCCATAGGTTTTTAAAAGATGTTCTATATTTTCTTTAAAGGAAGAGTTAAAAGAAATCAAATTAAGTTTGATATCAACTGCATAGATTAAGTTTCTTGTACTTTCTAAGATGGCATTTAACCTATTGTTGTTTTCAATAATTTCTCTTTCAGCTTTTTCTCTTTGCCTTTCACTATCACTTAATCTTATAGCTGTAATAACAACTTTTGATATTTTATCGGTGTTAATTTCAGCTTTAGTAAAATAGTCAAATGCACCATTTTTAATCATTTGAACTGCAATTTTTTCATCTCCTTGAGATGTCATAACTGCTACTGGAGTTCGAACATTCATATCTCTCATTTTCATGAGTAATTGAAGTCCGTCTACACCAGGTAATTGATAATCTAAAAATATACAGTCAAATGAATCATTAGATACTGTTTCAAGTGCTTCATTTGCATTTTTACAAACGCTAAGGGTATGGTTTAATTCAGCTTTTCTAATAGCTCTTTGAAACGTCATGATGTCAACATCATCGTCCTCTATTAGAAGTAATTTATAAGAATGATTGTTTTCGGCTTCTGCCATTTTATTTGATCTTATTCAGGAAACTCACAAAGTTTCCAATAATTATTTAGTGTAGAAACTGCTTCAATAAACCTCTCCATACTCAAAGGTTTGAGAATGTAACCAGCCACATTTAAATTATAGGCATCAACTTTATCCCTGTCTTCATTTGATGTTGTCATTACGAAGACACTGATGTTTTTTAATTCATCATTTTTTCTTACTTCTCTTAGGAATTCAATACCACCCATTTTAGGCATATTTAAATCTAACAAAATGATTTTTGGTATTTCTGATGGAGAATCTGGATGCTGACCTCTCAAGAATTCAAGCGCCTCTAGTCCGTTGTTACAAACGAATAATGGATTTGTAACATTGTTTTTTTTGAATGCACGCTTTACATTCATTACGTCTACCTCATCGTCCTCTACTAATAAAATATTCACAATTTTGTCTCCCATGTTGTTAGGTACAATATATTAATTCTATAGCAAAGGTTACAAATAATTTTATAAAGATTTAAAAAATTACATCAACAGGGTGTGTTAGCTAGTTATTTAGTAGGAAATTCTATTTATAAGTAAGGTTTTGATATTAAACCAAATGGATTTAATTATGGTGACTATCGAAGTTTTAAAGGTTTTTATTATTCTCCAAAACAGCTTTTTCTGTTTTGGCAATAAATAAAATTAAACAAAATGGCAATGATTTGTCAGTTTAGTTAAATTTTAATTCTCTTGTGCTGTTTGGTATTTTGGCCAACTAAAATAGAATTTTGAACCTTCTCCTTTTTCCGATTCTATCCAAATTGTACCATCATACTCCTCCACAATTTTTTTAACAATAGCAAGGCCAGCTCCTACGTTTTCAACAGCATCCCTTCTATCCAAAGTTTGGAAAATGGTGAATATTTTTTGGTGAAATTCTCTATCTATACCAGGTCCATTATCAGCAATGCAAAATTCAAAAATTTTAAGCTTCTCCTGAAAAGTAATGTTTACTAATTTTTCAGAACTAGTATTATGGTTGATTGCATTTGAAATAAAAGTTAAAAAAACCTCCTCAACATCTTTTCTATTCCCATCAATCAAGGGTAGTTTTTCATCAAAATATACTGCTACATTTGCCCCTGGATTCAATCTTTTTAGAACATTAACTACTATTTCAAGGCTCGATAATTTTTCCTGATCTATTGGTGTTTTTCCTGCTCTTGCATATTTTGAAAGTGAGTTGATTAAGGCTTCCATTCTATGCACCCTTCCTTTCAATAAGTTGAAATAGTTTAAAGATTCTCCTTTCAATTCCTCACCTAGATCTTCCTGTATCCATTCTGTCAGGTTGTTAATACCCCTTAATGGACTTTTTAAATCATGTGATGCTATATAGGCAAATTGATCTAGTTCTTTGTTTTTCTTTTCTAGATTAATTGTATATTCTTCTAATTCTAGTCGATTTTTTATTTCTGTTTCTTTTGATTTAACTAGGTTGTTTCTCATTTCGAGTAAAGCTTTTCCCAATTTATCATGTCTACTTAACTGTGGGATATTTATTTGATAATTTCCTTTACCAATTGCATTTGCAACATCTGTTTTAGTTTTGAAACCATCTACCACTTTTTTAGCAGATTCAATCATTGTTCCTACTTCATCATTTCTGTAGACACCAGATTGAAAGCTAATTATTTTGCCTTCACTTAATTCATCTAAAATTGCACTAATTTCTTTTATAGGTTTGATAACTGTAACGTTTGTTATATATATAGAAAATATGCTTACAGCGATTATCAGAACAATCATTATTACCAATAGGTATGATAATGTTCGATAACTTGCGTACTTCTGAGTTTCTAATTGACGGAATATATATATTGCTTCCATACTTGTTTCTTCAAGTTTGGTTGAAAGGGTATTAAACAATGCCTCTATTTCATCATTTATTTGCCTTGCCCTATGCAATTTTTCAGGATTTTCGTAATCCTGTTTGTTCAACATTAAATTAAGTATTTCTCTTTCTTTGCTTGCAATCTTTTGATATTCTTTATCAATATCAACAACATTTTTCCTTATTTCTTCCAACGAGGCTTCCTGACTCATTCCAATAACAGTTAACTTCTTCTCGTTATAGGTTCTATCTAGTTGTTTTTTTAGTGTACGTCTTTTCTTTTCATTGTATTGTGAAGAAATGTCTGAGCTTAACAGAATTGTAGTTTCAATTTGAGTTTGGTAATCTTTTAGGGCTGAAATTACCGGACGGTATTTATCTGAGATTTTAGTATCAATTTTTTTACTATATTCTAATAATAGTAATGCGGCTAAAGAGAAGATTAATGAGGCTAATACAACAGCAAGAAAGCTCATCGCTGTTCTTGTGCCGATATTTAACCTGTATAACCTATTGAATAATCCCTTTAACATTTCTTATTTATTTGATAATATGTGTTTCTTGCAAATCTCAATGTTTATACCAAATATTTAATTAGCACAAAAACAGCTAATTGTGTTGATAAGTCGTTTTTTAGTCAGTTTCAAATTGAATTTTTAAATGTCTATTTTCCCAAAATAGGAAGCGAATAATATTTTTGCTTTGTGGATATGTCAATATTTAATAGAAGTAAAATTTTTTACTAAAGCAATTTATCATATTTATACTGCTGTTAATATTACAATTTTTGAACTTTAAAATACTTGTCTTTAAAATAGTGCTTAATTATTAAAATAGTTGAGACTAATTAAAAATTTGTGGATTTGTTCTTGATTACCTTTGTTGGTAACTGAAAAATAAAATTAATCAAAAAAGATGAAAAAAATCTTCACACTTGCAGCCTTATCAATATTGGTTTTGGCTTCATGTAAGAAAAATTTGATTCCGAGTGAATCAACCAAAACCGCAGATTTGGAAAAAAACGTGAAGTCAATTCATGAAATGGTAATTCCAAAAGGGTTTAAATTTGCTAGTTATAAGCAATTAAATTTAACTGTTAATCCGGATATAACAATGGGGGCTGGAGAAACCAGATTGGTTTCTTTATACGATGGAAACCCAAGAGGTGAAGGTCGTTTATATGGTAATTATTTATTGAAAAAGGAATCACCATTAAAAATTAAAATAACGATTGCAACAGCTACTGAAACCATCTATGCCGTTATTAAGTCGGCAAATGGTTCAAGCGAGAGTTATATTATTTCTAGTACAGGAAACAGTGCATCTTTAAATATAGGCGCTTTGCAGAAATCTGGTAAAAAGCTTTTTAAATCAATACCTGTTTCACCTAATTGTTCTGTTGGCTGTACTTCAACTGCAAGCGGTAAAAATCAAAATCTTACCTTAAACAATAGTAGTGATGTTGTTTGTATTAGTGGAAGTTTTTCAGGTGATATTAATATTAATCGCGGAACTGTTAGAATTTGTGGTAAAGCTGAAATTGGAAATATCAGCATTAATAATGATGGTGTTCTTTTAATATCAACTTCTGCTCAGGTTGAAATTGGTAATTTTAATTTAAATACTTCTACTACTGTATTTAAGAACTGGAGTATTTCCACAAAAATTAAAGGAAATTTTAGTCCAAATGGTACAGTAAATAATTATGGTGATTTAGAAATAGGTGGAGATTTAAGTATTAATGGCGCTAGCAATTTTGTTAATGATGGTGGATTAAAGGTTGATGGCGATGTTAACAATAACAAAAATTTTACAAATAATGGGACATTAGAAATTGGAAGATCTTTTAGTTTAAATGGAGGCGCAAATACCATAAACAATTGTTATATTAAAATTGGAAGAGACTTTACTTTAAATAATCAACTTAATAATAATAGCGGTGAAATTATTGTTTCTAAAACAACTACAATTAATGGTGGTGGTGTTTTAAATTTAAATGAGTCAGCTGTTTTATATACCGAAGATTTAATGGTTAACAATATTGTTGCTGGTTCAGGTTCTACTTCCTTCTTAAAGGTTAATGGAACTACTACAATTAATGGGGGTGGAAAATTCAATGGTAATTTTTCATTCTGTGATCCATCAGGAATTGAAACAAACTGGGGCACAATTTCTAATACAGTTAGTCAGGATTGTAAAACTTATATAGCTAAATCAGAATGTATAAAAGATGGTAATGGCGAAGAGCCAAAATCCAAGGATGGGGATCAAGATGGTGTGGAAGATGAAATGGATGATTATCCAGAAGATAAAAGTCGTGCATTTAACAACTATTACCCAAATGAGACTGATTTTGTTACAGTTGCTTATGAGGATTTATGGCCTAGTAAAGGTGATTATGATTTGAATGATTGTGTTGTTGATTTTAGATATAACATGATTACCAATCCTAAAAATGAGGTGATTAGAATTGAAGCAGAATATGTTTTAAGAGCTTCAGGTGGTAGTCAGGCAATTGCTTTTTGCCATAATTTCCCGATTAAAGCGAGCAATATTGAATCGGTTAACGGAGCCAAATTAGAAGAAAAAAATGAAACTGCTATATTTACAATATTTACAGATTCTAAAGCTGAATTGGGAGCTTGGAATACTGTTCCAACTCAAGCAAAAGCAAAACCGGTCTCTTACAATGTAGATATTACTTTAAAAGAACCTGTTAGTCTAGAATCTATTGTAATTGGTGAGTTTGATCCTTTTATTTGGGTTAATGAAAAGGAAAAGGGTAGAGGTTATGAAATCCATCTTCCTGGTAAATCAGCAACAGAATATGCAGATAGAAAACTTTTTGGTTATGCTGATGATAATTCAGATGATGGAGAAAATAATTATTTAACAAAAGCAGGTTTACCTTGGGCAATATTAGTTCCAGAAAAGTTTGAGTATTGTGCTGAATTAAAAACCTTTGACAAAAAAGAAATTACTGATATCACACAGGTATATTTACATTTTGCACAATGGGCACAAAGTGGAGGTAAATATTTCCCTGATTGGTATAAAAACGAGAAGGGTTATAGAAACGAAAGTTATATTTTTGTAGAATAATTTTAAAGGGGCCTAAAAGGGCCCCTTTTTATTTAACTTTGATCCATGAATAATTATGCATTAGGAAATTTTAGGAAATTAAATATTTCTCAGGAAGAAGATTTAAAGAAGCTTCAATTTAGTGAAACTGATGTATTAACTAAGGGAGAGGATTTAAGAACAAGAAGTACCAATTTAGATAAAGCTGGAGTATTTTCTACACACCCTAAAATCAAGGTTTTTATTACACTTAAAGATATTAATGGAAACTTGTTTAAGTTTCAAGCTTTTGTTTATAATCATGAAAATGATTTGATAGTACTAAAATCCGGTTTAAGAATTCCGATTAAAACAATTTATAGCGTCGATTTTTTTTAAGAAATTTATCCATAAAAAAAGCCATCGATTTCGATGGCTTTTTTTATGTTCTTATAGTTTTATTCAACCGTAACACTTTTCGCTAAGTTTCTAGGTTGATCTACATTACACTCTCTAAGCACAGCTATGTGGTATGAAAGTAATTGTAATGGAATGGTTGCAATTAATGGAAGCATTACCTCTTCACAAGCAGGAATATAAATTACGTGGTCTGCCATCTCTTGTATATGAGTATCACCTTCAGTAGCAATAACAATAATTTTTCCTTTACGTGCTTTTACTTCTTGAATATTACTAACTACTTTTTCATAATTACTATGCTGAGTTGCAATAATTACAACTGGCATTTCTTCATCAATCAAAGCAATAGGACCATGTTTCATTTCAGCTGCAGGATATCCTTCAGCATGGATGTATGAAATTTCTTTTAATTTCAATGCACCTTCTAATGCAACAGGGAATCCATAACCTCTACCTAAGTACAAGAAGTTTTTAGCATCTTTATAAGTAGCAGCAAGTTCTTTTATTTGGTCATCTGTTTTTAATACTCTTTCAATTTTTTCAGGAACAGTTTCCATTTCGTTTAAGATTTCTCTTAATCTTTGGGTTGAAATAGTTCCTTTTTTCTGAGCCATTGATAAAGCCATCAAAATTAAAGCTGTAACCTGTGCAGTAAATGCTTTAGTAGAAGCTACTCCTATTTCTGGTCCAGCATGTGTATAAGCACCTGCATCAGTTGTTCTTGGAATACTTGAACCTACTACATTACAAACTCCAAAAATAGTAGCACCTTTTGATTTAGCTAATTCAATTGCTGCTAAAGTATCAGCAGTTTCGCCAGATTGAGAAATTGCAATTACAAAATCGTTTTCACCAATAACCGGATTTCTGTATCTAAATTCAGATGCATATTCTACTTCAACAGGAATACGAGCCAAATCTTCAAATAAATATTCTCCAACTAAACCTGCATGCCATGATGTGCCACAACCAAGAATTACGATTCTTTGGATATTTTTAATTTTATCCTCGTATTTATCAATTCCTGCCATTGTAATTCTAGCATCAGGAAGATGAATTCTTCCTCTGAAAGAATCCATGATACTTCTAGGTTGTTCGTAGATTTCTTTTAACATGAAATGCTCGTAACCGCCTTTTTCAATATTTTCAAGGTTGAACTCAATAGCAGTGATATAAGGAGGTTTAATTGTATTATCAACGGTCTTGATTGTTAATTCACTACCTTCAATAATGGCAATTTCACCATCATTTAAATAAACTACATTTCTTGTATATTCTACAATTGGTGTTGCATCTGAAGCAATAAAATGCTCATTTTCACCAATACCAATTACCATTGGACTACCTTTTTTGGCACCAATTAGATAATTAGGAT
Organism: Bacteroidota bacterium; assembly: GCA_027487625.1. Taxonomy (GTDB): domain Bacteria; phylum Bacteroidota; class Bacteroidia; order UKL13-3; family UKL13-3; genus CAISCU01. The sequence continues at coordinate 34,308 of JAIYDG010000653.1, forward strand.
CTTTTTTAGAAAGAATTACAATTGCATAAGCACCAACAACCTGAGTAAGAGACATTCTAACAGCCTCTTCAAAAGTTACAGGGTTATTCTTATAAACTTCTTCAATTAAATGAATAAGGACTTCTGTATCGGTTTCACTTTTGAATTCATGTCCTCTTTTCTTTAACATTTCTTTTAGAGCACCATAATTTTCGATGATACCATTATGAATGATAGCAAATTCACCATCACCAGAAAGATGAGGATGTGCATTTACATCATTTGGCGCACCATGGGTTGCCCACCTGGTATGGCCCATACCAGTAAAAGCTGAAGTATCTCTTGAGCCTATCTCGTTTTCAAGGTCAGCAACTTTTCCGGTTTTTTTGTAAACCTTCATTTCTTTGCTACCATCAAGTAAAGCTACACCCGCGCTATCATAACCGCGGTATTCAAGGCGTTTTAATCCTTTTAAAACTATTGGGCAGGCATCTCTGTGCCCGATGTAAGCTACTATTCCACACATATAAAAACAAAATTAAAGGATTTGTATTAATAAATTATGCCTCTTCGTAAGTGGCGTCTATGGGTTTGTTAATGGCGGGTTCTAGTTTTCTGATTTCCTGAACTAAAATTTCAAAATCCGCAAAAGTCATAGCTTGTTGCGCATCAGAAAGTGATTTTTTGGGATCAGGGTGAATTTCTATCATTAAACCATTTGCACCGGCAACTAAACTAGCTAATGAAAGTGGATGAACGAATTTTGCCATTCCAGTTCCATGACTTGGATCTGCGATGATTGGTAAATGACTTAAATCCTGAATCATAGGAATTGCAGCAACATCCATTGTGTTTCTAACTTCAGGATCAAAGCTTCTGATTCCTCTTTCACAAAGTATTACTTTATCATTACCTCCAGATAGAATATAATCAGCCGCTAAAAGCCATTCAGATAATCTTGCTGACATTCCTCTTTTTAGCATAATCGGTTTTTCAATTTTCCCTAATTCCGCCAATAAGTAGAAATTACTCATATTTCGACTACCAATTTGAATAATATCTGAATATTCATTGATTTGGTCTAATAAACTTAAATCCATTAATTCAGTAACTACATTCAGTTTATATTCATCTGCAGCTTTTCTGAGTATTTTTAATCCATCTAAACCTAAACCTCTGAAAGCATAAGGTGAGGTTCTTGGCTTATAAGCACCTCCACGCATGAATTTTATCCCGTTTTTAGATAAAAATTCAGCAGTTGAATAAATTTGCTCTTCGCTTTCTACACTGCAAGGACCAGCAATAAGATTAATAAAATTATTACCAACAGAAGTTCCATTTACCAAAAAATGAGTTTCTTTTTTGTATTGGTTTGATGAAAGCTGGTAAGGAGTATCAATTTCAATTACCTTTTCAATGCCATCAATTCCAGATAAAACTGATTTATTTGAAATTTTTGGAGCAACGATAATATTTTGCTTTTCTACATGGCTAAATGCTACTTGATTAATAGTTAATAGCGCTTTTAACTGATGAAGTGTATCAGGTTTAATATTTTGTTGTAATTCAATAATCACTTAATTCTTATTTTACAGTGGTTGTTGTAAGCTTCAGTCTAATTTTCCCTAAGTTTTTACGAGAATCTAAAACCACTCGTGCAGCTGTAAAAGGATTATCGACAGGTACTAATAGATATAACCCGTAATTTACATTTCTGTTTGATTTGTACTCATTTAATAAGTATTGCATATGTCGTGCAATATTAAATCGATATTGCTTATAACTTGAATTATAGCCTCCACCGTAATAAGATGAGCTTTCAAATGCCAAATCTTTTATAAAAATATTCGCACCTAATGAGTCGGATCCAACAAGTTGCAATTTTGAGGGAAGCGTAAACGGTGAATTGTCAGTTCCTTCTAAAACACTAAAAACAATTTCTGCTCCATTAATTGCTTTGTTTTGATTGTTTTGAAAAAAGCTGTTTGGAAGTTCAATTCTAATTTTAGTTCCTGCTAATCCTTGAACAAAAAGTGAATCTCTATGAAATCCTTTAAATGGTTCCTGAATTTGATTTGATGGTCTGTTTAAGAAATTAATTTTATTGGCACTAACTTCATTTCCTGGAATTACCGGAAAATCAGCAGCCAACGAATCTTTATAATAAGCTGTTAATGCAGTAATATCTGAACTTAATCTGATATAAGAAACGGCACCGGTTCCGCCCGCTAAATTTGTTTCATCAACCACAACAAAACCTTTAAATGCGTTTTTAAAGGTGGTTGTACTAACAAAATCTCCTCTAGTTTCTCCACCAAAAAGTAAATCTTCATAAACTGGGTTCATTTTTATCCTTATATGAGGAGGTAAAATAAAAGTTTCAGACCCTAATTTTAATTTTAGGGTATCTTTTAAATTGAATTTACCTGTCCATGAACCAACTTCAATTGACTTTGTAAGGTACTTCCTATTAGAATAATAGCTTGAATCCACACTAAGGTTTTCATCTAACTGATATACTTTTAGGGTATGAATTTGTTCAGGATCGCCATAAAGCGCATCTAAATCTCGAAAGCGAAGTTGTAAAACTGCAGAATCTAGTTTTGTTGCACCTTCCCAGGTAAAGGCGTTGGAAGGCAAATCATATTGAAAAACTAAATCAGCCTGAGTTGTACCAAAAAGAGGGTCTTGGATTTTTCCTAATGCATAAACACTAAAATTATTGGTTTTAATAGTATCCATTTTTACTGTGTATGCCACTAAATCCATGGTTGTGTCGAAATCAGTTTTGAAACCATTTCTAACACCAATCAATCCAGATCCAATTGAATCCAGGTCCTTTTTACAGGAGCTGATTCCAATTGAAATGAATAATACGAATAAGAATAATTTAGTTTTGTCGCTGAAGCAATGAGTCATATAAATCAATATAGATATCTACATTGTCACCTGCTTCAGGATGTTCAATGATGGGTTTCCCTTTTAATTTTTTAATAAATTTAGTTACCGCTGGGTCAATTTCAGTGCTGGCTTTAACAATAGCATCAGCATGTTCGATACCCGACATATACAAATCTGAGCAACTGGCATTTGCCAAAGATGAAACTTGTTTATTGTCGATTGAATTCAAACTTGCTTTTCTAGCAAATTCTTTTCCAAATTTTTCTTCAAATTGATTTTCAAACACTGAATAAACCACTTTCGCTAAACGAAAAACTGGTTCATCTTTGTATAATGTTTTCAAATAAAGTGGAATTAAACTTGTCATCCAGCCTTGGCAATGGATAATATCAGGCTGCCAACCAAGTTTTTTAACCGTTTCTAAAGCTCCTTTGCAAAAGAAAATTGTTCTTTCATCATTGTCTCCGAAAAAAGTATTGTTTTCATCCGTGTATACATGTTTCCGGTGGAAATAATCTTCATTATCGAGAAAGTAGACTTGCATTTTTGCTTCCGGTAAGGAAGCTACCTTAATTGTGAGAGGATTATCGTTGTCGTCTATAGTAATGTTAATTCCACTTAACCGTACTACCTCATGCAATCGATTTCTTCTTTCATTGATACAACCAAATCTTGGCATTAATACCCTAATTTCATTGTCTTTTTCCTGAGTTGCTTGTGGCAAAACTCTTGCCAATTCTCCAACACTACTCACTTTCAGGAAAGGTGTCATCTCCGAGGAGATGTAAAGAACTCTCTTTTTAGCCATACACACTTTACATAAAAAAGTATGCAAAATTACGATAATGTTAATAATTTTCTTAATATTCCGACCGAATTAGGATAGCTATTTTTATTACACTCCTGAAAACCAGCAACTAAAGTGATTTTTTCTCAAACTATTTCTTCATTAC
>JAIYDG010000332.1 GCA_027487625.1 Bacteroidota bacterium
GGACTTGGCACACTTTGCAAGCAAATCCGATCGAACTGCTATCGATGTCGACTTGTCAACGGAGTCAGACTTGTCCAACAAATGGCTCCTCTACCGATCAACAAACTCGAAGAAAAAATCAAGGCGTTTGAAAACTGCGGCATGGATTTTGCTGGCCCATTTGAAGCCAAAGTTGAAAGACGAATGGCACGGAAAAAGCTGTACATTCTCGTCATCACTTGCCTAGCAACAAGAGCAGTTCACCTTGAAACCACAAGTGGTATGACCACCAACGATATCATTGCTGCCCTGTCGAGATTTTGTGACATTCGAGGAACTCCAAAAACAGTCGTTACTGATAATCAGCCCTCATTTCACAAAACTGACAAAGATCTCCATGAATGGATTGCTTCTCTGGACTGGAAACAGATTGAAGCAGAGACAGGATTGGGATTCAACCACCAGTCATATGGAATCACTTGGATTTTCAATCCACCGTATGCACCTCATTTTGGTGGTATCTTCGAGACCATTGTCAAGGCCACCAAACGGGCACTGGCAGCAATCGTCACAAAGGCAGATCTCACAGAAGACGAGTTTAGAACATTCGTTTATGCCGTCATGAGTCGTCTTAATGACCGGCCGATTGCCATGATCGGTCAAGAAAAAGAAGACCTGTCACCTTTGACTCCAAATTGCTTCTTGATGAGTCATCTTGGTTACACTCTGTTGCCACCTAACAACATTGACCGGAAGCAGATCTCTCCTAGAGATCGTTGGAAGTACATTCTGGAGATTAGGAATCATTTCTGGAAGAGATTTTCCTCTGAAATTGTTCCCCTTCTCCGTACTAGGTCTAAGTGGTCTCACGAAAAAGACAACATTGCAATCGATGATGTGGTCCTGGAATTCTCGGAGAATTCACCCCGTCACTCATGGAAAATGCTTCGCATTTCCAACATCTTCCCAAGTGAAGATGGTTTGGTAAGGAAAGTAGAGGTCACAAATTCGGGTGGCCAAACCTACATCCGACCAATCGCCAACCTCATTCCCATCGTCCAAAATTAAAAGTTTGGAAAATTCTACTCCAGTAGAATTTTTGGGAGGGGGAAAGAGATGGATGAAAGAAATGAAGGAATGAAATATGGAAGAAATGAAAGAAGATTTTTTTTTTACCTTTTACAATTTATGTATGTGTTCCAATTTTTATAATTTTATTTTATGTATTCCATGTATTGTAACAATTATTTGAGAATTGTTCTGTTTCAAAGTTAACAGAGTTAATTTCATAGATTTCTGTTTTGTTTTTTGTGTCTTGAAAAATAAATATTTTTGTTCTGCTGTGTTTGTTTTTCTAAATGCAGAGTTGTTCTAGTGTTTCTTGAAATGCTAACTGCTGTTCAATCCCAGTGGGGCGTTTTAATAATAGTAGAATAATTTTTGTTAACAGAAGAACGGCACCAAAATGTACAAGACAAATCTCCAGATTTTGGAAGAAGTTTTCCCGAACGGCACCTTCAGTCTCTCCCAACCTGTTCGAGAGTCGTCGGATGGCGTTGACGATCTCATCGATCTCAACCCAACTAAAGAGGACCGTTTTGAGGGTGAAGAAGAAAGAGAAGAAGACGGAGAAGTTGAAGAACTGAAGAGGAAACGTCGAAAGAAGAAGAAGAATCCGAATCACAGGATTCAGAAAGTCCTGATTGGAGATTCAAACTTCAAACAGTGCGGTCTTCAAGGAGTGACTTTCCGCAAAGCAACTTGCCTCAACAGTAAAGATTCAAACGGAGGTCTTGCTGATGCCCTCAACTTCATCGTTCAGCTCAAGAATGTTGAGACAGTGGTTGTTTCTGCCTTGCAGAATGCAATCAACGACGAGGGAGTTCTGGACTGGAAGAAAACTGTCACGAGATACGTTCTCATGATTTCCACTGCTGCTACCAAACGACCGGATGTTCAGTTCGTAGTCTTGGGACCCTTTCTGCGCACCAAAAAATCAAATCACGGACCTCTTCTCAAACCTATTCTGGATCAGCTGCACAAGGAATTCGAGCCTGTCAAAAACATTCACGTTGACTCGGGATTTCGAGTCAACTCGAGTGACCTGCTGTTTGACGGAGTCCATCTTCGTCCTCGATCTGAAGCAAGATTGTTTGCGCACGTCGAAGCTTGTTTCACCCGGGATTGGACTGTTGAGAAACGGGAATCTCAAAGCGGAAATCTTCAAAGGTCAGTTGTGAATTCGCGATCCCAATTCTCTGATTTGCGCAGTTTTCTACAAAGCCGAACTGCTCCACTTACCCCATTCTCACCTAAAATTCAAAGTCGACAATCGCGTTCAGTTGAACGACGTCACTCCCCTGGAGTACGTTGTACCCGATCGCGAAGCAGATCTGATGAGCGACATCACTCCCTTGGAGTACGTTACTCTCATTCAGACAGGCGTTCGTTTGAACGGCGTCACTCCCCTGGAGTACGCTGTTTGCGCTCGTCTAGTCAGGAGCGTTCTCGTCCTTCAATTGTAAAGAAGATTGAGAACTTGGATGAATGTTTTCTCGAAATGTTCGGTTGTTACCCTGAGCAACACATGTATTTTCCCCATCGTGAAAAGAATAACAGTCCAAAATCGTTGTCTCCTAGGTCAAGCATGTCTTCTCGTCCTAACGAAAAGATGGACTTTCTTCCTCGAAGGAGGTCTGTCAAGGAGCGTCTGGGCAATCGCTAAACATCAAACGAGTGAAAAGACAGTCAGATAAGAAAATAATGAACTCCTAAAATGAAAGACTGATTGGACTGTCAACAAAAGTGATTTGAGTGGGGCGGAGGAAAATGTTTCTGTGTTGGGAAATTTTTCGTCTAAAGATTGCCCCAAGCACAAATATCGCGTGAAAATTTTTTCAGAGCTTTACCTCTCTTTTGGGGAATTCTAAAAATATTATTTTGTCATGGGGACCAAAATTTTGATGAATTGTGTGATATGAAATATCAAATGTCTATTAGCGTTAAAGTTCATAAAATTTTTGAATATGTTTCTTTGTGTGTTTTGTTTCTTTTTTTTTCCCTCAGTTTTGGTTCGCTCGACGGTCAAAAATGTGCAGGTCTGGACAGCAATTCTGTGTCCTGCCGCGGAAAGTTCTGGATGGAGTTGACCACAATGGACCAAAATAATCTGTCTCAAAATATTCTGGAGAAAAATCTTTTTTTTTTCATATGAATTGTTATAATTTTAATTAAATTCCTTTTTTTTGTCTTTTTCTTCAAGTTAGAGCAGAAAATTGCCTAATTTTCTGAGTGGGGCGTGTAAGATGTTAAGATGACTTTTTCCCCTTAATTTTGATATCTGCAAAACCCACACCTTTTTTGGGAGAAAAAAGTACTTCTAAACTTGAATATCTCTTTGAAATACTTATGTTACTCTTACTTGTTTTGATTTGAGAAAGATGGCTTGTTTTGTTGAAAGAAAAGAAAAATTGTAGGATTGAGAAATACCCTAGCTTTTGAGCAAAGCAATGAATTAGTTTTTAGTCTAGGAAAGACCCTTTTTTGTGAAAAGTGATGAGTTGGAATTTTGTATGGATTGAAGAATCATCTCAATAAAAAATCTGTTAAAAACTTTGTCTGCCTTTTGTCTTTGGAGCTATTAAATAGTTACTAGGCCACAGTAACTTATAGGGAATCTTGGATTTCCTTTGTGACACAGCTTGGTTGTCACAAAAATATCAGATTGCCAATACCGCTACGAAGAAGTTGCA
>JAIYDG010000164.1 GCA_027487625.1 Bacteroidota bacterium
GTTCCTTGCTGAACTTCCTTCTTATCATTGCCATAAACAATGCGTTTTAGTAGGTTTAAAAATAAGCCTTTTTTTGGCTTATCTTCGTGTCTACTTTTTTGAGGAAGTCCAGGGTGTGAAGGGAAATTCATCATGCCTAAACCTCAGCCCCAAATAACGACTCCCGCATAAAAAAAGCCAATGAAGACCCTTTTTCAACCATCAAGTCCAGTATAGCCATTAAACTCTTTAATAGGTCAGGTTTTTTCCTAATACTGGGCGCATGAAAAACCCAAACGCGGTTTAATAAACGTTCCATGTCGTAGATTTTGATTTGCTCGACTCCTTGTTTTTGGAGTATCTCATGAAGCCATGCCAGACCATCTGGTAATAAAATATCCGAGCCAATACCTGCCAGTAAGCGAACGACTGAGTCGGAAGCATGCTCCCCCGCCTTTTGAATGATCTCAATAAAGAGTAGCTTATTGTCACGAATGGGTTTCCAATCGGTGACATGGTCATGCCAATATGGGGATTCTAATAAGAGTGTAGAAGTGAAGTATTTATTACTGACAGCGATGGATGCATCGAGTAATCGCTTCCAGTAAAACCCGAAGATTTGGGTATCTAGATCAGGATTCTGGGCGATTGTGGTCGTAATTTGATCCAAACATTTTTGAACGAATTCAAAAATGGGTCGATTGTAAGATTTAGCTTGTAAGATCGTTTGAGTGAGTTGATCAAAAAGTGGTAATACTAGTTCTTTGGGCTGTGCAAATATGAATTTTGCAAAGTATTCGGAAAAAAGGAGGTAGGACATATAGAAGTCACTTGGTCGATCCCCGCCACCACTCTTTCGGTCTCCGATTCTTAACAGCAAAGAGAGAAATTGTCCAACGAATTCTCTACATTCTTCAATTGGAATATTCGCTGGGAGAATTCTAAGCGCTTTATCGAACCACCAACGACTTCTTACATCCAAAGAGTCTGGCAAAGGCTCCGATTTAATGTTAAGATTTACAACAGATTGAATTAGCCTGACCTTTTCTTTCTCAAAATTTTTAAACTCCTTACGTGTGGCTCTATCATGAGGTTGGATGTAATAACCATATCCCGAGTACTTTCTCCAGAGTGCTGCATAGTTAATCAATCCAGCCCAGCAGGCATAAGCAACCTGTTGATCTATCTCCCAAAGATTATCTCTCACGTAATCAAAAAACCTGCTTTTAAGGTTATCCGAAAGCTCAGTTTGCAACAAAGCTTCAAAAAGTAGTTCGATGACCAGTGGTCGAATTGCCTGGATATGTCTTTTTCTCAGTAATGGGACGAGACTACATAGTGCAGGAACCCCTTCAAACAGGTTTTTCGAGAACCTTGAGTCAGAATATGGCCTTTTACTATCTTCTAATTCCAATTTAGCCCGATCAAGAATTTGACGTTCGCACCATTCAATTTGTTCTACACTCAAATCATTTATACCATCACGAATTGCAATAGAAGCAAGGAGGGCTGCGGGGAATTTCGTTTTTATATATGCATCATTTGAGAGATCAAAATCTCTAACATAGTTATAGTGAATTAGCCATTCGTCTATTGAGAATGAATATCCTTCTTTTTGATCAAAAATATTTTTAGCCCAAAGGTTTGCTGCAATAATGAGGCTTGTTTCAGTTAGTTCTTGTCGTGCTTGGTCAACTATAAGGCGTATATCATCCTCAATTTTAGGCTGCACCATCATTTTATATTTACCTTCAAACTCCTCTATTTTGGTAGTCTCCCATTTTCGAATATCCATACGATTTAAAAAGATGCGCCAGGTAGATGAACCAGGAGGGACTTCTTCCCAAAATCGATCAAGGATCGGAAAAAAACTGTTCCGAAAATCCAGATTATTGAAAGCCCTTTCAACGACAAATTCTTCTAATCGTGTCTTCCGATGGGGCATACGATTGGCTTCTGCCCTTTCTTTTTGGTAAAAAGAGTCGTACATCCCAGTTCCCATGGAAGCCAAAGCTTCTGCCTCAAACTCTTGATTCATTCGATTGGTATCCCATTGATATATCTCGGGGCTTGTGAGTAAAGGATAAATTTGCTCGCCTATTTCTTCTGGGTAAGCAATGGCAACACTGACCAGCACAGAGGTAGTTGCTACAGTCTGGCTATCCTTCAACAAAAGCTCCAATGATTCCTGAAGTAGTTTTCGACTCCAATCTGTTTTGATTTCAGCTAATTCTAAAAGCCATTTTTCTAAAGCCATCAAGGTAGATTGCAACAAATAGGGTGTGACTTTACCTGTACCTCGAAACATTAAGTAAAGCACCAAATTGCCCCGCTGAATTATTGTTTTTCCATCATTTAAAACGAGCTCAATTTCAGTACAGTCATCATTTGATGAATACTCAGAATCTTCGTACTTCTGGGTTACATAATTAAAGAAGCGGATTATCCAATTCAATGTCTCGGTAGGATGATACCGGAGTAACCATAATGTAGGTGTTTGCCAGGCGCTTTCAGGAAAATCGTCCAAATGATGTTCTGAAGCTAGTCCAAAAGATCTATTAACGTCTGTTGATGTCCAGCTATAAGATTGAGTTATTGATGGTTTGTCATCTACCCATTTCATCCAAGCGGCTTCCATTATAAGGCCTGGGAAATACCGACAAAGTTCAACACAGTGAAAAAAAGAAAGCATCTGTTCCCAGATCAATCCAAATCCTTTTTCAAGTCCGTCGCGATGCGTGTGTGCTCGCATAATCTCATCCAGTGTTTCTTCTAGTAAAGTCTTAACTTCTTCTTGTAAGACTTCGGTTAATCTAAAGATTAGACGAAGCGTTTCTTTTCTAATTTCATCTTGCGGGCTACTCAATACGTCCAAATGACCACTCCTAATCCGCTGAAAAACAGTCAAAAGAATCAATCCAGCGTCACGAGCCTCAGTAGGGAAAGGTTTATTCCACTCTAGTTTGTTGCTCCAATCTTTGACAAATAGGTACAGGCCATCGTTGTTCTTGATTTCACTCAAGTACTGAAACAAAAAATGCATCAAAGTGGCCCATCCATCTCCAACAGGTATAAAACTAGAGCTATACAGTTTCCAGGCCTCCTTTGACTCAAGAGGTGAGTTATCTGGCACTTTACTCGCTACTCTAAAAAGGTGGATAAAGCGCATCAATAGGCGGGCATTGTTGCTCAACAGAAGAGTCTGGTTTTCATTTAAAAAACGCGTGCCTTCATCTGAATGAAGCAGTACTATAAAGGTTTCATCCTTCCAGTATTGATGAATCGTCCCTTCTTTAACACAATGTGCGGCAAAGCGCAATACCTCGTTGGGGTCATGCTGTACTTCCTCCTGTAACCAAAATCGAAACCCTCTGCGTAAGGCATATGCTGAGCCCAAATGCTGAAACAAGTCGACAGGCAAACGATAATCTTGAAAAGTAGACCGAACATGTCTAACTAGAGCCCAGTCCTCAAAGATATCATGAGCGGGAGCAAAACGATCCGAAGTTTCGTTTTCTCGAACCAGGATATGTCCACGCTCCAGCTCTTCCACCACTTTAAAATCCGCTTTATCTACCCTGACATACAATGCCATTTCGGTTGCTCGTTTTACTGCGAGATCGGTAAAAACGGACACCCGTGGTAAATTTATGGTTCCTCCTTCTATAGCCAAAAGCCAAATTTTTTCCCTAAAAGTAAACTCATCCAGTTCCTTGCCTGCTTCGATTGGCTCATTCAACAGCACAGCATAGTTGAGGTAAAAGGGTACCCTGAGTAAACGGCGTAACTTTGGGTTGTTCAAAAAAGATCTAACTGTTGGAAATTGTTGAGCAATCAACTTCTGTTCTTCGGCTGAAAGTAAGGGGACTTCATAAACACGAAAACGCTTGGTGGCATTTAACACCAATAATCTAAAATGCTCCAGGGCGTATTTGCGAATGGTAATGACAACACGTAAGGCAGGGAAATCGGCGGTCATACGAATTAAGTCAATCAAAGCATCCGTTTGATTGCGCTCAATGCTTTTTTCAGCACCATCTACCCAAATAATGACGGTTTGTTCTTTGATCAAAGGACTGGTCAACAAGGTTTTCAGATCAACATCAGTCCCTGTAATTGATTTAAGTGTTGTGTGTAAACTCTCTGCACAAATCTGTTCACCTTTGATGGCAAAAAACAGCTGCTTTCCCTTGATAAGGCAATTTTTAACCGCCGCAGACTTCCCAACACCAGCCTCGCCATGTACAATCACTACAGGGGTTGTTTCGATAAATTTTGTCAAATCGTTGATGAGTTGTTCCCTAGGCAGGCATTGTGTTTCACCAATTGTCGCCTTAATGCGATCGAGTACTTCCGTTTTAGAATTGGCAGCCAGTTTTTCGATTGCTGTTCGCACCTCTGGCCGCACTTCAGGGATGCAAAAATCAGGGTTTGGTAATTGATCAATCCCTTTGATCAAGTATTCTAGAAAAGCCACTTTTTCGCCAAAAAAACGGTTGAACGCATCAAACTTTGATGCGATACCAAGTAGGTATAGCTCATCCTCAATAACAAAAAAAACACCACTTCCCGAAAAACCCCGCACATTTGCATAGGCCGTTCTTGATGCACTGGATACCCATTGGTCATCAAGGCTCTGTAAAACCTCCCATTCAAACTGATAGACCGAACCCTTTGTACTCTCTGTGATGTTACCTTCCATCAAAATAGGCACTTCTGCTTCATAAGCATCAGGAAAGCCTCTAAAACGGCAATTGATCAGGCCATGGGTTTCTCGAATCAAAGTCAAGATGGGCAATGCTCCAGTCAGCTGTTCAATGGCTGCTGAAGATACTATCAAGGCAGCAAAATCTTCTTCGGGATTATCAGAGACCAGCATCAAGTCGCTGGCTTGCAGTTGATGCTCAAAATAGCTATTCGAATTCGGATTGAATAGAAATTGCAGAGTTATCTGATTGGGTGAAACATCTTCAGGCAATCCATCTATGCCCAATAGCACATGTCGAGCAGTAAGTACATAAACAAAAGGAGATTCTGGAGCAGGTTTGTATAAAACACCACTGCCCACTTCATGGGGTGAAGTTACTTTAACTGTAGTTCTGCGCAGCAGTTCGTTTATCTCTGTAGGTTCAAAAAATTTAGACATTTGCAGTAATAATTAAAGCATTAGACTGGGGGGCAGGAAAGTGGACTGAAAAATTCAAACGCTCAAAAACATCCTGACCGTCAACATCAAATATACGTTCCAATTTGCTATTGCGATGGTTAAAAAGCAACTTGATGTGGCGAGTATAGTCTCTCTGGGGGTGACAAAGGATACGAGCAATGGTCTCTTTATCGGGTAATTTATGCATGGTGGACGCATCGGCAGTAAAAACATACTGGTCTGTCTCGATTAGGGCTAGTAATGCGTCTGAAATATTTCGTTTGCTCCCATGATGGGGAACCTTGATCCAATCAATTTGCAAAGGAAATTGAGGTGAATAACCTAATTTTTGCAGTTGCTCGACCAGGTCAAGCGGGCTTGCATCAGCCAAGAGCAGCATCCGATAAGTTCCGGCTTCGAGCAAAAAAGCAATGCTGCTGCGATTTGCCGGGCTACGATCAAGATGTGAAGGTAGGTGAGCCAATAACTCAAGCTTTTGCTGATGATCCCATTGCTTAACTCCTAAAGGGAAGCGCTTCTTCATCTTAGCAATGGCCTCTCGATAGATTTCGGGAGATGGGGATAGGATAGTGAATTTCAAGCCTAATTCATCAATGATCGGTTTTTCGGTGGTGATGACTGGAGAAGGGATACCCAACTCACCCTGTAGCATATCACGCAGTAAGGCACCCTCTTTCAAACCTATCCAGCCAGAAGTTGTCCCTGGGTCGCCGGGCATTCGATAATTGGCATTGAACCAAACCTGTTTGATGGGCAATCGAGACCGAATGTCGTCATCCTGCAAAACCTTGATGACTCCACAGATATGGTCATTGTCCCAATGAGAAATGACCCATAGTCCAATTTCTTCACCTTGATCCGCGATAGCCAATAGTTCTGGGCGTAGTAAGTCATAAGCAGTTTCTGTGCCACTGTCAATAAAAATGTGCTGGGTTTTACCTGTGATGTCCTTAAAACTTATCGAGATTGCATCAGCACATCCAGCCGAAAAAAACTTACACTTGAATTGGAGCATAGCTAAGATTCATTTGATGATTGCCCTAAAGTTCCCCGTTTCAATTCTGCAGGTAAAAAGCGATCAATTTCCTCATCCGATAAAGTCAACTCTTCATTTACTTTGAGTGCCTTACTGGCTCTTTGGTAAGCCTTGTTTCGGGTGCGCGGTGAACCTTTGTAACAATTACTGAGCTGCCCCTGTAGTACATCTCTTTGCGTTCGAACTTCGTCAAGATCAAGCGTTCCCATTTTCAAATCCACTAAGAGTGAGAGGTATTTTTCGCGTACAAGCCATAAATCACTAGCCGCATCGGCATGCTTTTTAGCGATTTCGCCAAAGTCATGGCCCTTTACAAACAGGTTGATGGCGAACAACGAAGCGGAAAGCAAAGCGCTGATTATGGTTACCCATTGCAATTTTCCAAACACATTAATGAGCAAACTTGTAGTAGTTACCCCAGATAAAATGACTTGCCATAGTTTAATCGCGTTGTGCTTTGCAAACATAATGTCTGCGCATTTCTCGTGGGTTTTGTGTGTCCAGACTACGCGGGCGAAGCAATCGCGCAGTTGACCTTCAAGAACCTTAAGCTGGGAATTTGTTTCCATAGATTTGTCTCCATTTGGTATGAGCAATGCGAAATTTCTCCTTTTCAATCGCCTCCAGGGCCAGGTTATAACAACGTTTGGCTTTGTATTCAAATAGACCAGTACGTTCAATGTGTTGTCGGCTACCCAAGGCCAGCCAATAATTTTGCTCTTGGTTTTGTTCGGATAGAAACTTAAAAAAGTCACGACACATATGATCATAACGGACTTTAGCGCCAGATTTAGGTTTCCACTGGTTCAAGAAGTTACACACCAGGGTGTCAATGAGCAAGCCACTGATGGGAACATTCCATTTTTGTTTCCAGGCCCTGGTCATGCGGCATAAGTTTTTCATCAAGCCGTTGGTTTTCTTGTCCATTGCATTTAAGGCTTCGATCTCTGGGCGAGGATCAGTCTTGCGCCATGAACCACCTTGATTGGTGTCTGGATAAATGAAACTTTTATCCGCCTGTTCGAAACAAGGAACGATCTCGAAGCGTATTTTGTCCTTAAAAGGGGCAACCACCACTTGCCCATCTGCCCGCGAAGTGGTACTGGTATACGTACGCTTTATGGATTTTTTAAGATCTTGTAATAGGCCCGATGCACCATTGGTGATCCGATCCTGGTAGCGTGCTAGCCTTGCTTTAGGTAGCCAAAACAACACATCGATGTCGCTGACAAAGATATCCGTGTCGCGGCCATAAGAACCGACGTAGAGGCAGTGAGCAACAGAATCGGATTGATTCCAAAAGTCTCTATTGAGTTGTTTGACGATGCGTTGATAGCGTTGTCGGATTTTCTTGATGGTGGCGGTGGGGAGAGTGATGTTTTGACAGAATTGGTGGAATGCTGTTGCTATGGTTAAAATTTCCTGGGTTGTTTTTATCCTCATTAATGCAAATTTTGAATGGCATCTATAAAACCATCAGCGCAATTATTGAGCCCTATGACCTTTTCGGGTCATAGGGCAACAAGCAAGTCTTAACCTCTTGGCGGAAACGGGTCATTTCCGTAACTGGTCCGTTCTCTGATTCTACCATTACGGCCATGAACAAAGAACTCTGCACCTTGGTTACGCGATACGTCCTGGCCATAGTTGATGGCCTGGCCTTGAGTTGTAAAGACTTTGGTAGCACGTTCACTACCTCCTCGTTTAAGTGCCCAACCCTTGGGATGAGGCACTACATGTTGAGTAATCGGTTTCATAAAGTTCAGAAATTATATGGTTAAAAAAATTGTCCATTTGGGATTGTCATCGCCGAACTATCCAAACAAATATTTTCATGCAAATTGTTCTGATTTTGACTCAAAAGCAAAACAAATCCGTGGAAAATACTAACATTTTATCCACAGGCGAATAAAAAATATTTGACTTTTTCGGCAATTATGCATGTGAATAAAAATGGCATCAATTTAAACTGTTAAGTCCTCAGTCGGTGCATTAGGAGCATCTCGTTTTACCGCTTCGATGCCATTGTCTCTACCCGCCGATGTTTGATAAGATTCGCTAATTCCAAGCACTTCCCCATTTGCTGCTTTGAGTACAAAATAGTAGGCGTTGGAACTGTTGATACGCCGATCATACCTAGAATCAAAAGGCGCATTGGTTTTAACAGATGCAATACCACTCAAACACCCCTGTTTGCTAGCGTACCCTTCACTACTCCTCAAAATGGTTTCTCCATTTTTTGATTTGAGGATGAAACGAAACTCACCTGCTGAGTCCTTTGACAATTGAAATTTTGGATTTTGCATTATCCATGTTTTTGAAGTAAAAGAATGTTGTGTCATAAGGAATACAAAAAAGCGTGACAAATCTTGTTTTAGAAATTTGAAGCAGTTTTGTTTTTTTATACCACTCATAGTTTTTACATTTATACCGATATGTTTTTCAAGGCCAAACTCAAACACAGTCCAAAACTGTCACGCTTTTTTGTAATAAATGAACCTCAACTACCATGAACAGCAACCCAAAACCGAAACCATGGGAAGTAGAAAAAGAAAGCAGTGAAGATCTGCTGGTTATTCTTTCCATGAATGAGGATTCGCCAAAAGAGGCAAGTTTAGCATTCAATGAATTTTTCAAAAGGTTCAGCAAGTTTGTCTGGCAACAATCTCAGTCCATAAGTACTAATTTGCCCTGGCCTGCTGAGGACCTTGCTAGAGCCATTTTAAGCAATACTTTTCTTAAAGTTCAGGCAAAAGCGGGTGCCTATGATCCTAAAAAAAACAGCACAACTAATGCCGATCATGGTATTGAACTTTGGCTTGCAGGCATTATAAAAAACGAGTATAAGCAACTTGTATCCCATTCCTCGGAAGATCAAAAAGTCGCTAAAGAGGACTATTTAAGAGTCGCCTATAAAACAGAAGAAGCCTTTAACGACCCATTTGAGGAGGAGGACGAGGAAACAGTCAGTATTGAAAGAGCATGTCTTGAGCTAAGTCTTGCGCAATTAAAAGACCGAGAAAAAGACGTTCTCCTAACTTACTTTCGTTACAAAGATGGTAATAAACAGTTACCAAGACCGGAAATTGACCGATTGGCCAATCTATACAATACTACCGCATTAAACCTCAGAAAAATTAAAGAAAGAACCGTGAAACAGTTAGAGATACTGGTACGGAATTGTAAAAAACACACTTAAACCCAGCATAACCCTGACATTATGAAAGAGAAGTCTTTTGAGGCCAGCTTAGCCAAAGCCTTAAGAAGTCATGGCTATGACACTCCTCTACATGAGGATGAACTGATTAATTCAAAAAAAGTGATGAATCAGCAACAATACCCCGATTTGCCCACTGATTTGGATAGTATTGCGAAAATTCTTGAAAAAGGCCCAGTCTCTTCGTTGCCAGAATTGCCAACAGAAATTGAAGAAGATACAGTCCGCAACTTGGCAATGGCGGCACGGCAAGGAGGTAAAATCTCCCAGGAGATTCGTAAAAAGATGGATGACGACAGAAAGAATAGTCAAAAATAATGTTCTAATGCTCACCCCCCATCGGAACACAGGATTTGCAGAACTCGCGGAATTTATTTCCGATGATTTCTGCCCAAAGGGAATGATTACCCCGTGCGATATTGTAGAAGCGAGTGGAATAGGTTTTAGTTGCGGAGATTATGGTAATGCTTTTGATGGCTTATTAGAACATCAATACGGTAAATTTCACATTTACATTAATGCCAATCGACTTCAACATGCATACACTCCAAGAGCAAGATTTACGATCGCCCATGAGCTGGGGCATTATTTCATTGATGAACATCGTAATGCGCTGAAAAGTGGTAAAGCCCCCTCCCACCCTTCCTTTACAAATTTCCAGTCTTCAAATATCGTAGAAAGAGAAGCTGATTATTTTGCTGCATCACTCTTGTTACCAGCAACAAGAGTAAAAGCTGACGTTAATCGCAGGAAATTCAATTTCAATCTTTTAGATGAATTGTCAAAAAAATACCAGACCAGTCTTATGTCTACAGCAATACGGTTTGCAGATATCGGCAATCACCCGATTATGGTCATTTTTTCAAAAAATGGGATAATTGAATGGAAGTGGTCAAGTAAAGATTTTCCTTATTATCATTTAAAAAATGGGAATCGAGTACCCGAAACTACTGTTGCTGGCGATTTTTTTGCTACAAAGAGCGCATTTACAGGTACTGACCAAATAATTGCTGACGATTGGTTTCAAGTATGGGACAATCGTTACCTTCAAAAATTTTATGAACATTGTATTCCCTATGCTCCGCTTAATTGTGCGCTCAGCATTGTTTGGGAAGACTAAGGTATCAAGGGCCTCAGTTTAAGAATAAGCAAGTTTGATTGTGATAGTATTTTGTTTTAGGTCGCTACAACAAAAGCTTGGCTGATTTGGCAATACGATCCATAACGAGAAAAAATCAAGTCCACCAAGCAACTAAGCCTTCATTCAGTTTAAAAACATTTTTTGAAAATGTTTGCAAATTCAAAATCTTAACGTAATTTTGTAAACGAAATCAAACCCCATTCAAAAATGGAGCACAGCATCAAGGAAAGAGACATTGGTAACGGTTTTATTTGAAGTCAAACGCAAGCTACCATGAGAACAAGAGAAAATTTAATTCAGCTGTTCATGTTTGAGCCACGCGGTGCAAACAAAGATGTTTA
The DNA here is from genome assembly GCA_027487625.1 of Bacteroidota bacterium. Taxonomy (GTDB): domain Bacteria; phylum Bacteroidota; class Bacteroidia; order UKL13-3; family UKL13-3; genus CAISCU01. Next base: position 10,882 of record JAIYDG010000164.1, read on the forward strand.
TTTGCTGTCTTATGAGTGGCGAAAACAATCCTACAGGGAAGATAAGCCCATACTGGACGAATTAATAAAGGAAGGATTGGTAACTATTGTTGAGAGAGATTTAAAAACAATTCTTTTCCGGTATCATGCGCCAAAGCAAGGTGGTAAAAGAAAAGGAGCAGGTCGCACAGCAAAGTTTAAGGAGGCAACCACTACTTTTTCATGTCGAGTGCCAGTGTCAAAAAAACAAGAGCTAAGGGATTATGTCAACGCTAAACTGGCGGAGTGGTCGCGGGGTAGCGAATGACGGCTTGAATGATTCAATCTCAAATCGAAAAACACACCAAACATGGAAGATCAAAAGGAAATTTCACCCTACATCGTGGAAATGATTGTCGAGTGCATCCGCCGCGAACAAAGTCGGGTAACAATGGAAGAAAGCAAAAAACAAGCAGCCATGCTGGTAACTATGGCTGAACAAACTGAGGACTGGCGAAAACTGACTGAGAAAGAGCAAAATGCATTCATCGAAGAGGCCTATGCATTTTATAACATGAAAAAAGAGTTTGAACTCTATTTAGGGCCACTTGAAAAATAGCTCGCTGCGCGTAATCACTAGGAAAAACCTAGATATTACACCTAATTTCAGGAGTAGGTCTCCCCTACTCTATGTCTTTTTAATTTTGACTTCCGCTCAATGTTCTTTCAAAATCATCACAAAGCTGGGTGAGGGTGTCTTTCGTTTCACGCGTAAAAAAATCGCCCAGATCTTTGTTCTTAATGGTGAACTTGCGATACAACTTAGCAAAATCAGCATAGATTTCATCCTGTGAGAAGGCAGAGCCATCGTCATTGATTTTGGCCATTAAACGCTGCCCCGTTTCATCTTGCCTGATGAACTCAAATAGGGCGGTTATTTTTCGCTCAAAGTCAGCGATTAGTTCTGCGATTGCTTCTTCTTCCTGATTGCGCTTTTCGATGACCTTGAGAATGTTGTATTTGTATTTGTTGTCTCCGTAGGTCTCTTTAGGATCTGCAAAAATTGACTTTTTTGCTTTTGCTTTGTATTCTGCGGGCGCAATTATCCCAATTCGGTTATCGAAGTAAATTTCCACATCGTCAATAATCTCAACCTGCTTGTTGATTTGATTGTAAAGCAGGTTGTATTTACGCCAAAAGTCCAAGAAGAGCTTTGTGCTATACTTAGGGTCTAAATCTATGACAAACTCAATAAGGTTGAGGATTTTGAAATAGCCCAATATCTTTTCCTTGAGCCTTTTGGATTCCTCTTTTTGATTGCGGATATAATCGTCAAGGGCATCTTCGAGGGCTACTATAATCGAAACATCAGGATTTGTAGTGTGGTATTCCTTGAACTTTGGAAAATGGGTTTTGAATACCACATGGGTGTTCAATTCCCGATACAGGTCTATCAACTTCTCCTCATCACCCAATGGGTCAAAATCAGAAACTACTACGTTACTAAAATACTCAAAAGCTGCTTTGATATTCTTAACATTGACATTTTTGTAAGAGAAATCAATAATCTTACAGTCATGCTTATACTTGGTGGTTCTGTTGACCCTTGAAATCGTTTGAATGGCATTGATGCCCCTGATTTCTTTATCCAAAAAGAGGGTATGTAATTTAGGTTCATCAAATCCTGTCTGGAGTTTATCCACTACGATAATGAGGCCGTTCTTCTTGATAGCGAAGTTTTGCAGGACTTTTTCTTCACTCAATCCAGCGTTCAAACCGCCTGCACTTCTGTGTTCCTGACTATCTGAAAAAACAATGTAGACAGGAGCATCTTCAAAGCGTTGGTACTTTTTCTCTTTTACAATCTCAGCAAAGTACTTGTCAATAAAGCCCTTGTACTTAATGGCTGCCGGAATGGAAGAAACGGCCAACATTGCCTTGGCTGTCCCTCTGATGTTGTGGTAAACAGAACTAACCAAGCGTTCTACGATGAACTTGGCTATGGCTTCTATTCGCTCAGGATTGAGGTAGATTTTCTTTTTTTTTTTTTTTTATTTTTTAAAGTACTCATCAATACCAGTGTCGGTATCGTCCGGTATTTCTTCAAAGCCGTAACCCAAATCGCCTTCAAAACCTTCCAGTTCATTGTCTGGTATTTCGAAGTACATTTTAGCCGAAACAGGCACAATGCCCTTGATAGGATTCAGGATGTAGCCGTCTTCAATAGCCTCCCTCATGGTGTAGCTATCGAAAGGAATCCAGATTTTCTCTGATTCCGCGTACTTGTTGAACTCTCCGAAACGGGCCAAAGTGTGGTCGCTTGGAGTAGCCGTAAAACCAACAATCAGGTTCTTTTTGTTTTGCTGTTGCTGGTATTCCTTGCTTTGGTCGAAGCTGCTTTGCAACTCGTCAAAAATGCTGATCATTTCCTCATGCTGAACGCCACTGTTGCTGCGGTGGATCTCGTCAATCAGGAATGCAATGCGCATTTTGGATAGTTTACTAACCACGGAAGCATCCAGAATATGCTCGATCGAAGTGAATTTTTGGAGATTAACAACGACGATTCTTTTATCACTGCTGAGGGCGGTAATGAAACTTTTTTTGTCGCTGGCTTCTATAAACATCCCTTTCTGAATGTTCATGTTGTGCAATTTGGAATCCAACTGATCCCGAAGCTGCAACCTGTCCACTACCAACATCACTTTGTCATAGACATACTCAGCGTTTTTGCGCAGGTCTTTCAGTTGGAGTGCTGTCCAGCCGATGATGTTGCTTTTCCCGAACCCAGCTGCATATTGCATTAGGAGGGAATAAACCGTTTTGTTGTTTTGGTATTTCTGTCTTTTGGCAACCAGTTCTTTTATCCGTTCTTCGCCTATACCTTTGGCGCTTAGCTCTGCTTCCAGTTTTTTAATGAAGTAGTCCGGTTCATCTTCATGCTTCAGAAATTCATTAATTTTGGCAAGCACCTTATCTGTTCCGAATTTTTGCTTAGGTCTTGGGCTGATCAACCGGCCATCGTTGTGTTTGTACTCCTTTGATTTGCTGCCTTCCTTTTTAATCAGTTCCCGTTCAATGAAGTTGTAATAGAGAATTTCTTTCTCAATCATCTTCTTATCGTACAAGGCGCTGAAAGCCTCCTCAAAACGTTCGATTTTAGAACCTTCTTTGGTTTTAACCGGATAAGGCTTGAATTCCTTCAGCACTTTCTTTTCGTATTGTTCAAAATCATAGCTGCCATTTTGCACCGTAGTTTTGATTTCATCAAAGTGGTTGGAAATATTGCGGATGACATAAGTTTCAGCAATATCCGTAGAGGTGATGTGAATGGCTTTTTCAAAGATTTTGAGAAAGTCTTTGCGGATGGTTTGAGACAGGTCGTTTTTATCAGCAATACTGAGGTATTCTTGAGCGGCATTCAGGTAGTCTTTCACTACCTTCAATCGTCCATTCTTCATGGATGTTTGATTGTTCCAATTGCTTTTGAGCTCGCTATAGCCTAAAAAGATACCATTGAGGAAGAAGGACAAATCGGGGCGGAAGGAGAAATGCTGCTTGCCTTCATACTTGAAGGAATAGGGAAGTTCCTGGACGACCGAAAAAATATTTTGCTCGAACAGCTTATCTTCTTCAAACTCACTACCACTGGGGTAAAACAAGTGAAGCTTTACCCCTTCAAAAGTGACAGACTTGTAGGTATTGATAAAAACGGCCATGTTCATGGAAGATTTTATCTTCTCGTCCAGGAACAAAGCAAAAGCATTGAGCAGGTCTTTTTCGCTATTGAACTTCCTGAGCAACTTTTTGTAATTGCCCTTATTCAGTTCGGTTTCCGAAATAAAGTGTTTTAGGTCCTCAATGATGAAGAATTGAGGCGAAACAGTATTTGCCTTAGCTTCCCTGTAGTGAAGGCCGTCGGGCCGCTCGCAAAGGAAGTTGACCAGGTATTTGCCTTGTAAGTCTAATTCTTTCATCTTAGTCCTGGATTACCTTGATTTTACCTGTCACCACATCATTAATGAGCGTCTTGCGCAGCTCTTTGAGAGTGATTATTTGGGTTTGAATGTTTGCAATGATTTGGTCGATTTTGGAAATTTTTTCTGCCAAATAATCAGCGATTTGGGTTTGCTCTGGAAGTGGGGGGATAATAAATAATACAATATTTAGTTTCTCCCAAGTCAAGTGTTTTATACTTACTTGATTAACAATACCATCGTAATAATTTGAAGCTCCTAAACAAAATGAATGGTACATCAAATACCGAGAATCATGACCGCTGAAAGCAGTAAATTTATGAACAGAGTTTTGAATATAACATTCGCAAATTTCATCATTCCAAATACATGTTTTACCGACCTCACCGCCTTCGCTAAATAACAAGTCACCTTTTTTAATTTTGTACCGTACCAGTTCATTTTTGTTAAAGTACATTTCTTCAACTTCATCTGTATCGACATATAACCAATTGATATTTTTGGATTTCAGATATGGCTTTAACTCATAATTTATTTGAGCTGAAGTGTTGAGCATTTTGCCTAAAACTAATCTTCCAACATCCTTCAATCTCCTCACCTCCCAATGCTCCGGTATTTGCCCAATCCAATCGATGCCACTTTCTTTCAACTTTACATTTTTATCCAGTCCTCTGGTAACCGTTTCATGGATAAGGCTTTTGCGCAACTCCTGATAGTAGCCTATTTTCTTTTTCAAGAGGCGTACTTTCTTGTCAACGGCTTGAGTTTTGGTATCGAGGTAATTGGCTATGGCGATTTGTTCCTCCAATGAAGGAACCAAAATTTCAAAGTTGTTTATATCTTTTTGAAACAAGTGAGGCACCCCCATTCCATCCTTTTTCAACTGAATTACATTCTGAATGTAATTGGACAGTAAAAAATAGTATCCGTAAACAGCATGAAACTTCTTTACACGAAGAACGGCAATTGAACTGTTGACTGTTCCTTTAGCGGGCAAACATCTAATAACATTGACTATGCCTAAAGTTGATCCATCCTTTACTAAAAGAATATCACCAACTTCCAGCATAATTTCAGGAGATTCATAATATCTCTCAGCCGTTATGTAATTGACATTTACGAAATCAATTTCAACCTCTTTAATGTTTGGAGTTGAAAGAAAAAAGAAGCCTGATTCAACATATTCAGCTGCTTTGAGCGCTTTCCAACCAACTCTACCATTTACGGAGCCGATATTTTTAATTCTTTCCACATTCCAGGTTGCCGGAATCTTTCCCAACCAATCAATCTCAGTATCCTTATACGTAACATACCTCATCATAAAGCCAATTCCTTTTCCAAGTTAGCTAATTCCATTTCCAAGGCCTCCAAATCCGCATTGATGGAGGAAACTTTTCTCAATTTCTCCGGCTTGTAAAACACCTTATTGAAATTAATTTCCACCCCAACCACATTGTCCACATACTCAAAAGGCTTGGTCACATACCTGGCCATAAAATCGGAAATCCATTGTCGATTTTCGATTTCATGCGGTGAGTAGGGAATAATTTCATAATCCTTTTGCAGGTCTTTGGTGAGTTCTACGGTAATGGCTATACAAGCCCCTTTGGTTTTTGTTGGTTTTTTGTAGGCAGCCTTGATGACAATTTTGCCACAGCCCAATTCGACTGCGTTCAATGACCGGGTTTGTTTACCGCCCACTTCTTCTATGATGGTTTCTTTGTCTTGATCATACCAATAGGTTGCTTGATTGGTGACTACTTTCAGGTGCTGCTCTTTGTAATCCAGGGCTGCAATGTTGGGTTTTACCTCCTCATTGAACCTTGCTTCCAAGCTAGCGTATTTGGTTTTATCAAAATCGGTGATTTCAAAATCTTCCACTTCGACAAGCCCATTGTCCGTTTGTACCTGGATTTTGATTGGATTAAGCTTGATGGATTTTTCTTCCACCTTTTCAGCCTTAGACTCCCTCAGGGTAGCACCTGCCCGGTTCTCCTTCATGGGCATTTCAAGGGATTTTCCGTTTACATCCACATTGGTAAGCATAACGCCCTGGCGGTTGTAATAGAAATGCCATTTGTCGAACACCTTACAAAACTCGTTGTCCTGAAACTCCGTGAAAGCTTTTACGATGGCCGCTCGGTTGTCGGGGTTCATTTGCTTGCGCTTCTTACCTTTGCTCTTTTTGAGGGGTTCGTAAAGCTCGCTGGCATTGATCAAGATTACTTTGTCCTTTCGGTCGGCAGGCTTATTCTTATTGAAAACCCATAGGTAGGTATAAATGCCGGTGTTGAAAAACTCATCCGTGGGCATTTGAATGATGGCTTCAACCCAGTCCTGATCGAAAAAGTATTTGCGGATGGTGCTTTCACCACTTCCGGCATCCCCACTGAACAGTGTGGAGCCATTGTGAACAACAACCGAGAGGCCATCATTGGCTAAGTGGTAAAGGATGTGTTGGGTAAAAAGAAGTTGCCCGTCAGAAATAGAAGGCAAAGCCACAAAACGTTCGGTCGTATCGTTTTGAATGTCCTTCTGGTAGCCTTTCCAGTCTACACCATAGGGCGGGTTGGCAACTACAATATCAAAACGTTTTTCGATGAAAGAAATATTGGTGAGGGTATTGCCGTATTTGATTTCCGAATCAGCCCTGAAACGGCTTTCAATCTTCGCCAAGGCGTAAAGGCTGTCGCTCCAGTCTTCACCGAATGTTTTGGTAGGGCGTTTGAACTTCTGTTTGATTTTATCCTCTACACCAAAAAGTAAGTTGCCCCCTCCGCAGGTGGGGTCATATAAGGTCAAGAACTTAAGATTGTCCTTTATCTTGGAGGCAATCAGTTCAGAAATAAGCGAAATGATGTCATCAGGGGTATACTGTTCTCCGGCTGTTTCTGCTGAAATATCCGCCCACTTGCGTTTGATGTGTTCTTCAAGGGTAGTGATTTCAGAGTTATTGAAAGGGGTCAAGTCAATTTCACTCCATGCCTTTACCGTTTCAAACAAGATGCGTTTCTTTTTTAGCTGGCCACTTACCCCTGAAATGTCCAGGAATTTTTCTTCCTCAGTACCTTTGTCAACCCCCAACAAATACTTCGTTTCCGAATCAAATGATTTCAAGTAGGCGTGAAAGTCAATGTCAAAGGTTTTGTCGTTCTTGCAGATGTCTTTGAGGGTTTTGCCCGTGCGGATAAGGTAGTCATTGTATCCCAATCCTTCCAACTGGAACATTTCTATAAAATCATCAATGCTGTCTTTGCCAATTTCTTCTTCCAATCGGTTGGCTTCCCTGATCAACCTACTTTCGACCATGAGTAGGGCAAAATAGGGCATCATGTATTTCGGGAAGTCACTCTGCTTGATACCTGCACCAATCAATAAATCGGCTGTTCGCCAAACGTCAGATTCGTACTTGAGGATATTAATGCTCATCCTTATTTAGTTCTTTTAATGCTGTTTTTAATGCTTCAATTGCCTGTAGGTTCGTCTTTGAGTAAATCTGTAAATGTAAGAAAGGAAAGTGATACAAAAAGAAGAATGTAGAGGTAAAATGATTTCAGGAATTTGGGGGAATGATTTTTTAGTTGCTGTTCAACCTTGAGCTAACGCTCCTAATTCCCACTGACACAAGTATTCCCTTCACCTTGCATGAGCCACCTTAGCATCCCAAGTTTTTTAAAACCAACCTGAAACAATGCACTACTGCTGGTGTACGATGTCTCTGAGTCGTACCATTGGGCAACGATTTTTTTGAAATTTGTCCATTGATCATTCAACCTCAAAAGGATCAAAAGCGGCATTTTTTAGCAAAGAGGACGCTAGGGCAGCACGATGGATACAAAGGGGAGGCGTTGAGGGGGCCTTGAGTCAAAGGATAGTAAGCAGTTAGATTAGATGAAACGAAAACAGAATTTTTCGATATCAAGCACCAAAGCAAGGCGGTAAGGTAGCGTATAATGTATTGGCTGGCCTATACCTTCTCTTCCCCTTTACCTTCGTCCTCTATTTTACCCAATGTTTTTTTCTGCTTCTTTGCCTCCTTAATCTGGCCCTTAAAATTGGTCGAAGCAACCACATTTCTCCCTGAAGACTGTTCAAAAGCCTCTAGTGCCTTTCCAGCCGATGAACCACCCTTACGCGCCGCCTTACGGTTTTCGTCAAAACCTTGCGCGTCGATATCGATGGCCTCATTTTTGGTTTCTTCCTCCCCTAACATGGTGAAGATCAGTTCCAGGCCCGTCATGTGGTCACGCAAGTTTTCGCGTTTCAAGCCTTTTAGATCCTTGTACTCTGTGGGTGTTAGACCAAAAGTTGCTTTGCTAATTTCGGCGGTGAGGATGGCGTATTCCTGGCCTTCCTGTACCCCTCGGTTTTTCCATTCCTCTGTTAATTGTGTTCGGGTGGCGATGGACTGCATGCGCCGTTCAATCCATTCTTCACTGTAGCCCAGGGCTTGATAATACTCACGGGCGCGGATGGCGGCGAGTTCCGGGTTTTCTATTTCCTGGATGCGTTCGTAGCCAACCTTGGCAAGCCATTGTTTGAAGGGTTCTGCTTTGGGTGA
>JAIYDG010000158.1 GCA_027487625.1 Bacteroidota bacterium
GGTATTGAAATACATTTTTAAAAGTATAAGCAGAATAAACCATGTAACCCGCTGTTGTATGTAAAACTCCTTTTGGTTTTCCTGTTGAACCAGAAGTGTACAAAATAAACAAAGGATCTTCGCTGCCAACTGATTCTGCTACATGCTCATCAGAAGCCAAAGCCATTAAAGTAGACCAATCTAAGTCACGGCCTTCTTTCATTTCTTTATGAAAGTTTTTATGGTTATAAACGATACAGGTTTTTATACTTGGTGATTTTTCCATTGCTTCATTAGCAATTTCTTTTAAATCAATTTTCTTTTCACCACGATGCATTCCATCAGCAGTAATTAAAAAAGAACAATCGGCATCTACAATTCTATCAGAAAGTGATTGTGAAGAAAATCCAGCAAATACTACCGAATGCACAGCACCAATTCTAGCGCAAGCCAACATAGCAACTGCAGCTTCAGGAATCATTGGCATGTAAATACAAACTCTATCACCCTTTTTTACACCCAATGATATTAATGAATTAGAAAACTTATTTACAAGTACAGATAATTCCTTATATGTTAATTTTCTATACTTATCATGAGGATTATTCGGTTCCCAAATAATTGCAACTTGATCGCCTCTGCTTTCTAAATGTCTATCGATGCAATTTTCAGTAATATTTAAAACCCCACCATCAAACCATTTAATATCTGGTGTAGTGAAGTTCCAATCTAATACTGAACTCCATTTTTGCTTCCAACTAAATGTATCAGCAACAGCCGACCAGAAAGACTCGGGATTTGTAATGCTTTCTTGATAAGCAGCCTGGTACTCATCGAAGGTTTTTATTTGTGGTATCATTGGTTCTTTTTATTAAAATCAAATTTGGAATTGTAGTATCAAAGTAAACACGACAAAAATCAAATTCCACCTGTTTTTATGCTAAATAAATATAGCAAAAAGAATCAATTAGTTTTTTCCTACTGAATTAAAGAATTGAAGTAATGTATCTTCTTGTTTCTTTTTACGAATTATTTCTTCTAAATCATACGGTTTTGCGGCTCTATCCTTACAATTTGTTAAGGCGCAAGTTTCACAAATATGATTTACCTCTGAACGAATAATTGCAGCATCATCTGCGAATTTTACCTTTTCTAATAAATCCTTATTAACTAAAAAACCAATACTAATACTACTGTTTAAATTTTCATCGATTTGATGAGGCCTGGCAATACTGATTAGTAAATATTCATAATCAGTATCAATATATTTCGACCTTTGAACATGGATTAAAGGTTTGTTTGCAATACCACGTTTTTTCTCTCTTTGTTTTGTTAATTCAGCCAAACTTCTGATGGCAGCCCAGCGTCTGCAATAGTGTTTACCCAATCCACTTGCATGTGGACTATGTAATTGTCCTAGATGAAGCTCTTTGTCGAGTTCATAGGAGAATTTCATTTTTGTATTATAAAAACGCAGGAAGAACAAATTGTTAATACCAAATTCATGAGGAATAATAGAGCACAATCTATATAAAAATGTTTCGGCACTAACCTTATATTTCTCTATCAGTTTGATTAGAAAATCTTCGTTCCAACTTGCTTGTGAAAACCATTTGTTTAAATCTTCTACAATCTCATCGTAAGGCATTAAAACTGCATTGGCAAAATAGGAAGCTTTAAAGTTATTTAATGCTTCTTCAAAACTCTTAACTCTTACTATTGTAGAAGTATGAGGCCTTTCCTTTAATCCTAATACACAGTATCCTAATTCCCTAGTAATTTGAAAGCATTTTTGGGATTCCTTTAGTGTGGGATTGAGGTAATAAATACTCTGTTTTCCATTAACAGTTAAAGAGCGAAATTCACTTAAACCTTTGTCTTTAAAAGATTCATCGACAATAACTTTATAATTATATTTTTCCTCTAAAATCTGAATTAAACTAGCTGATTGGGACAGTTTTGCTCTTGTTAATCCTGTTTGTTTAATGAATGAAACTACTGCAACTTCTAGCTCTTCAAAATAATTCATATGAAGTTCCTGATAGGCTCTAAGTGCTCTGAAATAAAATTGCTCACTGGTTAGCTGATAACTTCTGGCAATCTCAATCAAAGTTGTAATGAAAGCATTCACTTTTGCTGGAGATGCGGCAATCATCTCAATTAATTTATTAGCTTCAATTCCAAATAATCCTAAAGGAAACTGACTTAATAAATCGGAATTAATTGCCTGCATTGCGGGTGCCAATGCTTTATTTACTTTAAGTGAAACTAACTGATCATAAGGAATGGATAATGCCTCAGCTAAGGCAAGAATTTTATCTGATTTGGGATACTTTTTACCTTTCTCAATTTCGTTGATATAAGACAAGCTAATTCCTGACTTTTTGCTTAAATCGAGCAAAGAAAATCCCTTGGCGTTTCTCAATTGCCTCAACTTTAAACCGAAGATAATCTGAACTTGATCGTTTTTTTTCACCTAACTATACCTTTAGCAAAAATATTTCTATTCATCCAAAACTAAGGAAATTCAAGGGATGTACAAGAATCAAAATAAAAAAAGACATATTTCGCGAAAATATTCTTTTAGCGAAATTTCGCTATTTCATTTTTTTTACTAATATTTGCATTGAAGAAAATTCTCAATGAGAATTCATCACTTGGATTACAATAAATTTTGATTGATAAAATCCAATTCCTTGGAGGGTGGTTCTTTCAGGGCATTGGTTAGGTTTGGTAAAAGCCTGCTGAGCATATCAGCAGGTTTTTTTTATTCTGCAGCGAGCAAATCGTTCACTTTTAGCATTAATGCTCTTGTTGAATAAGGTTTAGTCATGTAGAAATCTGCCCCAAAACTCATCCCTTTTTGAATATCACTTTCTTTTGATTTTGCTGATAAGAATATGACTTTACAAGCAGCTAATTCCTTACTTTTTTTGATGTAGTCACAGATTTGATATCCATCAATATCAGGCATCATAATATCTAAAACTGCTAAATCAGGCTTTTGGGTTTTAACAATTTCCATAGCCTCTGTTCCGTTTCTGGCAATAAAAACTTCATATCCACTTTTACGCATTAAAAACTCAAGCGATAATAAAATATTGGGTTCATCATCAGCTACGAGAATTCTTATTTTATCAACTTTAGTCATATCAGTAAAATTAGGCCTTTAACTTAGGAATTGTAAAAACAAAGGTAGCACCTTTTCCGCTTTCACTCAATACCTTAATTTCTCCACCATGTAATTCAACTATTTTCTTGCAGATAGCCAATCCTAAACCACTGCCTTTCGGTTTTCTAATTGTTTGATTACGTGCCTGAAAAAACTTCTCAAATATCAATTGTTGGTATTCATGCGATATTCCTTTTCCATTATCATTAACAGAAATTTCCAAAAATTCACCAGTATTAATAACCCTCAATACAATTAATCCATTGGGTGGTTCTGTAAATTTAACAGCATTCGATAACAAATTAATCACCACTTGCATTACTTTGTCTTTATCAATCAAAAACTCAGTTTCATTTAAATCAATTTTAGTCTGCAAACTGACTCCTTTGTCTTTAACCAATTGTAAAATAGAATCGGTGCATTCCTTCATGATTTCAACTATATTCTCTTTGTTTAAATTCAGTTTTTGTTTTCCTGAATCATACTTTTCCAAATCTAAAACCTGCGATATCAAACGAGAAAGCCTATCTGTTTCTTTGTTGATGATTTGAAGATACTGTTGACGTTCTTCCAATTCTATTTCTGGGTTATCATAAAGAATTTCAGAAAAAGCTCTTATTGAAGTAATGGGTGTTCTTAATTCATGTGTAACTGTTGCCAAAAAATCATCTTTTAATTCATCAATTTCCTTCAAAATAAAATTTGCATCTTCAAGCTGTTCTTTGGCCTTTTTTAACTCTCTGTTTAACAACATCAATTGTTGGGATTCCTTAAGGATATCCATTAATTCCGCCAATTTTATCTCTTCCTCTTTTACTACAGAACCCAACATAACTCTTGCAGATGCAGAGCCAATAATTCCAGCTAAAACCCTCTCAACATAAGCAACTAATTTTGGATCCGCTTTATTCTGATTGAGGTCTAAATTGTTTCTTGTTGCAAAATTTTGAATAGCAGTTTTACTTCTTTGCTCGCCCAAAAAATTGGCCAAAAGAGATTGCATATCTGGAATACTAGCAACACCTTTCCAAGTTGCTGTTGTATCCATAATTTTTTCGTATTTGAATATATCAACAAAAATCTCAGCTTGATTCTGTTCTGTTGCACTTTGTTTTGTCCATAATGAAACTTTTACATACAAACCCAAATTTATAATCAAACTAAAAAACATAGAATGTACAATAGGACTAAATTCTGTCATCCCCAACAATGCATTTGGCTTTAACCATTCAATTCCAAAAGGACCATATAAAACAAAATCAACAGATAAAATATTTGAGCTTGTTAATGAAGGTAAAACTAAAGTATAAAACCAAATGACGAATCCTGCAATTAAGCCTGAAATTGCTCCTGTTTTATTACCTTTTTTCCAATACAAACCTCCAAAAATAGAAGGTGCCAATTGAGCTACCGAAACAAATGAAATCAATCCAATTGAAACCAAAGAATAATATTTACTAATATAATGGTAATAACCATAAGCGGTTCCTAAAATAAGAATCATACCAATCCTTCTTGAATTCAACAATATCTTGCTTAAACCAATTTGATGGTACTGCTTTAGGTAATCAGTCCCTAGTAAAGCAGGTATAACCAAATGGTTACTGAACATGGTACTTAAAGCTATTGTCTCAACAATAATCATACTGGTTGCAGCTGCAAATCCTCCTATAAAAACAACCAAAGCTAACAATTTATTATTGGCATATAATGGAATATCCAATACGAAATAATCAGCGTTAACAGACAAGCCATCAAACAACATTTGACCACTAAATGCAATAGGTAAAACAAAAATATTAATGAGAAAAAGGTATAATGGAAACAACCAAATGGCTTTTTTTAAGTGATTTTCATCTGTATTTTCAACTACACCAACCTGAAACTGTCGAGGTAATAAAGTTGCAGCAATTCCAGATAAAATACTAACCCAAAACCAATCGGAATAACCTGAAACAGGCTTTACTGTAAATAATTTTTGGTAGGAGACAAAATTAGAAGCTCTAGTAAAAATATCACCAAACCCATCAAACATTACCCAAGTAACATAAATACCAACTGATAAAAACGCGAGTAGTTTTATTATCGATTCAAAAGCAACAGCAGCTACCATTCCACTATGTTGTTCATTACTTTCAACTCTTCGTGTACCAAATAAAACAGTAAATGCTGCCATAAAAATTGCAACTATTAATGCAGTATCACTAAACAATAAATAAGAGCTTGATTTTTGTTTAAAATCGGGATTGATAATGATATCAAAACTTTCAGCAATTGCTTTTAACTGTAAACTGATATATGGTATAACTCCAAGAAAACACAAAACCGTAATGATACTAGCCAATGAAATATTCTTCCCATAACGTGACGATATAAAATCGGCAATTGTTGTAATTCTTTGTGTTTTACAAATTCGAATAATTTTTCTCAAAATGATTATCCAAATTGGAGCAACTAAAGTAGGACCAATATATACTGCTAAAAAATCAAAACCATCTTTACTTGCTTTACCTACTGAACCATAGAATGTCCAAGCTGTGCAATACACTGCCAATGACAAAGCATAAATATATGGATTATTAAAAATTCTCTTACCAGCAATCTTTTTACCTTCTACATAATATGCAATAAAAAAAAGTAATACTAGGTATATAACAGAAGCTAATATGACAATCCAACTACTCATTATTTATTTACAATTCTATATATGATAAAAATAAATAAAACCCAACACGCAAATAAGTAAACAAACAATACAGGTATACCAAATAACATCTTTGGCTGATTTGCAATACTCAAAAACGGATAGTTGAGTAGTACTAAAAACAGAAGAGAAACTACAGAAAGTTTTGCTGATCTATTTTTGATGTTCATGGTTTATTTATTTGTTTGGGCAAACAAGTTATAAAAATTATTAAACATAAAGGCGAGACATTAAAAAATGCCTCGCCTTTATGTTTTGTAAATTGTATGAATCTTCTACCTTATAAAAGGTGAAATCAAAACATAGGTTTAATTTCTGTCGTATTCACCTTTCATTGAATACAAACCAAAAATAATTAATCCAAAAGCAATGGGAAGAAAAATACCAATAATAATACCCCATTGTAATTGAACATTAAGTTTAGCTGCAGATGCCAATGCTTTTGTAGCTTCATCTGTTGCAGCTAAAACTTTTGTATTCGCAATAGCAATTTTCGCAAATGCTTGTGATAGCATAAATATAACGGCAGCCGGACCTAATAGAATCCAAACAACACCTAAAAATCTTCTTAGATTATTCATAATTATAAAATATTATTAATTGTGGATATACTCATTTTCTTCGTCCATTACATCTTCATCAATTTTATTTGAAAGATATAAAGTACCTATAATTAAACAAACAGCAGCAATACCTATTGGATACCATAAACCAGCTAGAGGCGAGCCTGTTGGATTTTCAGCAGTTTTAGTATACTCTATTATTAAGGTTGAAATAAATGGAACTAAACCTCCAAATACTCCATTACCAACATGGTATGGCAACGACATTGAAGTATAACGAATACGAGTCGGGAACAATTCAACTAAGAATGCAGCAATTGGACCATATACCATTGTTACATAAACAATTTGTATAAACACTAAGAAAACCATAGCCCAGAATGTACCAGAACCTACATTTTTCTCAACACCAATTGCTGCTTTAACACCTGCTTTTTGAACTGGAACTTGAATAGTATCAATTCCACTTGCAGCAACACCTTCTTTTAAGCTGCTTTTTAAAGCGATATATTTTGTAGAAATGGTGCTATCTTCATTTAAAGAATTACAAGCCAAAACTACATTCATAGTTGAATGTTTTTCTGAACTATATCCAATATGCTCTGATAAATAAAGTGTATCTGTGCTTGTATATTTAAATATTGCACCATCATTATAAACAGAATCCTTCTTGGTAACAACAAATAATTTTTGGTTATTTTTTGGATCGATACTCGCTATTGAAGGATGAACTACACACTTATCAGTAGCAACATTTTCTCTTGTTAATGCAGGACTCGTATAATCAAGGAATTTTTGATAAATAGGCCGATAAGATAAAATTCCTAATAACATACCTATCATCATGATCCATTTTCGGCCATATTTATCACTTAAACTACCAAATACAATAAAGAAAGGAGTGGCTAAAACAATGGCCCATAAAATAATGGTTCTCGATTGTTCAAAATCTACTTTACATGTGTTCTCTATGAATGATTGCGCATAAAACTGACCAGTATACCAAACTACACCTTGTCCCATTACAGCTCCAAATAAAGCAAGCAAAACCATTTTTAAATTTGCTTTATTACTAAAACTTTCTTTTAAAGGATTCTTAGAAATTTTACCTTCTTTTTTGATTTTAGCAAACAAAGGCGACTCATGCATTCTTAAACGAATATAAATAGAAACAATAACTAGAATGATAGAAACCCAAAAAGGAACACGCCATCCCCAATCATTAAACTGATCAACACCTAAAGAGTTACGAGTAAATAAAATAACACCTAATGAAAGAAATAAACCTAAAGTAGCTGTAGTTTGAATCCATGAAGTAAAAAAACCTCTTCTGTTTGCAGGTGAATGTTCAGCAACATAAGTAGCAGCTCCTCCATACTCACCACCTAAAGCCAAACCTTGTACTAAACGAAGTAATAAAACCAATAAAGGAGCAGCCACACCAATAGTTTTATATCCTGGTACCAAACCAATTGCAAAGGTTGAACCACCCATTAAAACCAATGTTAAAAGGAAGGTGAATTTTCTTCCTAATAAATCACCCAATCTACCAAATACTAGTGCACCAAATGGCCTTACAATAAATCCCGCTGCAAAAATCGCTAAGGTTGATAATAAAGCAGCAGTACCCTGTTCTTCAGGAAAAAACTGCTTTGAAATAATAGTAGCTAAACTACCAAAAATGTAGAAATCGTACCATTCGATGAGTGTACCTACTGAGGAGGCACCAATCACCTGAAATATACTTGAACTTTCGCTTTTCTTAGACATAATATAGATTTTAATAGATTATAAAAATATTTGGAATTGAACTAAAAACTCTCCTTTTCTTTCACCATTTAAGTTTCTTGTAACGCTACTGTAATTGGGACGAGAAGAGTATTGAAAAGTAACTTTTGAATGATGACCATCTATAAAGAAATTAGCACCTGCATCAAAATAAGAACCTGATTCATTTAATGCTTCAAAGTCTTTCATAGCAAATGCAGCAATTGGTTGAACTCTCAATTTTTTACTCAATGTTTTTGGCAATAAAAATCCGGCTTGTGTATACCAAATGTTCCCTGTACCCATCATAGCTCTTGAATTTCCTGCACCTTCCAATACTCTTGAAGCAGGAAGTACAGCGGGATTAGCAGTACCTGGATTCATGATACCAATATAACGCATATAATTAGGTCCGAAATTATAATTATAGAAAACTGAATATGCAGTTACTGCCATATTTTTTTCTTTTGAACCTATAGGTAAATCAGCAAATGCATCAACAGATAATAAGGTTATATCATGCTTTTGTAATGCTCCAGTAGATGTTTTAGATTGGGTTCCTTCTGGTTGATGGTAAAATCCCGCTCCTACATTAAATACACGTTTAGTACCAATATAAGTTCCAACTCTAAATGGCAATAAATCAGATTCCTTATCTAAAAAATTATATTCAAAATAGCCCCCTAAAGCTGTTTTAGAAAGAGCGTTGTTATCTACTGCAACTTCTTTAACTCCACCTAAAGCCACAATATTTCTAGCAGTATCTGCAACCAAAGTTGTAGCAAATGGTTTATTTGCATGAAGTTGGTAACGTAACTTACCAATATAACCTTTAGCAAAAAGTCCATACTGACGGGCAAACTGATCTGAATTTTCAATCAATGGCCAGTTAAAAATAGGCGCATCTATCATTAAAAAATTCAATGTACTTGCTGATGTCATTCTCGATAAACCATGAAAATAATGTAATCCAGCACCAAGTGACAAAGTATTTTTATTTTTAGTTTTAGTTGTAGGATTCATATCTGGAATAATAGCATATTCATTCCAAACATCATGAAAAAATATTTGAGGTTTTTTCCCTTGGCCATAAGCACCAGTTCCTGCTGCTCCTGAACCACCGCCATTTACGAAGGTTTGGTTATTGATACCAACATGAGTCATAATCATATAACGAGGGGAGATTTGAGCATAAGCTAAAAAACGAATTCTTCTTGCACCAATATCGAAGGTATTGTCTTCGGCATTGCCATTAACTAAAGTACCTGGATTGTTTTGGGTGTAACGAGCCCAAATCTGGTTCCAGAAAATAAATCTGATGTATTTACTCTTGTCTTCATTAAGTCCGAGTTTTAATCCAGGACCATAGTCGGCAGAACCTTGTGCCCGCAGGTTCAAATTCATGAGCAGCAAACATGCTGCAAAAATTAATTGAGGGTAATTCTTTCTCATATTGTTGGTTTAGTTTGATAAGCCAAAGTTTGAGAAAGAATGGGCTGAAAAAAAATTTCGTGTAGTAGATTGTAAATTTAATGTACTTAGTGAGAAATTAAAGGCATCCTGAAGCTAATCCCTAAAGCGTTCCCACTTAATCATCATAAATTTATCACCCAATTCAGTAATTACAGAACCTGCTCCTTTCAAATTTTCTTTGTTACGCATATACTCAACTAATTCGGCATGATTCAGAATTTTGTAGGTTGGATGGTATTGAGAATTTTCTGGTCGCTTTAATCCATATTGTTTTACCCAATTCATAACAGATACATGACTCGTGCCTAAAAGTCGTTCTATTTCTCTGTAACTTAAGCCTTCAATATAAAGCTGTAAAGCCTTTGTTACGTAGTAATTGTCTATTCTTTTACCAAGTTTATTTACTGTAAAAAAGTAACCACAATTTTTGCATTTATAACGTTGGCGCTCTTTTAAAATTCCACTTTTTATGATGCGAAAACTCTGACATTTTGGACATTTAACATCTACTGACATAAACTAATTATTAAAACGATATACTAAATAAGCATAAATATAATTAATTAGCAAGTTTATCGTATTTTTATTTTTGAACTGCCACGAAGCCCCCATTAGAAAAGAGAATTTGGAATCAAACACCTATCAATCCCTTATTATTCAAGGCTTTCCTTATCAACCAACTCTTCTTCAATTGTTGAAACCGGGTTTTGAAGCATGAAAATAAACTTCAAGCCCACTGATAATACATAGTAACTAAGCCTATTTTTTAATCTGATGAATATACTTTGTGACCTTTCAAATTCCTCAGAAGTTATGGCTCTGCAAGCCTCATTTATTACACCATCTAAAATGTCAGAACAATTTTTATACAAAATTGGTGACTCTGCAACCAAGTTACATTCTATTGAACCATAATCACTTAAACTAATTAAATTGTAGGAACCAATTGTCACAGATTTTCCATCAAACATGGCAAGTTTTGCATGTAAAACAGATTTTTCCCACTCGTATAATTCTACTCCTGCTTTTAATAAATCTGAATAAAAAAACCGGATGGCATTTTGCATTAAACCAATATCTGAGCTTCCACCAAGAATTATTTTCACTTTCACACCTCTTCTAGCAGCTCGTTTTAATGCACCTTTCAAACCTGGGCCTGGTAAAAAATAACCAGCTACTATAATGATTTCTGTTTTTGCTTTTCTGATTTGATTTTTATAATAATTACTAATTGCTAAACGTGAGCGAAACCAATTGTTTTCGAGCACCTTCATTGGCATTTCTAAGTTTGTACCAATCGAAATATTATCTCCCATAAAAGGAATATTTTTCCAATACCTTTCACAAACCTTTAATAAATCTTTTACTATATCACCTTCTACTTCAAAGGCAAAGTCAAGCCAGGTTTTATCATTTTCCAAAAAATAATAATGATCTGCTAAATTGATTCCTCCACAAGTAGCCCATTTTCTATCTACAACTATGATTTTATGATGAAGACGTAATCCCATTTGCATAAAAAACGACTTCTTAAAAGGTGCATATTTCCTGATTTTTACACCCGCAGTTTGTAATTCAGAAACTGCTTTAAAACTTAATTCCTGACTTCCATAATCATCAAGTAGAAGGAATATTAAAACACCACGATTTGCAGCAATTATTAATTCATGAATAATTCTTTTCCCTATGTCATCATCATGAAAAATATAAACCTGAATTTGAATCTCATACTTCGAATTTTGTATTTGATAAATTAATTTATCAAAATACTCATCCCCGCTTCTCAGAATATGAGCCGTATTAGACAATCTAATTGGAAAACTATTTTTCAGGGGATTGAGTTTCATAAATCAACCCCCTGCTTTTTTTGCTTTATAATTTTCTTTGCTTAACCAAGTAAGAATTTTCTCCCGAAAATCACCCTGAATTAAAATTTCACCATCTTTTGAAGTTCCTCCTACGCCACAAAACTTTTTCAATTTTGAGCCTAATTCCGCTAAATCATCTTCAGAGCCAACGAAACCTGTAACTCTTGAAACCATTTTACCACCACCTTTTCTATCCAAATAAATTTTTAAATTCTGCTGTTGATTCGGCAAAGTTTCAATAGAATCCTCAGTAAATTCAGCATATTTAAACGAATCATCTGTTGAGTAAACAACTCCGTCTCTTTTCTTATTCTTGTTGCTCATAAAAGAAATTTGAACAAAAATAAGTAATTTAAAACATGAAAGTTTAAAACTCAATTTTATAACTCAACACCGGAATCAACGGCGCCTGATACCAAGTTTTTATTGTTTGTGTTTCTGAATCATAATAATTCCCTCCTACATTTTTATTGTTTGAAACATTTTGAAAATCCAAAGACCAAATTGATGTTGATTTGATTCGGTTCTTCTTAATTGAAACGCGTAAATCAGTTCTAAAGTAATTAGGATTCTGTTGAGTAAATGCTAAATTATCAATATAAACGGCCTCTTCTTTAAGTTTAGATTGTTCTAAATCTATTGGGGTGATTCTTTGTCCACCTGCCCATATAGTTTTAATATTCAATCCAAGAATTCTCTTTCCAAATTTTTCTGACAAATACCATTCCTTACCTGTTGTAAAGGTTAGATTAAAATTGCCATTAAATCTAGTATTATACCAATTTCCATTTGCAGCTTTGTATTTTGAATCGTAAAATGAAACAGACAATAAGTAATAAAAATTATGATGCATATACTGCTCAAGACTAAGCTCAATCCCTTTATTTTCTCCTATACCCTTATTAACCAAACTATCATTCAAAAATCCAAATGTATTATTAACCGTGCTAAACGAACTATTTACATCTGGAGAAACAGGCAAATTATTCAAATATTGATAATAGGTTTCAAGCTTTAATTTCAAATAATTGCTTAACATTCTATCATATGAAAAAACGAAATGTTGTGATTGATTCAACTTTAAATTACTATTCGGTTTTGAATAAGTTCCATCATTTAATTGTTTCTTAGCAAAATACAAGCCTATGGGTTGAGTCTGACCATGCATTCCATAACCAAATCCAATACTTTGTTTTTCTGTTAACTGATATTTGATAGAACTTCTTGGCTCTATTGAATATGAATTGTTTAAACTCAACATCAATGAATGAAAACCTAAATTAATACTAAGCCTTTCATTAAACTTATGTTGCCACTGAGAGAATGCCTGATATATTAAAAAAGAACCATTCTGATTGATATGTTCAATGAAATTTTCTTCGTTCATTTCGCGCATTTTCTGGAGTAAATCAAAGCCCTGATGATTAATAATAAATCCGCTTCTAAAATTATTCTTTGCATTTAGTTTAAAATTATAAGTTGTACTTAAACTTATCTTATTCTGGTTAAATGATTCTTTATAATTCTTTGGAATCAGACCTTCAAAATTAAATTCCTCTGCATCGAATTTGTGCGTAGTTCCACTAAAAACTAAAACTGATTTTAGATATGATTTCTTTGATAAATGAAAGAGATGATTGAGTCCGATTGCACCAGTATTTGAAATAAAATTACGGTATTGTTTATCATAGGAACTCTCCCATTTCAATGAATCCTTAACTGCCAAATGTTCCTGATTACTCAAACCACCAAAAGCAAATACACCGAAATTTCCATATTTCTCTGTAGGCAAAGAAACATTAAAAGATAAGTCTTGAAAGGTAGTTACAGCATCCCCAATATTCACTCCAAGTTTAGAAATTACGCCCAAAGTAGAATAGCGGTAATTCACTAAATAAGAGCCTGCGTATCCTTTTTTAATTGGACCTTCAGATGCAAAATCAAATCCAAGAAAACCTGCTTGTAATGTGAATTCACGTTTTTCATTGTTTCCTTTTCTCAGTTTTAAATCAAAAACACCTGATAATGCATTTCCATATTCAGCAGCAAAAGCACCAGTAATAAAATCTGAATTTCCCATTAACTGAGAACTGAGGATAGAGACTCCACCACCAACAGTTCCGGCGTCTGAAAAGTGGTTTGGATTAGGAATCTCTACACCCTCCATTCTGTATAATAAACCTGATGGTGAATTACCACGAATTGATATCTGATTGTTACCATCATCAGTAGATGTTACACCAGCAAAAGAGACTGCCATTCGAGATGGATCATTTATTGCAGCAGCAAACTTCTGGGTTTCTTCTACAGAAAATGTACGACTACTTACAACAGATAACTCATTTAATGGCTTATCTTTTTGATGAGATGCCTTAATAACAATTTCTTTTTGGTTCTGGAGATTCTCTTCCATGAATACCTCTAAAACCAGTTCTTTTCCTGAATTTAATATGATATCATTATAATATCTATCCTTGTATCCTATATAGGTAACTTTAATTGAATGTTTGCCAATTGGAACC
The DNA here is from genome assembly GCA_027487625.1 of Bacteroidota bacterium. Taxonomy (GTDB): domain Bacteria; phylum Bacteroidota; class Bacteroidia; order UKL13-3; family UKL13-3; genus CAISCU01. Next base: position 14,049 of record JAIYDG010000158.1, read on the forward strand.
TTTGTTAATTTAAATTCCCCATTATTATTGGTGATGCAGCCTTGAACAGGAGTTAAATCTGTTATAACAACAGTAGCGCCAATTAATTCATTCTGATTTTGTTTATCAAATACCTTACCTCTTATAGTTTGTGTAAGATTCTGAGCAGCCAAACGACTACTAAAAAGAATAAACAATAGAAATAAATACAAATAGAATAGTCTTCTATACCAAATAACTTTTTGTTCTTTTATCATTTTAATCTGTTTTGAATTAAGACAGACAAAATCTATTTCACCCCCATTGGAGAACTAAAAAATAAATGGCATGCTGTATTATAAACAATTTACCATACAAAAACAATCTCATTTTCAGTAATTTATAAAATTCTTCCGCAAATTATTTTATACTCTCAGAACAATTAAAAAACTGACTTTTCACACCTTTTACTTTGATAATTATCACAGCAAACATTGAGTGATGTCATACTTATGACTTCAAGCAGCATATACTTTTGTCTACGAAATCAAAACCACAAAAAATGAAAACTAAATTCAATAACACAAAAACACTTTTAACAAAACCATTGGCATTGTTACTAATGTTAGTGGTTCTGTTTATAAGTACAAAAACATCTGCACAAGAAAAATACAAATCAAGTGATGTTAAAATTATTGTGAATGGCACATCTAATATTCACGATTGGAAAATGCAAGGATCAAAAGGAACAACAAGTGCAACATTTGTAATCCAGAATAAAGTAATCAAATCACTTGGATTTTTATACTTCAGTTTTCCTGTAGAAAATTTAAAAAGTGAACATAAAGTAATGGACAAAAACTGTTACAAAGCTTTAAAAACAGATGTTCAATCAAGCATTAACTTTTTAGGAACATCAAGTACTATTAAACAAGTAAATGCAACAACATTCATTATAGTAACAAAAGGAAAATTGCAAATATCAGAAGTAACAAAAGAAGTCGAACTAACTACAACCTGCACGGTAAATGCTGACAATACTATTACCTGTAAAGGCTCTACCAAAGTAAAAATGACGGATTACAAAGTAGAACCACCAAGTGTAATGATGGGCACAATTGTAACAGGAGATGATGTAACAATCGACTACACATTAACATTAGCAAAATAACAAAATCAACAAATTAAAAAA
>JAIYDG010000503.1 GCA_027487625.1 Bacteroidota bacterium
AACATCAACACCTGCACAGCGAACTGACAGACCAACCGGATCAGGCCAACCTTCAAACCCTGATGGAAACCAGTCAACACACACTGGCCCACCTCCAACTCATTCTGAGCAAAGACAGTCACCACACAGTGGACATCACAATCTGCGGTCAAGAGCAAACAACCCCAATGCCGAGGAAATCCGGAACACAGACAACAATGATTCGGAGTATTCTACTGAAGCTGATCAAGATCAAGCAGGGCCAAGGATCACTGTTACATCTGCCAGAACCCATCTCAGGAATGTCAAGCACATCTGTCATGAAGAGTTCAAGAGACTTTCACAGGTTGATTTTTCCAAGGAGATCAACTTGGAGGTGTTGACCTCAAACCAAAGGAGGTATCATCAGCTCATGGCAGATTACCAAATTGCAGCGGATCAACTTCACAGTTTTCTACGTGGAAAACAGCTTTCGGATCAGAAGCGGACCTTCAAGACTAGCTTTGCCAACTACCTCAAAGTGGCAAAGCAATTGGGAGCAAGGATCAAGGAACTTCAAAAACCTACTACAACTTCTGGACAACGGATGTCAACTCAAGAAGAACCAACAAGGAATGTTCACTTCTCAGTTCCAAGTCAATCTTCATCAGTGCCTCCAAACTTCAACATGCCACAGCAGAATGTGGGTCAAACGCAACATCAACCTCACCCAGTGCAACGTCAACCATCCATACCTCAACCTGGTGCTCAAACAACTGGACTGAATCCAAATGAGGAGAAAGCTCTGCGAGATCTGATGAGCAAAGCCGGACTTGGTATGCCTGGACAATCGTATGGAACAAGACCACTTCAGAATTCTGGATATAGTCAAGGATATCTACCATATCCACAAGCTCCATTTGTCCAGCCTTTATACCAACCAACGCAAGGATATGGTCAGGGATTTCTACCATATCAACAAGCGCCGATTGCTCAGCCTCATTATCTGCCACCCCCTGGCTACGGATTCAATCAATTGCCAGTCTCTCAGCATCAGAACATGGGTACAACAAACTCATTTCAAGATGTCTCTCTAAGTGAAGCGGGACAACTTCGGTATGATGGTCGTGGAATGCCAAAATTTGAGATTGAAAATTTCAAAGGAGATCGGCTTGATTACCCGCGTTTCAAGAACACATTCATGTCTATCATAGGCAACAGGCAAATCTATGCAGAAGAAAAGGCTCTTCGTCTTGTTAACCTCCTTGAAGGTGAACCAAGAAAACTGATTGCTGGAGTTTTGGAAGGTCATATTGGTCAACACACGCACGCTATGATCTGGGACATACTTGACAAGTTCTACGGAGGTCAAAAGCGTCAAATGACCAACCACATTCAGAAGATTGCGAACTTCATTCCTATCAAGAACACTTCAGTTGAGGAGTTGAAGCGGTTCTACATTCTTCTAACTGAGATCAAATCATTTTTCCTCACTCACAACCCAACTGTCCTACAGCACGAGTTCTCAACAGAATTGGGACTGGTCAAGCAATTGGTACAAGAGCGCCATCTAAATCTTTACATGGACTGGTACCAGAACCTTCGCTTGCCGGACAACTTGGACACATTTGTGAACTGGGTCGGACATTTGCTCACTGTTCGACAACATGCCCAGGAAGAAGCCTCAAAACCTTCTCGAGCAGCTCAAACTTCTACCCCAAAACAATTTGGAAGAACAACACTTCAAATGGAAGAGGTTGTTGATGAAGACTTTCAAGACTGCAGTAAAGCTGAGGCTGAAGTTATTGCTTTCTCCATGAACTCTTCATCAAAACAGTCTGATTTCAGACAGAACAAAACATCTGAAGGAACATTTCAAGCCCCAAGTAAATGTGACTTTTGCAAACTGTACAACCACAACTTGGTTGAGTGCAAAAACTTCAGAAATGAGGATTACTCCAAGCGCAATGACTGGATCCTCACCAATGACTTTTGTTATCATTGCCTGAACAAAGGTCACACAAGCAAACAGTGCAAACTGTTTCCAAATCGCACTTGCGGAATAAACAAGTGCAACCGAACACACCATCGACTTCTTCATCCACCAGATGGATCTATTCATTATTGTCTTGATGAGCTGGATCTACCTGAAGAAAATGAAAACAAGGCATCTGAAACAAGTAGCTGTTCTGCATCTACTTTGGCAGCTATTGGCAAAAGAAACTTTGCTGGAATTCGAACAACTACAGTATGGGTACGCAATGGAAAGAGAAAGCGACTTGTAGTTGCAGCTCTTGATCCATGTGCTGACAACACAAACATTTCTGCAGAACTTGCAGAAGAACTCAACTTGGACATCGTTCATGGATCAGTGAATCGTCTAATCAACTATTTGGACAGGGAGGTTACCGTGCAATCAAGTTTGGTCAAATTTGAAATTGAACCATACCACGGGGAAAGAACTTTTACAATACAGGCATGGGCTGTTGACAATCTCATCAAGAACACCAAGGTGGTCGATTGGAGAGAAGTCTCTGGAAAGTTCAGCCATCTCCAAAATCTGCCAATCCCTCCTCTGCCCAAAGAGAATGCCAAGGTTGACGTCCTACTTGGATGTGAATATGCTCGTTTGATGGCCTCAACTGAAGCAGCCCTTGGAACAGAAGATGATGATCCAATTGCAGAAAAAACTGCACTGGGATGGGCATGTTCAGGTCCAGTTCCTGGTTGTGTTGTCAAAACCAAGTTCAACAGCTACATGCAAACAAGTTTGCAAGTAGCATCAGAGTCTGCCAAATTCTTCTTCAGGAACAGTGCAAATCAATTTCAGGATGAGGATGATCCTCATCTTGGGGTGTTAACACAGCATCAAGATGAAAACCACATTTTTCATTTTGAAAAGAATGTGGAAAGTCAATTGGATGTCAAGATATCAAGAAAGTCTAAACCTGAACCTAAATGTCTTGGATACAATGTAAGGCAAACTTCAGAAGAGTGGACTAAGAAGAAATTTTATGATCAAGTCAGCACTCCATCTCAGATGGAAACTCCACAGTCAACAGAAAAATTTGACTGCATGATGCCACCTCAACAGAGCATTTGTCAACTCCTCAATCTCAACAAAGTCAACTCTTCAGGAGAAGAATGCGCCATAACTTGTCAAGATGACAAGCAGCATACTGAAGAAGTTTCAGGAATCAAAGTTGATGCCAATAATGCTTTGTCAAGGCCAGGAGAGGAAACAAGAGAAATTGTTCCTACGTTTCTTGCTACTAAAATGATCAACAAATCTTCAACCAATCAGTTGGTGCACACTAAAACTCCTCAAGAGTTGTGTGAAAGTCAGGTCCTTCACAATAAGGACAACCTCTTCAAGCCAAACAACATTCCAAGTCTCGCCAGGTACACTCAAGCTGATCTCATTCAGTTTGTGTCAAGACTCATTCAAATTTGTTTTTTCTTTTGTTGCTTTTTTGACGATGGACAAAAAATGGGAGGGGGAAATTCCGCTCCACTCAGTTCAACTAGTGTCACTTGCATGAACTTTGTCAACAAAATTCGTCAGATTGCATCAAATCACAGGTTCTTTTTCAAACCAAGGTTCAGAAAAGACCCAATTTGGTTTTCCAAGTCTGGAATTCCAAAAGAATCCATTTGCAACTTTAAATGGATCACCAAACTCTCCATGTCAGAGTTAGGAAAACTTCTTCAGTTGTTTCTCGGCGATTACCAGAAACAGTCTGAAAGGAATTGGGAAGGTTTAGAGTTACCATGCCAAGGTTCCAAACTCAATTTCCACAAAAGTGACTGGAAAGACAATGAACGATTTCATGAATGCCAGGATGTTTGTGCTCCCCTTGCATTGGTCCTCAAGGCTTCAGTCAATTACATGAGGGAATACAGTTACGACAGTCAAGCCAACGTCATGCCCTTCCTAAACAATC
>JAIYDG010000371.1 GCA_027487625.1 Bacteroidota bacterium
CGTACTCCATAAAGTGAAGGAAGGGATTGCCTTCTGATTCATACGTCTGTTGATAAACTAGAGCCTTCGGAATTTCCTCTGTTCCAGATGCAGTAATATTAACAGATTCACTGCTTGAGCATTGATAAACACTCGTGAGCTGTACTTCTGATCCAATGCTCGTATATCTCTCGCCACCACATGCACTATCTTTAAAATAGAATCGACTGACATTGACTGCACAATCGACAGCAAATCCAACAATCTCGTGGTAGGAGCTGTAATCTCCCTCGCGTAAATAGGAAAGCGCCATGGAACTGATGGCGCTGGTAAGCATGCTGCCAGAGTTTGGTTCCACGGATGTGAGTTCAGCATTGGCTAATAAATGGATAGATTGTGCCGTTTTAGAAAAAGTGAAAAATGAACCCAGTGATCAAGAATATTATCGTTACGGTTTTTAAGGGCGATCAATAAAAACCTTCGACTGTAAATACATATCCTCACGGGCAAATAAATGAAAAATAAAGAATGCAAACAAAAAACTGGACAAAAAATATATACTGAATCTAAATAGAGCAAATTCTATTTTCCATACCAGTCAATTTTCTCATGATTTCCAGGCCTCGAGCGATCGTTTCATTTCCTATGCAGTCATGCTGAAAGGTTTCTGTGATTCCATAGATTGTTCCATCTAGTTCCTGTGAAGATGAAATGACATCCTGCTCATAGACTTGAGCTAAAATGCCAAATAGTTTGGTCATGATATCCGCTTTGAGAGATTGAACTTGGGAACAACCGGATCTAGTTTTGCTTCCACTACCAATTCCTTTAACAACCATCAGAATTCCGATTGCATATTGATTGACTGTGTTAAAATCTTTCAACGTGAGGGCTTTGTCCAACTCATTGGATAAAAGACTACTTGCCAGCTCCAAGTCCTGGCTGTCATCTCGAGTCGAATCTTGGTATATTTCAACAGAAAGCTCAGAGCGAACTTCATTTTTATTGGCATCTTGGATGATTGCAACCAGTGTCACTTGTGTACTATTCACGTTTCCGTTCAGTCTGCTACTGGTCAGCAAGACATCAAACTGAGGGGAAAACTTTTGCTTCGTGAGATAAACCATATTTGAACCAGGACCGTCCAACAAGCCAAGTGTGTATGTCAACGGGCCATTTTCGGGAGAGATTTTCCATCCTGGAGCAAAGTACCTGACTGGCTTGAGTTGTTGGACCAGATTAGGCCCTGTAAAGCTTCCTCCAAACGGAATGGAGTCAGTCAGGAATGTCCACTGGCAGCTTCCTTTCTCCATATTCTGTGTCTCTGTGATTTCAACAGTTGTGGTATACACCGTTTCGGGACTCAGAATCGATGTCTTGATCCACAAAGTTGCGGGAGTAGTACTCGATTCAAAATGAGGCACTATGTTTTCTTGCGAGCCTTGCTTTGTAACAGTCCAAGAGTATGACAATGAGCCTTCATTCTTGGCACTTGCAACAGCTTCGATTCGAATATCCTTGTTCAATGGTTGTTTTGATGATTTAGGATACACTAATCGACATCCAGGAGGCTGACCGGCAACCACTTCGATAGTTTTTGATGCTGTGACAGCTTGATAACGAGGATCGATGGAGGAGACAAATACGGTAAAAACATATGTTCCTATCAATAACTTGTTCGCATTGACTTCATTCACTTTCACGATTGGGCTTTGAGGCAAATCAAGCGAGTCTCCAGCAGTGTCTTTGCAAGGCGAAAAATCTTGTTGATTGTAGCAGTCCCAAGAAAACCTCAATTCATTCAAGTTGTGATTCGTGGAGTCAAGATTACGTGATTGAGATGCATCCAGTTCTATTGATTCATCTGCCCCAACTTTGGCAAAGCCACCACCAGATATGGATCCTGATATTCCAGCAGAGCCAACATGCACTGTCGATACAGCCTGGTTGCAATACAAGACCTTCTCACTATCATAAAAGCATGCTTCGAATCGGTAATAGTATGTTTCAAACACAGCAAGTGTGTATGGTTCAAGCATAATCCTGCTTCCTAGTCCAGATAACGCACCAGAATCGCTATTTAGTCCGCCCACTTGCGACCACGAAATGAGCATAGACTGAGGGTCAACACATGATGGTGCTCTAACTGTGCTACTTATAATCGTCCTTTGGCTCGAAAATACAGAGCGAACAGTTCCTGCATCAATCATAATCTCTGGCGCTGGAAGGCCGAGTTTGGTGAATGACACTGTTGTTCTGCCACTGACGCCTTGTGGAGTGGTGATTTCTAAGTCAATCGCGTATGTTCTGCCCGCTGGAAGATTAATACCCAGTCGCAACGATGAGCTTTGGGTTTCAGTATGGTTGAGTGCATAATCTTCAATTCGATAGATCTGCCCAGATGCATCCGAAAGGGCCCAAGTGTAAGTCACAGCTGGGCATCTTCTTTCAAATATGATGCTTGGCGATGAGTCGATGAATGCTTCAGAGCAGGAGCCAACCCGATCGGGAGCCGAGATTCTTGGTTCAACTCTGGACGCAATTTCTCCTCTGCTTATGAGAATCGTGCCAGATGCAGCAATCGAGTTGGATAACGGATTTTCAACAAATATGGTGCCTTCTTTCAGAGAAATATATCTTTCGATATAGATACTGGGCGAGCACAAAGCATTGATCTCCAAGAAAGAATCTGTAAGCCAACGGCACTCTATTTGCCCCACATCCTCAAACACTTGGCTGCAAGGGAAGCTTTGATCGAGGTTACCACGATTGGTGGGCTTATCAAAGGCGACGATGACATTCACACCCTCTGCATCAAAAGTGGCTGAGATCATGACAGGTGGCAAGCTCCCGTCGAAACGTGGATTCATGAATGCTATTGGGAGGATGGTGTTGTTTTGGGCAATGTTGAAAACAAAGTAGCTAGAGAGAGCAGGCCATAAGCCAACATCTTGTGCAACCTGGGTGATTGCAACCCCGACTTCGGACTCCACCGTGCCCATGAAGCCAGCAACTATTCGGCTTGAATCTTGACGACTGAAAGGATTGACGGATAACCCGTAGCTATTGGTTACCTTATTTGATCCGGTTGAGATGGAAGCGTTCTTGTTGAGTTGGGTCATTAAATGCACAACATATGA
>JAIYDG010000136.1 GCA_027487625.1 Bacteroidota bacterium
AACTACGTTTACGATATAGCAAAAGCCTATAATCAGTTTTACCATGAACATTCAATTTTAAAAGAAGAAAATCTTGATCAAAGGAATTTTAGATTGAGTTTATGTTTATTCACTGGCAATATTTTAAAGCATGCATGTTCACTTTTGGGTATTGGTGTTCCTGAGAAAATGTAATTTGGTAAGAAATTTGCTTGATTAAATAGAAATACAAACATCATGAAAAAGATATACATTATTTTGGTGTTGGTTTCATTGCTTTGGGCTTGTAATCCTGCAAAGCAATACATCAAAAAAGGAAATGAATTTTTCCTCCTTGGTAATTACGACGATGCTGCTACTTATTTTTACAATGCGCTTTTAGCAGATCCACAAAATTTAGAAGCTAAACAGGCTTTGAAGAAATCGGCGAATAATGTATTAACTGCTAAATTTAGTCAGTTTGGAAAATACGTTGTTGAAAACCGCGATGCCGATGCAGTTCGTCAATACCGTTCGAACCAAAAGTATTTTGAAAAAACTAAATCTGTTGGTGTTGAATTAGATTGGCCAAGCATGTACGATGAGGTTTATCTTGAAATTAAAAATGAGTATATAGCTAAATTGTATTCAGATGGACTTCAATTAATGAAGGACAATAAATATGATAAAGCTGAAGCTAATTTTAGTGAAATAGCAGAAATTGACCCAGGTTATAAAGATGCTACAGTTTTAAGAATGAATAGTATTCTTGAGCCAATGTATCAAAATGGAATGAAAATGCTTCAATTAGAAAACTATAAAGAAGCTTATAAGAATTTTGATAAAGTGTATTTGCAAGACAAATCCTACAAAGATGTAAAAGCTTTGAGAGAAGCTGCTCTTGGAAAAGCCACTGTTGGTGTTGGAGTTTTGCCAGTACAAAATCAAACACATAGCAGAAATTTCGATACTAAATTATACCAGGATATCATTTCTCAAATGGTAAAAGGTAAAAGTCCATTTTTAAAAGTGGTTGAAAGAAGTTCATTAGAAAGAATGTTGAGTGAACAACAATTGGGAATGAGTGGAATGGTTGATCCTGAAACTGCAGCACAGGCTGGTAAAATTATTGGATTAAAATATGTTTTGATGTCGGCCTGGAGTGAATGGGATATGGACCAAGTAAGACCTACAATCGATTCCATTGAAGCTTACGAAGCTTATGTTGAAAGTATTCCTGAAACAACACCTGGTCAAATGCGTTCAATAACACGTTTTAAAAAGGTAAAATATGCTAGGCATTATCAGAAAAATAGGGTTTATGCTCGAGTATTTTACCAATTGGTTTCAACACAAACATCGCAAATTGTAGCAAGTGAAGTAATTGCTGAGGAAAAAAGCGATGAATATGAAAGATTTGTTTTCAAAGGAAATGTGAGCAATTTATATCCTGAATTACCTAAAGGAAATACATTGCCACCAGCTCCAAGAGAATGGAGAGAGAAATTTGGAAAAACTTCTGGAACTATAGTTTCCCAAGAGGAACTTGCAAATAAATTAAGCCAGACTATTGCTATCAAAATGGCTGATGAAGTTAGGCTTTATGTAGAAAGATAAGACATTTTGTCGTTTATTTAAAATATTTTACTATTAAAATAGTTAAAAGCAGACATAAAGTCTGCTTTTTTCGTTTGGAACAGGCTTTGATGAATTGATATCATACTAACAAATTAAAAAAATAGGAGAAACAAATTATGACATTTATTAAAATCAATCCAGCTCGTGAATTATTTAGAGATCAAGTAATTCCTTCACACTTAAACAATTTATTCGAATCGGTAATGAATGATGGTTTAGGAAAATTTGAACGTAATGTATTTTTTACACCAAGAGTTGATGTGCTTGAAAATGAAAAGCAATTTGAAGTACACATGGCTTTACCTGGTTTGAAAAAAGAAGAAATTAGCATTGCAGTTGAAAAGAATGTTTTGACAATTAGCGGCGAAAGAAAAAAAGCAGATGAAACTAAGGAAGTGAAATTTCATACTAAAGAGAATTTTTATGGCAAATTCTCTCGCAGTTTTACATTGCCAGAACATACAGACAAAGAAAATTTAGAAGCAGAATTGAATGATGGAATCTTAAAAATTCAAATTCCTAAACTGGAGTCAAAACAAATCCGCAATAATGTGGTTATAAAGTAATATCAAGCAGGGGTAGCTTGAGTTTTCATAGGTTAGAAAGTCCCGGTCTTTATTGGCCGGGATTTTTTTTTCATAAATCAATCCGTTTTAAATTCAGATTTCTAAGTTTTGCTTAGTTAGCATTTCAATAAATCTATTATTTTCGCAGAAATCATGAAGGTTTATAAGAGTTTAGATGAAATGCCTGATATCAGGAATGCGATTGTGAGTCAAGGGACTTTCGATGGTGTTCATCATGCCCATCAGGTTATATTAAATAGATTAAAAAACTTAGCAGAAACACTTGATGGTGAAACAGTTTTGATTACCTATGAACCACATCCGAGAATGGTTTTATTTCCAGATGATCATGGCTTGAAATTATTGACAGATTTAGATGAGAAAATAGAATTGTTATCAAAACAAAAAATTGATCATTTATTGGTTCTTCCTTTTACAAAGGAATTTTCAAGATTAAGTTCATTAGATTTTATAAAAACAATCATTCTTGATAAGCTAAAAACTAAATATTTAGTTATCGGTTACAACCATCGTTTTGGAAAAAACAGAGAAGGTAGTTTTGAGCATTTAAAAGAATTTTCTAAAGCATATGGATTTGATGTTGCAGAAATTCCAGAGCAGGATGTAAACAATGTTGCTGTTAGTTCAACTAAAATAAGAGAGTCACTTTTTGCCGGTGA
>JAIYDG010000661.1 GCA_027487625.1 Bacteroidota bacterium
AATGGTTCATAAGTTCCAGATTCATGAAAAAAATATGAAATCAACCGAAGAAAAAAACCAGCCATGGAATCTCGAAAACCCTTGATACCAACGTACCCCTAAAATGGACATCCCGAGTGGAAGAGTATCCGGAGATACAAACAGAGAAATAAAGAAAGTAAAATAAAAATAGGCAGATTAGTCAGTAAAAGTCAGTGGATAAAAACGCGTCGAATGAATCAAATACAGAGATACTTTAAAAATCGGAAATCGCCTACAGGTTTTTTCCTTCGACGAAATTGACAGGAGGTTTCAAAGTCAGTGAGGGTGCAGGAGTTGGAAGGGTGGCTGGCGCAAGTTTTACTGCAGGTTGCCTAAGCACAAGACCAAAGAATAAAGGTGCAAGTTGAGCGTATGTGCCAATTTGCGTGAGCTTTCTGCAAGCAAAGTCTTTTACCTGGGTGGTTCATCGTCTTCACTTGAGCTGTAAAAGTCATCTTTCTTCTTCTTCTTGATTGGAGCCTCTGCACAAGAATGCAGGCAAATGTTACTCTTTAGTCTTTCCACATGTTCGAAACGAGGACAACTTACTTTTTGGCACAATAACCGGAGCCTCTGTCACACTGCAAATAAATAAAAATGCATGAGTTTCGATCATAAGCGGATCGTTCAAAAAACAAAACAAAAAACACAACAGGTTGAGTGGAATCAAAATCAAAAGGTGTCAAACTTACACTTCATCCGTATTATTCTGGCGGCTGAGTGGGGGTGACAAAGTCAAGCTCAGCTTGGGAACAGGAGCAGCTCCAGACACAATCTCATCTCTGGGCTTGATAGAAACCTTAATCTGACTGATCCTATCGATGGTGGTTAGAATCATGACAACTGCAAATAAACTGCTTTTCATGGCTTTTGTATCCATATGCCAGGTTGTATTAATGAAAAGCGATTCTTCGGATCTGTCTACTTACTTGGGTTTGTCCTCATCATCCGAAAAGTCAGAGTCTAAAGCCCATTTCAATCAAAATCAAAAGCGTCAATAACATTATACATGGCCGAATATATAAATTACATATAAAAAAAACCATAGTGCGACTATTTTGTATGCAGAGCTTCACATGAATTATCGGAGTGATTTTAGTCTTGCAAGAATACAGAAGAGGTATGACTCACCGCCTTTTGCAGTGCTGTTGAAATCCGAGGAAATTGTTTGTTTGGATGCAAGAATAAAAGAACTTGATCAGAGACGTTCAAACTATCCCAAGGATGAAACCATAATTCACGAGCAACACCTCCAATCCACCCACACGGAATTCTCTTTGGAGTTTTTTCATTCGGCAATATAATTTCCTGCATTCAAAAAGCGTCTTCACTTACCTATCTTCTGCACCCGGTGGCTTCGGCAGTGAGCCCGGCTGTGCCAAGGGCAGAGTGGGGAATGCAAACGCAGCGGTTGAAGATGGCTCTTTGGGTCGGATCGTGATGCCAATCTTCTTTGGTCTGCAAGTTGAACATCAATCGATGAATAAATTGCCAGCTTTTGACGAAAAAAATTAATCGAGTAGGGTTGTCAAATTACTTTTTAGCAGACTCGTCTTCATCAGAGCTATCATCCTTGTTTCCTATGTATAAAGAAAAAAATACATCAGTGGTCTACTGTAATGGCGCTTTTGAGAAGAATTTTGCGATGATCCTCTCCTGGATGGGCAGAGCGCGAGAACTCACTTGTCCTATATCAAGAGAAAAGCATCGAATTTCAGTATACTGTGCATTTATGGATGAATTCATTGTCAAACAGAAATTCCCTACATCGTTGGTCCTGCTCCTTGCTCGTCATCTGATGAGTCTGAATCTGTGGCAAAGATTGTTAGATGAGTCAGGAAGGAACGTTTTTTTTTCCAGTGAAAATTGATTCTTGATTTAGAGAAAACCTTTCCGAAAGAGAGAACCAACCTTTCTTTTCGCCTCCAGCAGTAGGGGCCTTTCCAATGCGGTAGCCTTCCTCGTCCAGAAGATATCCATCCTGGTCAACTCGAGGCTTTGCTCCTGCTCCTTGTTGCGACCCGCTTTCCTTCTTCTCTCTAGAATGGCAGCATTAATTATGAAAAAATACATAAAAAAGAATCGAGAAATGCAAGTTGGAGTTTTATCTGAATGAAAAAGATACCCTAGTGATCATAAATATCTATTAACCACACTATTGTCTTCAGCTTGGTTTCCAGATAGGAACGAAAATATGAGCAAAGAATTCTAATAGAAAAAGGGAGTTACACCAACTTGACTTTTCCTTCGATCTTGTTGAACGAGATATTTGTGAGCCAATCCTCTAGTGTGGTGAGCTTGATTGTCTCAATTTTTTTGATTTCACCAGCTATTGTTCTAAGCTTGATGTCGATGTTCATAAAATCAACTGGTGTTGACGCATCTCCGCTTGTTGAACTCTAAAATGATATCCAGCATTACGGAATCAGCCTTTAGAACCTTGGTTGGACGCAAAAAATAAACTTGCCTTAAATCCAGCACGTGACCTGGGGAACAGGTTGATTGGAGTATCTTGCTCTTTTGTAGCAGGCTTTTTGACCTGGAGATTCAAGTGCGATGATTGGATTGGTTTTCAA
>JAIYDG010000717.1 GCA_027487625.1 Bacteroidota bacterium
GGGCAACCCAGATTCGCTTCATGAACTGATCAATATCCCCACCGAGACTTTCACTAATCTCAAGAGAAAAATAAAAAAAGAGGTCAAACTGACATTTTCCTGAGAAATCGAAATTATACAAGACTGGCAACATGCAAACGAACTATGCAATTGAATCGGGGGATATCGACTTCCAATCAACCAAATGGATTCCATTTAAAGCAACAACCTCGAACTTATAAACATGGATGTAGTAAAGTCGAAAAGGAAATATCTTTGAAAAAAATTGAAAGCAAAAGAGACTGATCTCCATCTCAGGAAGGAAAATCGTTATCCGCACATGAAAATAAGTTGAGATACATAAACAGATCTTCACTCATGCAAGGGAATATGATATCGACAATGGTTTCAACAAGCACTCACCTATCATCTTGCAACGGAGTCTCGATGACAGCAAACGATATTTTTTCCACTGGAGTGGTCTCCAGGCTTCGAAGATACAATAGAGGATCTAGAAGCTTTCGAAAAATATTAGCGACGAAATAAAGGGGAAAAATGGGCTCAATCCATTTCTGATGTTGAAAAAGCTTCCAAAAGAATATACCAGTCGCTAAAATCTGTGTTTACAAATAAAATTATTGTGTTTTCTCATGTTCATGGACAAATAATTGTTCCCATATTTTTCCATATAACACCATTCGAATCAAAAGTGCGATACAGAGAAATTATTTCCTGTAACCTTGAGAGATGTTACCTCATTCAAAACTGATGTGAATGATGATTGGTCCGAGTCTGGTCTAGCCGAGTCTTGCTCGGTATTTTTGACCTACAAAAAAGGCCTGAATCCAAAATGCACAGATTGACATGGAGCAAAATGTAGGGGACAATAATCCATCAGGAATTTGCCAAAGAAATAGAATGAAAAGTAACCAACATCTAAAACGAATTATTGGATACAAAAATGGTATAGATCATAGAAAAGAGATGGTGCCTATAGCTTAAAGGCTGAAACTTTACATCAGGATATGAATGATTAGAACCAAATATACTTATAAAAGAGGGGGCAAACAAAAATAAACTAACCGGGGACAATATGCGAACCCCAGGAAGCTTGCTGATGAGAAACTCATTCGCAGTCCCATGCGTGGATAAATCAAGAATTACACTCCCACTGGATTCACCAGACTGGACAATACAATCAAACACACTCGAAACCGTATACACAGAGAGCAGGTTGAGAGAAATTCGATGTTTGAACCGTTCGACTTTAGCAGATGGAACAGCCTTATTCAAAGCTATTTGAAACAGTTCCCCATCGACTGATTTCAAATCATCAGCTTGCCGCAAAAGAGCACCAAGACGATCTGCAATACCAGGCTCCACCCAAGCAACGTTCGTATTTGAGTATTTTGCAACATCCCAGTCACATCGCTTTGGTGGTAGGCGATTCGACGGACATACAACAAACTCGATGGGTGAAAGTGTTTCGAGCCATGAGGCTGGACTTGCTCGGGCGGTAATTTGTTCATGCTTTACAGTCGATGGAGCACCAAAGCCAATACCTGCACGATCACCACGATGAACCACAGGAGGAGCAAACGCAACACCTTGCTGATCTTTTCCGAGACCTCGCCCTTGGATGTAGCCCATGGCTGCCATTTGTCTTTCTGCGAATGTGAGCTGGCGTGAAGTACTTTCGATGGTTGTCACAGATTCCGTTTCTGTAGACGTTTCACTTTTTGCGCTCTTATCCCTACTCAAGCGATCCCCAGAAAAGGATGCAATTGCGGGGACACCGTATTGTGAACGACGTTCATTCAAACTACCTTCCAAGGGTCGACGGTAAGCGCCACGCACATTGCGGCCGGTCGAACTCCCTGCGCCAGAAAGAAACTTGGAAGGAACAATCTTTTGGTGTTCTGCGAGTGAAGTCACCTTAAACTTTGAGATGAAATCACGAGTGAGGTTTCGGTGTGCTTCTTGGATCTCTTCCTTTCGTGTGTGGGGCATGTCATCGAATAAGGATATGTTTTCTTCGATCGTGTGTCGCTGCCATTCAGCAAACTTTGTGCCTATTTCCATGGCACGGGATAGAAAGGCTCCTTGCATGAGACTGTGAGGAACAAGGGAATTCGAAGGGAGCGTGGGGCCGGTATAGTTGAGCAAAGCATCACGCAGGTGCATAGAGATGCCACCAAAGTTGCGGGCGATGATGTAGACTTCAGAATTACCGGCCTTGCTGCAAACTGGCTTGGAAACATGCACCGTCTCAAATAGAGTACCCAGAAGATAGAGCGCTGAAAGGCTTGTATGCTCGAGGAGAGTAAAGTATTTTATCAAGAACGACCCCCCAACGTGGAGCACACCCAGGGCAGCGACGATTTCGCAATACATGATCGGTGCAACAATCACTTCTTGTTCGTTTGGATTGTCTTGGCAGTCGATGCTCCCATCTGCAGTGACAAGCATGACAGGTGGGAAGGATTTCACTCGATTCCACAGACCGCGGATGTTTGAAGCGTTCATAATGTCGCCCGTCCCATCCACGCCATAATACCAATTGTCGGGTGTTTCACAGATAAACTTATCGTCGGAGATGAGAGCACGATCAGAATTTCCGCTGTTGTATGGGTTCAGAGAATATCCCGTCCAGCTCCAATCGAGGGTTGGATGAGTCGTCCGGAGATAGTGATTGGTGGCACAGATGAATGCACCCGGCGCTTCGCAGAGATGAACGGTATGTATTTCTGTTTCATGAGTTGGGCAGAGCGAAATGAGATTGTGTTGTGCGATCATTTGATACATTTTCGCCCACGCGATTGTAAACATTTCGCCTTTGATCTGAAAGCGAAGATCTTGGGGGATCTTTCTGGTGAGATTTGTAAAGTTTGTATGATCACCCCAAAGCCGCAAATCCTGTTTGTAGAGCAAGGAAGAATGAAGAAGAAGACATTCGATTGAGAAGAAGGAGCAAAAAGATTGTGTGAAAGATTTGGATGAGGTGACAGAAAATAACAGGATGAATTTATGTGATAATTGGATGGAAAGCTGAGCTGAGAGAATTTTATGATTATTTGAGCTTCTGGGTTTTTTCCCTTTATTTATTTGTTCTGACCTTATTATCAAGTTTGCTTTTCGTGTCGTTGAGGTTTTTCTTGACCTTCATCAATTTTTCCTCAAAGAAAGGCTCTCCAGTGAAGAGTAAAGTTGGTTCAAGTTCTTTCAACTGCTCGGCGATCAAAAGCTCTGTTGGCTATAGTGAAGAAATGGGATAAGAAAATAATATAATAAAAAGAGAATGGTTAAATGGATGAGAAATAGGTCATCAATTTACATTTTTCGACAATTCTTATTTATTTATTGAATCTGTGCTTTGTATAGTGTACTCTCTTGAAAAAATGGAATGCGTGAAAAGAAATCTGGGAGAGAATTTCCTGTAAAAAAATGTATTAGATTGCATGAATGTGATTGTTGTACAGAAATGTGATTGATGGATGCGTTTCCTTTTGGATTATTGAAAAATTATATTTGGGAATGAGAAGAGGAAGAAGAAAAAAAGGAGAATAAGAAAGAAAGGAATCGGATGAGAAAAGGCAAATAAGTAAACCTTTGCTGATGGAGAACGACTGCATAGGGTTTCTTCTCTGTAAAGATCCTCCAGACAAATACGCCGCGTACTCTTTCGCTCGTCTGTGATGTTTAACAATAATGAATAATCTGAGAGTATGAAATCAAGAATAGTTGGAGGGACTGATAATCGCTAAAGATCAACAATCATATCTTTGCAGGAATCAGTAATCAAGAGATGAGTTTTGAGGAAATCTTTACAAACATAAATTATCAGAACTGAAAAAAAAGAAAGAAAAGAAAGAAAAACCAACGAAACTGATAATGGAAGAAAAGGAAAAAAGAAATAAAATAAAAAA
>JAIYDG010000070.1 GCA_027487625.1 Bacteroidota bacterium
ATGTAGAATATCATCACCCGACTTAATTTGCTTCCTCTTCTATTTAAAAAGAGGATATCAATATTACCCGGTTTAGGTTCTTGATGGACTCTTATTTCTTGCAGATAATATTCAATAAATTGTAATGCAATTTTACCAATTGGAACCAATCTTTCTTTATCACCTTTTCCAATTACTCGAATAAATTGTTCGTCTTTATAAATATTTGAAATCTTTAGGTTACAGGTTTCCGATACACGCAAACCGCAACTGAACATGGTTTCCAAAATGGCTCTGTTTCTTAATCCTTCAGGTTTTAGTGAGTCAATAGCTGCTGCCATTAAATCAATTTCATAGGTTTCTAGAACATCGGGAAGTTTTCGAGTAAGTTTAGGTCCTTGTAAAAGTTCTGCTGGACTTTGTTTGATTTCATCTTCTAATACTAGGTATAAAAAGAAAGATTTGATACCAGATAGAATTCTTGCTTGTGAAGTTGCTTCAAGTGGAATTTCACTTAAGTATTTGATAAAGTGTCTTAAATGAGCAAGTGTGCATTGGGTAGGAGAGATGTTTGGATATTCAATTGACATAAATTGGGAGAGCAATTCTACATCATGTAAATAAGCTTCAATGCTATTTTTTAGCAAAGATCTCTCCAATTGAAGATACATTCTGAATCCTTTGATATAAACCTGCCACATGCTTTTCAAACATAATCAAATAAGGCTGAAATCACTGAAAAAAGGGCATAAAAAAAGCCGATTTCAATTTTAAAATCGGCTTTAATTTTGTATTCTAAATTATTTTTGATCAGAATATGCATTTACAAATTCCCATTTGTTAGCATTTTTCTTGTTAATCATAGTTAAGATAGAAATGTTTTCTTTAACAGTAGTTAATGGTAAGTAAGTTGTATAAGTTTTGCTTACAACTTTGTTAGCAGCGATATCACCTTCAGCAACTACATCACCAAATGATTTGTTTGTGATTTCATCCATTGATTGTTTCAAAACATAGTGGTGAGAAACGTTTGTAGATGGAGTATGACCTGATTGACCAGCTTTAACTTTATCTTCAATGATGTAAACTCCTAAGTGGTAAGTACCAGTAGTAGCTTCAAAGAATTTAGTGTTTGTAGAAACTGATACTTTGTACCAACCAGCTTCTTCTGTCCAGGTTACTGTGAAAGCAGTATTAGCAATTGGTGATTTAGCAAAGTGTGCACTTACCGCATCATTACATAATTTCTTTTCAGCAGTAATATTCACTCCTGATGAAGTTCTAGATAATTGTGGTGCAAAGTTAGCGCAGAATGTTGGGTAACCAGTGATTCCCCAATATTTATCCCAATCAGTTGCAATTTGAGTTATTAATTCTTTAGCAACAAAGTTATCGCTATAAGTTCCAACGAAATAGGCTTTTCCTTTATTAGTAGAGATTAATTCTTCAAAAGCATCCCATCCCCATCCACCGCATGGTGGGCAAAGTGTTCCAGTAACTTTGTTTACAACACTATGAGCAACTCTCGGTACTTCAATAGCATTACCATTTCCGTTTCCATTACCATCAGTAGTTGTAGATTCTTTTTTACATGCACCTAAACTTAATGTAAGTACAGATGCAAAAACTAGTCCTTTAAGTAAATTGTTTTTCATTTTTATTTGTTTGTTAAAATATTTGTTCAATACAAATATGTATAAAAAAATCAGAAAAGCAACTAAAATCACATTCTTAATAATTTACTTTTATTGAAAATTTACTTTTGTACAACTCTCATACTCAGGTCGATACTTTTAGAGCTATGTGTTAAGGCTCCAACTGAGATAAAATCTACTCCAGATTCTGCATACTTTTCTATGGTACTAAGTGTAATTCCTCCTGAAGCTTCAGTTTCGTATTGTCCATTAATTAATAGAATTGCTTCTTTTAAAAGTTCAGGACTAAAATTATCTAACATAATTCTTTTTACCCCGCCGTAGTTAAGCACTTGTTGTACTTCATCTAAACTTCTGGTTTCAATTTCTATATCTAATTTCAATCCTTTGTTTTGTAAATACTCATTGGTTTTTTTAATGGCTTGTTCAATTCCTCCTGCAAAATCAATATGATTATCTTTTAACATCACCATATCATACAATCCTATTCTATGGTTACTGCAACCTCCTGTTTTTACAGCCCATTTTTCCAATAAACGCATCCCGGGAGTGGTTTTACGTGTATCAAGTATCGTGGTTTTATAATCTTTTAAAATCAAACTGATTTTTTTACTCTGACTGGCAATTCCACTCAATCTTTGCATAAAGTTTAATACAAGTCTTTCGGCAGTAAGTATGCTAATATCAGAGCCTTTAACATCAAAAACTCTTGTGCCAACTTTAATCTCATCACCATCTTTTAAATGAGCTTCATAAATGATGTTTGGGTCTATTCTATGAAATATTTTTTTAGCCAAATCAATTCCGGCAATAATTCCGGCTTCTTTTGCTATACAATAGGCATGACCTTGTTGATCGGCAGGAATACAAGCCATAGAACTATGGTCGCCATCACCCACATCTTCTCTAATGGCAATTTCAATTAAATCATTGATATCAGGGTGGTTTAATAAATCCATATTAATTTAATTGTTGAATGAATAAAATACTTTGTTCAATATCTTCATGTAAGTACCTATCGTTATCTAATTTACTTACTTTTTTTCTGTAAGAACTTAATAATTCTTCTAATGTTTCTGATGTTTTTAAAGGTCTTCTAAATTCAAATGCTTGGGCTGCATTCATCAGTTCGATGGCAATAATTCTTTCTAAGTTTTTTAATACCCTTAAACATTTAGTGGCTGCATTTGCTCCCATCGAAACATGGTCTTCTTGTCCATTGCTACTTACAATGCTATCAACACTTGCTGGGCTGCATAATTGTTTGTTCTGACTAACAATAGAAGCTGCGGTATATTGAGGAATCATAAATCCAGAATTTAAACCTGGATTTCCTGTAAGAAACGCCGGAAGTTCTCTCAAACCAGCGATTAACTGATAGGTTCTTCTTTCTGAAATACTTCCTAATTCTGCCAAAGCAATAGCAAGAAAATCCATTACCAAAGCAAGTGGTTGACCATGAAAATTTCCACCTGAAATAATCAAATCATCATCCGGAAATACATTTGGATTATCTGTTACTGATTGAATTTCGGTTTCAATAACCGATTGTACATATAAAACTGTATCGTATGAAGCTCCATGAACTTGAGGAATGCATCTGAATGCATAGGGGTCCTGAACATGTGCTTTTGTTCTTTGAATCATTTCACTTCCTAACAGATTTTTTCTCATCTGTGCTGAAGTTTCTATTTGTCCTTTATGTGGTCTGATTTGATGAAGCGCATCAGTAAAAGGTTCGATTCTGCCATCAAAAGCATCTAAAGAAAGTGCTGCAACTTTATTTATAACAGGTAAATACTGTTTTGATTTTAAAAGGATATAAGTGGCATAAGCCGACATAAACTGAGTTCCGTTTATTAAAGCCAATCCTTCTTTCGATTGTAGTTTAACAGAAGGAATATGAAATTTCAACAATGCTTCTGATGAAGGAATTTTCTTTCCATCCACCCAAACCATTCCTTTACCAAACAAGGGAATACATAAATGAGCTAAAGGTGCTAAATCTCCTGATGCACCTAATGAACCTAATTCATATACAATAGGTAGAATGTCTTTGTTAAAGAATTCAATTAAGGTTTCAACAGTCTGTAATTGCACGCCGCTGTAGCCAAATGATAATGATTGTACTTTTAACAAAAGCATAATTTTTACAATCTCATTTGGCACTTCATCACCAGTACCACAAGCATGTGATAATAACAGATTTTCTTGTAACTGATTTAATTCAGAATCTGAAATTTTTGTATTACACAAAGAGCCAAATCCAGTATTGATGCCATAAAAAGCTTGCTCATTGTTCTCCATTTTTTTATCGAGATAAGCACGGCATTTTATGATTCTTGCTTTTGCTTCATCAGACAATTTCAAATGCTTTTTTTGTTTGATGATAACGTCAATATCAGCTAAATTTAATAACTGATTAATTTCAAAATATGAATTCATTTTAAGATTGAATTGTATTGATTAATTCTACTAAACTAACTTTCTGTTGTATGCCTGTTTCCAGATTTTTTAAGCTGAATATTTGGTCTCTCATTTCATCATCACCAATAATTGCAACATATGGAATCCCTAATGAATTGGCGTAATCAAGCTGTTTCCCAATTTTTTTTGTGATATCTGGAAATACTTCAGCAGCGATATTCTCTTTTCTGATTTTTAAACAAGTATCGTATGCGAATTTTCTTCCTTTTTCATCAAAATGACAGAAGATAATTTTGGTAGGAGAGTTTCTAATTGTTTCAGGGAACAATTTCGCTTCTTCCATTACATCGTAAATCCGGTCTAAACCAAATGAGATTCCAACTCCCGATACGTCAGGTAAGCCAAAAATGCCGGTTAGGTTATCATATCTGCCACCGCCACCAATGCTCGATTTAAGTGTTCCACTAATGGCAACTACTTCAAAAATGGCACCGGTATAATAACTCAAACCTCGAGCCAAAGAAAAGTCTAATTCCAGTTGGTTGTTTAAGTCGCCTCCTGTAAAATCAAGAATTGTATTTACTTCCTCTAGACCTTTTTGAAAAGCTTCATTATTTCCACAAATTTCACCTAAATCTTTTAAAGAATTTGTTGATTTTGGAAGCAATAAATAGGCTTTTATTTTTTCTATTTGGTTTGATGTTAAACCTTTTTCTTTTAGTTCTTCTTCAACTTTTTCAATCCCTATTTTGTCGAGTTTATCAATGGCAACTGTAATGGCACCAATTAATTCAGGTGCTCCGCAAGCCTCAGCCAAAGCCGTAAGAAATTTGCGGTTATTCATTTTTATAAAAACCGGAATTCCAAGCAAAGCAAAAGCCTCATCATAAATACGAATGAGTTCGGCTTCATTTAACAAACTATTACTTCCAACTACATCGGCATCGCATTGCCAAAATTCTCTGTAACGTCCTTTTTGAGGTCTATCGGCTCTCCAAACAGGCTGCATTTGGTAACGCTTAAAAGGAAAACTGATTTGGTTTCTGTTCATTACAACATACCTCGCAAATGGTACAGTTAAATCGTAACGTAAACCTTTTTCTGCTATAAATGATAAGCTGCGTTTAGAATCTAAATCACTTAGTTTTCCGCTAAATGAAGGTAAAAAGGTAGGATCTAATTCTTCATGACCCAAAGCTTTTTCATTGTATTCAATCAGCTTTTTGAAATAATCACCAGAATTTAGAATTTTAAATAACAATTGATCACCTTCATCTCCGTATTTACCGGTTAGGGTACTCAGGTTTTCCATAGATGGAGTTTCTAGTGGCATAAATCCTGATTTCTTAAAAACAGATTCAATAATTTGAAGAATATATTTTCTTCTCTGAACTTCTTTTGGTCCGAAGTCTCTTGTGCCTTGTGGTATGGATGGTTTTTGTGCCATGGTGCGCGAAGATAAGCATAAATGGTGAATGGCACATTCTTCAATAGATTATGCTAATTTCTTTGGTTTAGTTCAATAGCATTTCAGCCAATTCTTCTCCAATTTTTCCAGATAAAGCTACTCCCATACCATTCATTCTAACTCCAGCTACCACATTGTTCGATAACTGTTTAATAAATGGAGTTTTATTGCCTCCAAACGCCATAATACCAGTCCATTGTCTTTCAATAGTGAAATCATGTTGAGGTATTATCCATTCTTTTAAATGAGAAATTAATTGGTTTTGTATGGTTGGATTGAGTTCAAATTCCAATGACTCTTCTGTTTTAAAATCAAGATTTCTTCCACCTCCAAACAAAACCCTTTTGCCTACATTTCTAAAATAATAATAACCTTCGTCGAAACTATAAGTACCATTTAGTTGAAGACCTTCAATTTCATTCGTAATCAGAACCTGACCTCTACCAGGTTGTAAATCTAAATCGGGCAGTAGTTTTTTACTAAAAGCATTGGTACAAATAGCAAGTTTTTTTGCTTTCATTTTGATGGAATGAACTTCACTTTTTAAATTTATTTCAACTGAATTGCCCAAATCTTCAAAGGTTTCAACACTTGTTCCAGTAAAAATTCTAATTCCTAATCGATTCGCATAAGTTACATAACAATCCATCATCAAACCCGTATCAATTTGTCCATCTAAAATGTTTTTGTAAATGGATTGAACTTTATTTTTATCGAATCCAAAATAGGAATGATGTGAAGGCATTTTTTCAAAAACCGAAGTATTAAAAATCGGAAACAATAGTTGATTCAAAAGCTCAATTTTTGATTCATCAAATTCTTGATTATGGAAAATTATTTCATGAGAACCTGTTGCTTCGTAGTTGATGTTTTCATCACCTAATCTATTTCTTAAAATCTGTAATCCTTGGTATCTTTTATGAACCAGTTCAATTAATGCTTTTTCACCCATTAAAGCCAAATCAGCCAAATCTTCTGTTGGGTTACCAATACAAGCAAATCCTGCATTTTTTGTACTTGCCCCACTTGGTAAAATACCTCTTTCAACGATGGCTACTTTTAGGTTTTTATTTTTTTCTTTGATGCTACATGCAGTTGAAAGGCCACAAATTCCTGAGCCAATAACAAGTACATCGAAGTTAAGCAGGTTTTTATTTTCCCAATAGCTAATCATAATTACGACTTAAAAATGTATTAAATTAATAGGATTAATGAAATCCTAAAGATTGAAATTTACTTTTGAAAAGTATGAAAAATGTTAGGACAATTGTAATTTCAGTAGTATTTATTTCAATATCAATAGGTTTGGGTTATTTTTTGGGTTCGAATAATTCTGAGAAATCAAAAACTGATTCATTCCAATCGAGTATAATTATTGATTCCGGTTATTTAAGTTTGGTAAACCCGATGCTTCCTTGTGTTGAGCAATTGAAGTTAAATATGAAAGAATTAAAAACTTTCAGACCTAAATTAGATACCTATTTAGAACAAATTCATAAACAATATCCTGAAATTCATATCTCATATTACTTTAGAGATTTAAATAATGGATTATGGATTGGTGTAGAAGAAAAGGAAATGTTTAGTCCAGCAAGCTTAATGAAAATTCCTGTAATGATTGCGGTTTTAAAAAAGACTGAATCTGAACCAGCATTTATGGAGAATAAAATTCAGTATGATACAACCTTGTTAGATAAAATTGATGAAGATGAAGGCAAAGGTTTTAAAAAGAATCATAATGAATGGTATAGTTTGGATCAACTTATTACCCAAATGATAA
The DNA here is from genome assembly GCA_027487625.1 of Bacteroidota bacterium. Lineage (GTDB taxonomy): Bacteria > Bacteroidota > Bacteroidia > UKL13-3 > UKL13-3 > CAISCU01. Next base: position 7,310 of record JAIYDG010000070.1, read on the forward strand.
CTTATTCAGACAACAAGGCGACTTTAATGTTAATGCAAGCAGTTGGAATGGATAATGTAATAAAAGTGAGTAATGATTTAAATTTAGACATCAAAAATGATTTAAATATTAATTCGAACTTTATGAAAGTAAAGTCTTATGCTGCTATTTTCAGGATTTTATACAATGGAACTTATTTGAACCGAGAAAATTCTGAAAAAGCATTGACTTATTTATCGAAAGCAGAATTTTCAAAAGGTATTAAAGCAGCTGTTCCCGCAGATGTATTAGTTGCTCATAAATATGGTACTCGTGATGAGTTTGATTCTAAAGGAAATGCTATTAATGTCCAATTGCATCATTTTGGAATTGTATACCATCAACAAAAACCATTTTTAATTGGCATCATGACAAGAGGAGGGAAGAAAGAAGTGAGAGAAAAGATTATCTATGATTTAAGTAAACTAACTTATGATGAAGTAAACTCTTTTTGTAATAAGAATGGTTTGGATAATTGAGACCTTCAGAAATTCGGAATTTGATAAGATAAAATATGGGATGAATTTAACCTTTTCTTAAGCTAACATTCAGTTAATTTTATAGAAGTGAGGGAGAGTTTGAAAGGAAATTGATGGATTTTTAGCTTAGACTTCAATTAAAAATTCCTTAACTCTGACTTTAAATTTACAACATGAAGAAATAGTTAAATTAATATTAACAATTCGAATAGAAAAAAAAGCTATTCAGCATAATAAATAAGCCTAAGAGTTATTATCTGATAAATGTCATGTTTTAAGTAATTAGCAAAGTTATTTTCGCGTCCCAAATTTATGACCGGACAGAATTTAAAGGACTCAATTATTAATGGAAGCGAAACTATGGAAATGACCTTAGTTTTTCTTATAGCATTAGTTGCAGGATTGGGGACTTTTATTCAGTTAATAGAAAAGAATAATTTTTCTTATTTAAACAAGCAGTTTTCAAATTCTATAAAGACAAAGCTTCCGAATATTACGGTAGTTATTTCCTCCAACGAATATTATTCTTTGGGGGATTTTTTTTGTGCAAAAACCAAACAATTATCTATACCAAATGAAAAAAAATCTACTTATTAGTAGCTTAAAGTTATTAGTTTTTTTAACTTTAATTATTCCAAAAGCAGGATTTGGACAAGCCTTAACAGGCACTTATTCAATTCCTGGTTCTTATTCAACAATTTCGGCTGCTGTTACTGCTTTAAATTCAAACGGAGTTGGCGCAGGCGGAGCAACCTTTAACGTAGCTGCAGGTTATACAGAAACATTAACTAGCACTATTGTTTTAACAGCTACAGGTACACAGGCAAACCCTATTGTATTTCAAAAATCAGGAGTTGGTGCAAATCCTGTAATTACATCTTACACCGGAAGTGCTGCAGTGGCAAATACAGCAACTTTGCCTGATGGTATTTTGGCCTTGGCCGGAAGTGATTATGTAACTATTGATGGAATTAATTTTTCAGAAAATGCAGCTAACACAACAGCTGCAACTACAATGGAATATGGAATTGGATTGTTTAAAGCCTCGGGAACTGATGGTGCCAGGAACAACACAATTAGAAATTGTGTGATTACTTTAAACAGAGTTAATAATACTTCATGGGCTCAAGGTTATCATGGATCAATTGGAATTACTGTAAATAATACAACTTACAATGCAGCAACAACAGCAATTACAGTTACAGCTTCTACCGGAAGTAATTCATATAATAAGTTTTATACAAACACTATACAAAACTGTAATGCAGGTATAACCTTAAATGGTTTTGGAGATGTAAGTCCTTTTTCTTTAGGTGACACATTAAATGATATTGGAGGAATTGCTTTATCTACTGGAAATACAATTATAAATTTTGGTGGTGGAGCATCTGCTGCAAATCCTTCATTAGGTATTTATGCAAAAGACCAATGGGGCTTGAATATTTCATACAACACTGTTAATAACAATAATGGAAGCGGGGTAAATCACACGGTTACTTTAAGAGGTATTTATACAAGTAATTCTTCTCCAAATTCTAGTATTAATATCAACAATAACATTTTGTCAATTAAAGGTGGAGGTACTACAAGTCAGGTTTCTGTTATTGAGCAAAATGGAGGGATTTCTGGAACAAATAATACAATAAATATTAATAACAACACCTTAACAGGTTGTCAATATTTAACAGCAACAACAGGAGTTTTGTATGGTATTTATAATTTGGGAGCCGCATTTAATTTAAACATTACGGGTAATATTGTTGATGGGATTTCATATAGTGGTTCTGCTTTAACAGGAACTGGTACTGTTTATGGAATTTGGAATTCCGCAATTGTTTCTAATTTAAGAATTAGGAGTAACACTGTTGGTAATATATCAAGAACAGGAACAAGTGGTGGAACAACTATTGGTATTTATGTTTCAGCTGCAGTGGTTAGTGGAACAATATCAAATAATACTATTGATACTTTAACTATAGCTGGAACTGGAACTGGTGGGGCAATCCAAGGTATTCAAACAGCAGGAACAAATGTTAATTGTGACAGTAATACCATTTTCTTTTTAAGAATTACAAAATCAACAGGAACTGGATTAATATATG
>JAIYDG010000691.1 GCA_027487625.1 Bacteroidota bacterium
GAGATCAATTTCAAACATGATAGAAAAGTCATGGCCAACTTTGGCCCGTGAAACATTCAAATTGAAATGTAAAATCAATATAATCCAGGCCGGTCTGTTACTGCTTTAATGTAGCATGTGAACCCAATATTTTATTGTAATTTCACACCTCAAACGTATTATGTTCTCTGTCGACTTTTAAATAACCTGTATTTCAAATGGTACTAAGTCGAAATAAAAATCTAATCTAATCTAATACAATTTATGAAAGTTACACGTTAATATATTATCCAGAAGTCAAATAATAAAACCTAAGAGTATTGGAATATAAGAAGGGGTTCGCCCGTTAATCACAAAAGGAACAAAAGCTAAAAAGTAGCAATTGACATATTTAAGGCTATCCAATTCGAAAAAATAGTAAATCTAATCAACAAAGGATGAATCTTGGTTCATGTCAATCAAAAATGGTGATTGTGGGTTCCATACTCGAAAAACAGACGTTTATACAGGATGCCGAAAGCTGGGCAACCATTACACTTGTCCACGCAGCGGAACATTTCAATACACTCGTCCACGCCAAGTACTTTGTAGTCGAACAGGTACGTGTACACGTCTACTAGACACTGAGCTCCGATGCGGCGATATGAAAACTGAGGTCTTGGGATTCACGGTGCACCAGGGAATCTCCTGTAGAAACCGACGTGTCTGACACGTCCGACAGTAGGTTGAGATGAGGCAAAGCTAAAGTGACAATAATAAATCATTATAAATCATAAATCAAATAATAATGCTGAAGTGATGCAATTAAACACTACCATATACAAAAAGAACTAAGAACTAACACGTACAGTGGGATCTCGTAAACCGAAGAAGTTGATTTCCGGTTAACGAGACCCTCTCTGGTATCATTTGATAATTCAATCAAAATTATCCGGATTGACATTAAAATTCCGGTAAACGAGATCCCTAATCCAAGGACATAAACCCAAAATTTGTTGATTATCTTTGCTCCTGAAGTATTACTTATCCGCATGATGCGAATTTATCCGGAATTTGCTTTGAATTCCGGATAACGAGACCCCCCTGTATTATGTCACCTTAATTAAGGCAACTTAATTATGACATTACACACCAACATAAACTAATATTAGCTTAATTAAGGCAACTCACTTGTTGTTGTGGTTATGCGTTCCGTAGAGATATAATACACCACGATAATGGTACCCCATGGCAGGGCATCGTTGGTGTTCGAATTGCTGACATTCCAAAACGTTGATGGCACCGTCAAAGGGGGACTCCTCCACGTAGATCCTTTCTACTCCATCAACATCTACCATGTACATCCTTGGCCCAATCTCTCCAAATTCAGTACATTCCCTATTGTCCCGGCCGAGGAATGTAAGGTCGGGAAAGGGAACGAAGGGTAGCGAGTTCCTACGTACACATGGCCTGATGCGATGTCGTCGAGGTGCGAAATCGGACAGGTCTTTAGTCGGGCTGTATTCGCGGATTTGACGCGCTCCTGCTGACGAATCAGCCATCTATTTAAAGAATATCAAAATTATAATAAATCACAAGCATAAATTGTAAGGTATTACGTTATATAACATTAAAGATATTAAATTGTACGCCACTTATATTATGTAAGGAAAAATCTGAAAACTATAGATGGAAACTCTTCACAAATTTTACTACACAAATTGTATTACAGTACAAAAATCAATTTACCAAGGGTGCTTGCAGAACATCGTTGACAGAGGGTGGACTCCGGCCGTCAGAAAATTTACTAAAGATGCTCCGCAGGTAATGGTACGTACACGTATCTACCGATGAATCCGATGAATCCGGAGAATCCAAAATCTAGTTAAATAATAGTAAAATCAATTGCAACTAGAGCAGGTCCAAATTATAATAAACCAAAAGCATAAATTGTAATGTATTACGTTATATAACATTAAAGATATTAAATTGTACGCCACTTATATTATGTAAGGAAAGATCTGAAAACTATAGATGGAAACTCTTCACAAATATTACAACACAAATTGTATTACAGTATAAAAATCAATTTACCAAGGGTGCTTGCAGAACATCGTTGACAGAGGGTGGACTCCGGCCGTCAGGAGAAATACGGATGACCGATTCCAACGTCTATTTAAAGAATTTCCAAAAATAAAATATCATAAACCTAAATTGTAATTTATTATGTTAAAAACATTGTTCATAGATTATAAACAATGTTAAGTATAAATAAATATCCAATACTGATTATAATTGCTACCTTGAAGGTAAAAACAAAAGAAATAATGATAAAAAATGTGTTTTACGTAAGTAACAATCAATTTACCACAGATTTGCATCCGCTGCGGGCTCTGATCCACAATTTAATTTGGTTCGGATTGCGAACAATGAAGGAAGAAACGTCTTCAAGACACGTATCTACCGATGAATCGGATGAATCCGGAGAATCCAAAATCTATTTAAATAATAGTAAAATCATTTGCAACTAGAGCAGGTCCAAATTAATCATTCCATGAAGTTATGAAAAAGTTCAAATCAAATGAAAGTCAATTTACCTTTGGTTTGCCAAGGGATTGCAGACCAGAGGGTGGAGTCCGGCAGTCCGGAGAACCGTGGACGAGGAGTGTTGAATCAGACATCTTTAAAAAACATATTAAAATATTAAAATTCTAAAATATCAAAATCAAAAAATCCAATGTATAACATTAACATTAACAATAATTTTATCAAATAAAAAAAGTAAAAGTTTCATTGAAAGTATTTATTACCTTGAGCTGATTTTCCAATGCAGTTTGAACTAGCCTGAAGGAGTCCCAAGTGGAATAAGAAGCAAAGCAGTCGTTATTCCAAGATGCAATTCGAGATAATGAGACAATTTTATGATGATCAAATTTCAAAGACAGATTACACAACTGGTTTGACAATCTTGTTAAGCTTCTTCTCAAGGAGGTCCTTGTCAAGCTGAAATGATTCGTGCAGGAAAGTACATTTGTATTCGAAACATTAACTAATCAGTACCATTAGTAGACAAGACCGTTTGAAAATGAAAAATAACTAAATGTCGTATTTTAAAAAACGATCTGCATTAGTAAGTTCAAGATCAAGACCAAAGATCAAATGGTTTGACAATCTTGTCAACAGAGAGGGCCTTGTCAGCTGAAATGGTTCGTGCCTTAAAATACGATACAAATAACATAGTTTGTAAGGTCATTAAATATTAATTGTTATATAACTTTCGATTCACCCTCGGTTGAACCTCAAGGTTATTTTTTTTAATTACGAGGCATATATTACTGTATATAAAATATATGTCAATTATACAAGTCAAATAAAGGAGTTCATTTCAGTACAAAACATACAATGTTACACATTTATAAAAATGTTCCAGGCAAATAAATTCAAGATCAAGACCAAAGACCAAATGCGCCTATATTTATCAGCGCATTGAGCGGAAAATGCGCTTATTGAGCGGAAAATGCGCTTATTGAGCGAACATGAGCTTATATTAATCAGCGCATGCACTTATTGAACGGAAAATGGGGACCCGGAAAATGAGCTTATATTGATCAGCACATTTTCCGCTAAAGTTTTCTTTAAGCTTGAGCGGACATAATGGATCATTCATAGGAAAGTATCCAGACTCGCTCCAACCATCATCAGTATTCTCAACATGGCAAACGCCGGTGATCAAGACAGCGTTCAATTGGCTATCAAGAACGTGCAATCTATCAGGGAGGCCATCACGTTCCTTGATTCTGCTTACAAAGCCAACGCTTTATTAGTAAGTTTTTAAAGTATTAAGTTGTTCTCATTTTCTTTGATCTTCTTTAAACTAATTAAGTGTAATTTAAAACTTTGACTTTAGACACGCATAGTCGAATTAGAAGCAAGAGAAAGAAGAATGACGGAACAGCAGCTGATGATTGGATACCCGGACGAGGACAAAAACGCCCTTTGGGAAGCAAAATACGAAATGGGAAGATATGTTCAAATCAAAGAAAGGTAATGGCTCGTTTGTGGTTTAATATGTGTGTTAAATTTTAATAATTAAATTATAATTTGTAATTGGTATTGAGTTAAAATAACTTAAAATACCTAAAAAAAAATCTGAGCACGGTTTCCCTTTCTAGTTGCGAGGATGCCCAAAGTTTTACTTGTTTTTGTTTTGAAAAGAAGGTCTGTTTGAGAGAATAAGATAAAAATTGTAGAATAGGTAAAACAACCTTACTTTAGTGTGCCTTAGAATATGAGCTCATTTTGTTTGTTGTTGCAGACTTACTGCAAAACTGACCGAAGCGGAGCTTACTGTTGGTCGTTTGCAAGTAAAGAAGGAAGAGGATGCCCAGGAAAGGGATGCCGATTGGGATGTTTAGGTCAAACGCACACCCAGGACCCCGCCACCGGAAGCTTTTATTATTCATAGGTAATAGTGGTTTAAACACTTTCAACATAAATCCTATTTGCTATAAATACTTTTATTATTCTATAACTTGAAATATTCAAATGGAAGCTTTACGTTAAACTATTTTTATTAATTTGGC
>JAIYDG010000462.1 GCA_027487625.1 Bacteroidota bacterium
AACCAATCCCAATCCCAATCCCAATCCCAATCCCAATCCCAATCCCAATCCCAATCCCAATCCCAATCCCAATCCCAATCCCAATCCCAATATCCTAGTCAGCCACCAGAAATAAGCCTGGCTCCCAGTTTATCACCTGAGCCATCCAAGATTCGCTCAAGATCTCCTTCTCTGACAAACTCTGCCATTCCTACAGATATCCTGGCAACATCTTCGACAAAATCCTTGTTTTCGAAAACATACGACACAAGTTGTGAAGACGACGAGGAGCTTGTCAAATGTGGATTCTGCGCAAAAGTTTTTGTGCCTTTGCAAACGAAAACAGCGTCTGGCCAGAAGATTGGATATAATCCATCGTCAACCACTCATGATGGTCATCCGTCTTTAGTCAACAAATCAATCATCCGACACGCGAATTCCATCAATTACACAGAGATTTCTGGTGAGATATCGAAAGGACATCCTCAAGTTTCTCTCATTGCCAATATTAGCGAGATATATGGATTACCCCGAGCCTCGGTAATTTACTCGAGCGATCCAAAACTGTGTCTTGTTGTTTGGGCAAAATCAGACACAGATAGCTCTTTTGTAGAGGGAGTAATTAGCGCATTTTTAAAAGAGAATCCATTCATCGGTGGAGCTTGTCGATATAACGGCCAAGTGCCCTGTGAAATATGCATGGCAGTTCCGATATTCATGTTTTCTGTGAACGGAACCATAGTTAATCCAATTTTAAGGTTTGGAAGGTTGCAAAAGGCTGTAAGCTCAGTGACCCTTAGTTCCCGCACTATCTACTCTCCTTATGATTTGAATATCATCACGCTGGAGCTGCCAAATGTTCCGGTCTACGAATCAGAGGAGTTTCATGCAAGCGTCATGTTGTTTACGAATACAACCAGCCATCAGGCTCTCCGTTTCAATGTGCAGTTCGACTATGAGGATACAGAATTTGTTGAAATCGTGTCTTTATCAGATTATCAGGGCAACCACTTTCTACACGAAGGTATTCTTTCTGTGTTTTGGGTTCGCAAATCTACAGGCGAAGGGATTTTATTGCCTACGGTATTTCCTGTGGCAACAATCACTTTCAGAAGAAAGCGAAAGGATCTCAGCTGTATATCGCCGATGAGGGGTCATTTGGAATCAATTCAGGATAGTACAGGGCAGCACATAAACAAACAATCCGGACCCATCGTAGTCAGAGATTACCGAGGAGAGGGGGCGACTGGAATAGTCTGTTTCGAAAATGACGAGATTATTGGACATTTTGTATCGATTACAGAGCAACATCTCTTTGGCTTGGAAGGAATTTCTGAAACAAAGGACATACCTATATTGCGTTATGACGTATGGAAGTACAAAGGCATCGTACCTATATTTGGAGAGAGTCAGTGTTATTACGAAGGGTTGACAGGCAGAGTGACTCCAAGTTGCGGAATAGTCACCTCTCACGTAAACTTTCAGGGTCGAACCTTCATTAGATTTTCTTACCAGTCCTCAAGCACCACACTGATACTCTGGAGATCAACAGGAGACTTGGATTTCACAGTGAGCGATAACAATCTGCAGTCTGTATCCAGCCCAGTTTCTTGTGGACCATCCAGCTACCAATATGCAGAAATCAAGAGTTTTATACACGTCACGAATGGAGTGGAGCACATGAGATTGGATGTAAGCGAAAATCTAAACTACTCGTCCACAAATCTAGCCGTCTCAAAAATAATAGGAAATCGAGTATATGGTTTTTCTGAGGGCTCGTCGTACATCTTTCCAGTACATTTCCCGAATTCTAGATTGCTTGTGACCGTTTCTCGCGATCCTATCGAAGTCATTGAGTTCCGATCGTACATGCTGGCATCTATTCAGGTCGAAATGTTGGGACTTTTGTCTCAGCAATACATGCCGCTTCAATACAACATTTCCGTTTCACAAACCCATGAGATCCAAGATCCAAAAAGGCGAGCATCCTTGATGACGTATGTTTCGTTTTCTGATGGCGCTCGCCTAGAAATCGGGCCTGCTGAGGGTGTTGAGTACCAAGCTACATCAGATCTGGTCGATTTCGATACCGATCCTGACTCATTCACCATTCCTCTTTCAGCTTGTGGGCCCATGATAGTTTCATCTTGGCGCCCCTGCGGCTTTGAAGTGGCTACTGGAACTGTCACAGTCATATCACAAACACCAGAATTAGTCCGCCTAAGGCTATTTGCTACAAAATCGGTTATCTCATCCTCTCTGCGCGATTTAAGTGAGTTAGGATTGTCAGCTTCGTCTCATTTAACTCTTGTTGCTTATTATTCGGATGGAACCAGCAATCAAATTACGCACAATCGTGCTGTTGCTTGGAAGGTCGAGTCCCTCATGGGCCTTAACAATGGTATTTTGTCACATCAGGAGGTTGACGGAGCAGAACAGACAATCTTCCGATCCAACACTCGATTGAGAAACGTGTTTCTAATTTCTGCTTCCTTGTCTCAAAATGGAGACGTATTGATAACGCGAGTGAGTGTCGAGGTTGCAGTCATAGATGCAGTCGATGTGACTCTTCACCTTCTCTCCACATATGGCATTCCACAAGCTGCTAGCGTATCTACCCTGCATCGCGTAGCATGCTCAGATTATTTTGAGCGAGCTTTCATTAAAACATGGCTTCTTTTGTCAACTGGATCAAAGATCGATGCCAGTGCAAAGGCGTACGTCGACATCATTCGAGAACCCAGACTCACAGCGGGTGCCAGGATTATTGATGGCGTGTTTATCCCAGACGGATCGAGAAATGGAACTGTGCTTATTCTATCTGCCTATCAGGGAGTTCAAGGGACAGCTTCCATTACGATATCCTTTTCTCGCATCCCAGTGACTAAAGTCCGGGCTTCCTTCACTTCTTCGATTACGGCGCATGTTGGCCAGAGCATTCCATTCAACGCAACATTCATCACAGAATCTGGGTTTGAGTTTCTTCATTCTGATGTTCATCAAGGTATTTTTGAATTCGATACTGAACAACAAAGCATCATAAGCATCTCCACACAACCCATGAGCATCACTGTTCACCAAAATAGTCCATTTCCGACGGTGATTGGTGCACGATTCTGTGGCGAGAACTTTGAAAACCTGACTTTGACGACTGATTTGCTGCCTTCAATTGGAGATTTTGATATCGGAATAAATTCTTCAGCATTCAACATCCCACTATTTGGGTCCTTGAATTTGCCAATTATGGTAAACACCGGCAATCAGTCCGTCGGAGTTCTAGATATAGTTTTGAAATATGATCACACAATCTTGAAACTCACTGGTTGCCTTCCCTCCATCGATTGGAAAACGAGTTGGTTTGAATGCACCACGGATCAGGTATTAGGGGAAATCAGGCTATCTGCCATTGCTAACGAGGATACGATCCTGTCTGGTCCTTTGCTAAGCATTGCACAGATCCAGTTCCAACCAATTTCAGTCGGTGCCTCCATGATTACTGGCAGCGTTCTCGAGCTTCTGGACAAAACTCCTTCTCTTGATTCGATCGGGGATCCTATTTTAGACAGCCATGGACGACCATTCGTGGCAGGCTCAGTTTTAGTTCGTGTATCATCCTCTTCTTCCATTCCAGCATCCGCACGCACTAAAATACTGCAACAGGACGAGTACAAGAAAGCCAATTCTATGCGTGGATCATGCTCGGTGCTACCTGTGGGTGATGTAAATGGGGACTGCCGATTCTCTTGCGTTGATATCAAGTATCTCATGATGTACATTGCCGGGATTTATCAGGTCACCAACCAACAGCAATTGCAAAATACAGACCCAGACCGAAATGGATTCAGTCAAATGGCTGATGTTGTTTATCTGATGAAAGTGCTTCATGGAAGAGCTGTGTTTTTCGATGTTGAGATTCTGGAGAACTCTGAAACCAATCCTGAATTTTCGATTTTCATATCGACAAGGGATTGGAGAGGATCTCTCACGAAAGCACCGATTGTTACAGTCCACATACAATCACCATCAATTCAAAGACTGGCCCCCACTGCTGGGCGTCTCAAGGTTGGGAATAGAGGTTCGTTTGAAATTGAGGCAATCTCTACTTCCAATGGTAATTACCGAGCGGCGGGACTGCTCTCAACAATAGTAAATACTATATCGCTCTACGTTTACATTGCATTGCCAAATGCCAATGGCATTATCGATCAGCGCAGTGTGGAGAGGTACCAAAGAGACATTAACGGTTACCTTGTTCCATATGCCACCTTCTCGTCCTATTACAATGGAACATTGCCACCTGTAATTGAAAAAGCTAGTTTTATTCCAAATGGCCTTAATCTTTCTGTGAAATTCGACTCGGAAACAAATAGGGGTGGGGTAGACGGAGATTTTGACTGCTCAATAATCATCCAGGATTTAAATCTTGTTTGCAAGTGGGAGGACGAATCTGAATTAGCTATTCAGTCGAATTGTGAAGGGACACTTCGCATTGGTTCTCAAATCACTCT
>JAIYDG010000359.1 GCA_027487625.1 Bacteroidota bacterium
AAATCCATTTCCAGAGCCGCCATTCATATTGCTGTTTGTCACATTTCCACCATTTGGCGCTGCTCTGTAGGTTTTAACCCATTGTCCTCTTCCATCAATTGGATTTCCAATATTTAATGAAACTCTGCGATATGCTGAATTTGAAGAAATTGCAGTTGAATATGAATTCATTGAACCAACAACTTGAACAGGTTCTCCTGAGAAAATATTTTGAGCTAATGAGTAATTCAAATTTGATAAAAACACAATAGCAAAAATTATTGCGGCTTTTGACTTAATTGTATGAATAATTCTAAGGCTCATTATAATTTAATTATCTCCTAACATACAATAATACAGAATGTTTCATTACAATAAATTCATGTGCAGAAAAAATGTTTAAAATGTTATTCACAGTGATTAAGTGGGGATTTTGCAATTAGAAAATAACAATTTGTTTAAACTAAATAATTAAATAATAATATTTACTGATTAAAAAACACTAATTATTAGCACCTTTTAATAGCCAGTTTTTAAAAGTTTTTGTAATATTTTATCCCTTTCAAGAAGTTTTAATTGTATTGTTTTGAAGAACAAATATTTGATTATGAATTTTTGGGACGAAAGATATAAAGATGAAGTTTACGTATACTGCTCTTAAAACCTTGCATTTAAATTATTAAAATATAGTCTAATTGATTGATATTAAGTTCTAATAAAGATTTTCAGTAGGCTCCACATAAAAAGGCTTTAACTTGGTTAAAACCTGGTGGGACTTTAATTTTAGAGGCCTTTAATCCAAAACAATTGGGTAAATCATTTGGCGGACCAAAAGATTTGAGTATGTTATATGATCTTGAGATGATGGAGGATGATTTTAAAGATCTTGAAAAACTTGTGATAGAAACTAAAAGTTTAAACCATAGTGAAGGTAAGTTTAATGAAGGTGAAGCAGAGGTTATTAGAGTTGTAGGAGTGAAGTCGATGTAAGTAGAATTTTAAAATCGTAATCTATCATTTCGATTTTTTACTAAATCAAATACTTTAAAACCCAGTCCATTTGCATAATCAGAAAGCTTTGAATCAGAGGTAATTATTAGTTTGCAATCTTTTGCACATTCTAAAATTAAAGTATCAGTTATACCTAATTCAATAAATGCGAAATTTTCAACGGCAAAATTTGATGGGATGTATTTTTCAGTGCTATTTTTAATGGTATCAGTTATTTTGTGAATATATTCTTGTTTATAATCTCCTTTAAAATTATTTAAAAGATTATCTACTTCTGTCCAAATATTTGGCAATACAACTAAGTTCCTAATGTCTTCAATTACCGCTTGTAGGTCATAGAAATCTTGTTCATCATAAATTGATGTGCGTTTATGTTTAGGAATTAGTCTTGTATCTATTAAACCCAAAATTAAAACAATTAATGCATTTGAATCAATTAGAATCATCTTTATCGAAAATATATAAACCTGCTAGCTGATTCTCCGAATTAATTTTTAATCTTTTATATATTCTGTTGTATTGAAATTCTGCGCTTGGAAATCCTAAAGGATTTGTTCTTTTATTTGTCCTTTCCACTAAAAATGAAACCACTAAATCCCATTCCTCATTTTTTTTATCGAATTCGGCTTGCTCCAGTCTAAAATCTGGATTATCTACATTTGTTAAGTCTTTTAATTGACTAACAGAGATTTCTAGCAGTTCTCGAAGATTTGTTTTTGATACCATATTACAAAATTAAAGCATTTCTTTATTTTATAGATAAAAAAAGCCTGTTCAGAAATATCCGAACAGGCTTTATTTAAATTGAGTTTATTTATTCAAAATCTTCAAATTCAACTTTGAATTCTACTCTTCGATTTTTAGCTTTTCCTTCTGTTGTTGTATTATCAGCTACAGGTTGAGTATCACCAAATCCATTAGAGGTCATTCTATCCGTTGAAATTCCTTTTGCAACTAAATAAGCTTTTACTGCAGCAGCGCGTCCTTTAGATAATTCTAAGTTTTTCTCTGCATTACCAACATTGTCGGTATGACCAGCAATTGCTAATTTATAAGTAGGATTCTCATTCATAATTTTAGCAACTTGATCTAAAATTGAATTTGATGTTTTCTTGATTGTCGTTTTACCAGTTTCAAATTGAATTCCTTGTAATGCTTTTTCGAAAACTTTCTTAACAGCGGCTTTTACTTCCGGACATCCATTATTAGCAGCAACACCAGCAACTTTAGGACATTTATCCTTATTATCTGCAATTCCATCACCATCGGTATCAGGGCAGCCATTAAATGCAGCTGTTCCAGCTTTGTTCGGGCATTCATCTTTTGCATCTTCAATTCCGTCACCATCTGTATCAGGACAACCTTCAAACTTTTCAATTCCTTTTACATTGATACATTTATCTTTTGAATCTTCAATACCATCACCATCTGAATCTGGGCATCCAGCAAATTTTTCTAAACCTGCATTATTCGGACATTTATCATTGGCATCTTCAACTCCGTCGTTATCAGAATCGGGACATCCATTAAATTTAGCAACACCTGCAACTGTAGGACATTTATCTAAATTATCAGCAATACCATCTTTATCGCCATCAACGATACAACCAACTTTATCAACTAAAGCACCAGAAGGAGTGTTAGGACAGATATCTTTTTTGTCACTAATACCATCGCCATCAGCATCTTTCATTTTGCCTAATAAAATACTTAAACCTACAGTATGGTTTAAATATTGATCCCAAGTATAATGTTGTAGATTTTCACTTCCTTCGGCTTGGTCGTTGTTTGTCCAGCCAAACTGACTTTGAATATTTAAATAAACTCTTTCTTCACATTTGATATTCAAACCAAAACCAGCAGGAATAATTACTTCATTGTAAGATGATTTTCCAAAATCATTTGGTTCATCAACTTTTACATATCTTCCGCCTAAACCTAAAGAAATATATGGTGTAATTCTAGAGTTTTCTTTTCCTAAAAATTTGAATCTAGCATTCACATCCAAAGAACCGAAGTTTGTATAGAAAGATTGGTAAGTAGAAGTAAAATGACCCCATTCACCAATATAAAATTGACCAGCAAAATCAAAGAACCTGCTTTGGTATTTTGAAACAGTTAAACCATAAATACCTGGATTTGTATTTCTAATACCCATTCCATTTGTAGTAGGAATTCTTTTTTGAAGAAAATCGAACTTGAAGAAACCGTTACCTAAATCACCATTGTATTCAGAATAACCAAAGTTAACCCCAACAGCCCATTTGTAATCAGCTGTTTGGGCAAAAAGCTGACTAGTGCAAAAGGCTAATAACATTGTAAGAAATCGTAATTTTTTATTCATATAAGCACGTTTTTGATGCTTGAAAAATAGAATATATCAATGAAAAACCAATGAAAACAGAATATGATTTTTAGTTTTTTACCAACATTAACCTGTTTTTATTGTTTTTACTTAAGTTTGAATGAAAGGAAAAATGAATTGATTAGCGTATTTTTTATTGGAAGTGGCAGAATAGCAGCACATTTAGCAGATGCTTTCTCAAAAACGGATATTGAATTAAAAGGTGTACATAGTAAAACCTTAACTCATGCACAAGCTTTTGCTGATAAGTTTCAAATTCCAAATTTTGAAGATATTCATCAAATCCCTAATAATGTTGATGTTTATATATTAGCAGTAAATGATGATCAAATTGAATTGGTTTCTTCTTTAATTAATGTGAATGGTATAGTTGCTCATTGTTCCGGATTAAAGGATTTAAATTCAATCAAAAATTCCGAAAATAAAGCTGTCATCTGGCCTTTGCAAAGTTTTAGCAAGGATAAAAAAGTTAATTTTAAAGAGATTCCAATTTTACTTGAAGCAAACTCAGATGAAAACTACCGAATAATTGAAGCCCTTTCAGAAAGAATCAGTCATAAACTTATAGAATGTTCGAGTGAAAAAAGAAGGTTTTATCATTTAGCTGCAGTTTTTGTAAATAATTTTTCAAATCATCTATTTGTTCAAGCTGAAGAAATTTTATCTCATCAAAATTTAGACTATAAACTTTTGCTTCCTTTAATGAAAGAATCTATTGAAAAATTAAACTTCCTCTCTCCAAAAGATGCACAAACCGGGCCAGCATCAAGGGGTGATGAAAGCACAATGGCAAATCATTTAAACCTTTTATCAGAAAATAAAACAGCTAAAGAAATTTATACGTTACTTAGTCATTCAATTCAAAATCATCAAAACAAATGAAAAAAGGATTTATTCTAATTTTCGCAATTCTATATTTACCTTTTATTGCCGGTGCAACTAAAATTTTAGTTCCAATGGATGAGGAGCAAAAAAATCATTTAAAGTCATATGGATTAACCTATTGGGTATTAAATAATGGTTTAGAGGCTAGTTGGTTATTAAACTATCGTGGTGGAAGTTTTTTGTTTGATTATAGTGAAAATATTGAAAAGGAATGTAAAGTTAGAGGCATTACTTATGAATTAAGTAGTGAAGGTCAGGTGTCTGAAATTTTACTTGAAATAGCTAAGCCAGATGTTAATATGGAATTAGTTAAATTGCTTAAAGCTCCTAAAATTGCAGTTTACTCACCCAAAACCAAACAACCTTGGGATGATGCAGTTACAATGGTTTTAACTTATGCTGAAATTCCTTACGATATAGTTTTTGATGATGAAGTTTTAAATGGAAAACTACCTCTTTATGATTGGCTGCATTTGCATCATGAAGATTTTACAGGTCAGTATGGTAAATTTTATTCTCAGTTTGCCAATGCTGCTTGGTATCAGGCGGAAGTTAGAGAGAATGAACAAATGGCTGCCAAACATGGATTCAAAAAGGTTTCTGAAATGAAACTTACTGTTGCCAAGAAAATTAGGGATTTTGTTACGGGTGGTGGATTTATGTTTGCCATGTGCAGCGCTACAGATACTTGGGATATTGCTTTAGCTGCTGATGGAATTGATATTTGTGAAGTACCATTTGATGGTGATCCTGCAGATTGGAATGCCGATAAAAAACTAGATTTTAGTCAAGGATTTGCATTTAAAGAATACCGTTTATACATAGATCCATATGTTTATGAGCATAGTTATATTGATGCCATGCAAGGAACTAGGCCTGTAACAGAGGAGAATGATGTTTTTTCTTTATTTGAATTTTCAGCTAAATGGGATATGGTTCCAGCGATGTTAAATCAAAATCATACTTCAACTGTAAAAGGTTTTTGGGGACAAACAACAGCTTTCAGAAAACCTTTCATCAAAAGTGAAGTTACTATTTTAGGCGAGAATAAATCATTAGGTGAAGCCAAATATATTCATGGAAATTCTGGAAAAGGAACTTGGACATTTTACGGTGGTCATGACCCTGAAGATTATCAGCACCAAGTAGGAGAGCCACCCACAGATTTAAACTTATTCCCCAATTCACCTGGTTACAGATTGATACTTAATAATGTGCTTTTTCCTAGTGCTAAAAAGAAAAAATTAAAAACATGAAAAAACTATTTTTATTGACTTTATTCTTATTAAGTTTAAGTCAGTTTTCATGTAAAAAGGTACAGGAATTAACCCAGTTTGATCTTAAATATTCATCTGAAATTACAATTCCTTCTGCAACAGGTTTGAACTTATCTTTTGCAATATCAACTCCAGATATTCCAACCAATATAGAATCTGAGTTTTCGGTAAAGGATACCAATAAAGATCTGATTGAAAAAATAACTTTAAAGTCTTTAAACCTAAGTGTTACAAATCCTACTGAAGGTAATTTTGATTTTCTTAAATCGGTTGAAATTTATATTAAAGCTGAAGGATTAGACCCTGTTTTAATAGCATCTAAAACCAATATTGAAGATGGTTTAGGCAAAAATCTGAATCTTGATGTGACCCAAACAGATATCAAAGATTATATCAAAAAGGATAAATTCGGATTGGAAGTAAAAAGTGTGACCGATAAATTAATTACCAAAGATCACACTTTAAAAGTTGATGGCGTATTTTTTGTTGATGCTAAAATACTTGGACTTTAGATTGTTGCAACTAAGTTTTGCTGACTAGATTTATTAGCCATATAAATAGCATCCCATAATTCAATTCTGGTTTGTAATGCTTCACATACTGCCATACCTGCTTCACGCCATTTAACATCATCATCACCACATAAATCTGCTGTCATTTCTAATGCTAATTTTGAATGATGGTCACCATCTACTTCAATATGTCTTTCTAAGTAATAAGCAAATAGGTCGAATTGACCTTCAAATCTTCGATTGAGTTCTTTTACAAGAGATAAAAACATGCTTGGAATTAAATCTTCTCTCCCAAAGGTAAATACCGCCGCTTTTATATGTGGCTCTGCATGCATAGCAATTTCTAATGTATGATTCATGAAAGTTATTGCTGCAGCAGGAGCATCGTTATAAGGAATTGATTGATGAATAGATTTTCCTGCTTTTAAGTTTTGAATCATTTGCTCAATTACAGAAGTATCGCAGCCTGCTTGTTGCATAGCCAGTAGATATAGTTCAAAATGACTAATTCTTCCACCTGCAGGATTGATATCTGATTCTTCTCCTGTTACAATTTCATTTATTAAATAACGTGTATTTGCATTACCTACAGGAACCCAAGGTGTTTCAACACAGGTTAGGTCTTTTTGTAATGATTTTAACAAGGACATAAAATCCCAAACAGCAAAAACATGGTGGCTCATTAAGTTATGTATATGCTGAGGATTTTTTATAGATTGATACATTTGATGCAGTATCAATTTTTCTTTTAGTGGGCGAATTTGGGCTAATAATAAACTAAGTTTTTCGGAATTCATTTATAAGTTTTAATTGTAAAGGTTCAAAGTTGAAAAAGGTTTTTAATACTATTATGAGTATTATTTTTTGTAATTGATTGATGAAATATTTAATAAAAAACTTGGCTTTTTATCTCAAGCTATAGGATGATTTGCTTTGATGTTTTTAGAAGCCAAAGAAACCGTTTCATAAATTCGTTTCTCTCTTGTTTCAGGTCGTTTTGCATTTAATATCCATTCTAGAATACCTCTTTTTGATGAACGTGAGAATTTTTCCCAGTTTTCAAAAGCCAATTTGTTTTTAGAGAATGCCAATGATAAATCCTCAGGTATTGCAATGTTTTCAACCTCATTAAGAATATCCCAAGTTCCATTTGATTTCGCTATTTCAACCATAGCAAGTCCGGCGGGTTTCATTAGGTTCTGTTCTAACAGCTTTTCTACCTTCAATTTATTGACTTTACTCCAGTTACTTTTGGGATTTCTTTTAGAGAAAAACTGATAATAACTTTTATCATCTCTTTTATTTGGAAGACTATCAATCCAGCCAAAACAAAGTGATTCATCTACTGCTTCAGGGTAATAAACACTACTGATTCCACTTTCTTTTCTATAGATTATTAACCAAACTGATTGTTCTTTTTGGTGATTTTCTTCTAACCAATCTCTCCAATCTTTTCTTGTTTTGGCATGAAAAGTATTGGTTCCTTTGTAAATCTCCATAGTTTATATCAGCGAAATTAATTTGTAATTGAATCAGTTTTTATTCAATGAAATTTATTAAAATCAACAACTAACGATTAAACAAAACCCTCATTCCTTTTGAGCTTTCATCGATATTTCCATTTTCAAAAACCAAGTTTCCATTCACAAAAGTATGTGTAATTGCAGATGAGAATTCATGTCCTTCAAAAGGACTCCATCCACATTTATATAAAAGAGATTCTTTTGTTACTTTGGTTGATTGATTTGGGTCTACTAAAACTAAATCAGCATAAAAACCTTCTCTTATAAAACCACGTCTATCTATTTCAAAAAGAATGGCAACGTTGTGAGACATCTTTTCTACAATTTTTTCTAAACTGATTTTACCCTTTTTATAAAAATCAAACATAGCTAAAACACTGTGTTGAACTAAAGGTCCGCCGCTTGGTGCATTTATATAAGACTGAGATTTTTCTTCAATTGTATGAGGCGCGTGGTCTGTTGCAATCACATCAATTCTACCATCTAAAACAGCATTGAATATTGCTTCTGAATCCTCTTTAGTTTTAACAGCCGGATTCCATTTAATGAAATTACCTTTTGACTCATAATCTCCATCATTAAACCAAAGGTGATGAATACAAGCTTCAGCGGTGATTTTCTTTTCAACCAATGGAATATCATTTCTAAACAATTCAAGTTCTTTTGCTGTGCTGATGTGTAGAATATGCAAGCGAGTTCCATGCTTTTTAGCTAATCCAACTGCAAAAGAAGAAGAGCTATAACAAGCTTCTGCACTTCTAATTAAAGGATGATATTTAGCATCTAAATCTTCACCATATTTTTCTTTGAATTCAGCAGCATTTCTTTTAATCATCGGATCATCTTCACAATGAGTCGCAATAAGCGTTTTTACTTTACTGAATATGTTTTCGAGGGCTTGAGGGTCATCAACCAACATATCTCCTGTACTTGAACCCATGAATATTTTTACACCACAAACTTTCCTTTCATCTACCTTTAATAGTTCTTCTAAATTGGTATTTGTGGTACCCATAAAAAAGCTATAATTAGCAAGAGAAACTTCTGAAGCTCTATGGTATTTTTGTTCCAATAAATCAATAGTAGTTGCAGAAGGAGAGGTGTTAGGCATTTCCATATAAGTAGTAACTCCGCCAACAACTGCTGCTTTTGCTTCGGTATAAATTTCACCTTTATGAGTTAAACCCGGTTCACGAAAATGAACCTGATCATCTATTGCACCTGGGATTAAAAATTTACCTTCAGCATTTATGATTCTATCAGCAGGCATTGAGATGCCTTGGGTTCCAATTTTTTCAATGAATTTTCCTTTGATGAAAACATCTGCATGATAAATTTTTCCTTCATTTACAATGCGTGCATTTTTGATAAGAGTTGTTGCCATTACTGCGAAATTAGGCAAAATCACCCTTTGCTTAATTTAACAAAGTATCAACAATTTAATTCTCGGCTAAATTTGACATAAATTTACTTCAAAATATTCCCGTTAGGCACCAGTTTATCAGGTTTAATCAATACAATTCCACCATCTTCATCTTCCAGTCCTAATAAAAGAAATTCAGAAATAAAACCAGCAATATTTCTTGGAGGGATATTAATCAAACCTAATACTTGGGTGCCAATTAAATCTTCGGTTTTATAGTGTTTAGTGATTTGGGCACTACTTTGTTTAATACCAATTTCACCAAAATCAACCCATATTTTATAAGAAGGATTTTTAGCTTTTGTAAAAGTTTCAGCTTTTACAATTGTTCCACAATGGATGCTTAGTTTCAAGAAGTTTTCAAACTCAGTTACTGGATTCATCATCAACCAAAAATAGCTTGTATTCGATGATTTTGCACAAGGATTAAGTTAAATTTTGAAGTATATTTGCAAGAATTTATGAAATACGATTTTATCATTATTGGAGGCGGAATTGTTGGACTTGCAACTTCTTGGAGATTAATACAAAATCATCCAGAATTAAAAATTGCAATTATCGAAAAAGAAAATTCGGTTGCAGCTCACCAAACCGGACATAATAGCGGTGTAATTCATTCGGGTATTTACTATAAACCTGGGAGTTTAAAAGCAAAAAACTGTATTGCAGGTTATCAACAAATGTTAGAATTCTGCGATACTTATGAGATTCCTTATGATTTGTGCGGAAAAGTAATTGTTGCTACTTCAGAACTTGAAATACCTGAATTAGATAAACTTTATCAAAGAGGTTTAGAAAACGGATTAGATAAAATCAGCATTTTAAGCGCTAAAGAAACCAAAGAAATCGAACCAAATGTAACTGCAGTTAAATCAATTAAAGTTCCTTATACCGGAATTATTGACTATACAGCTGTTTGTTTGAAATTGGAAGAATTAGTTAAAAATCAAGGTGTTGATGTTTTTTTATCACATCAGGTTAAAGAAATAAAAGTGTTTGAAAATTCAGCTTTTGTTGTTACTGCTCAAAATACATTCGAGTGTAAGCAATATATCAATTGTGCTGGATTGTATAGCGATAAAATTGCAGGTTTAACCAATAAGGAAATTGATACAAGAATAATTCCGTTTAGAGGTGAATATTATATGCTAAAACCTGAAAAAAGAGCTTTAGTTAAAAACTTAATTTACCCTGTTCCTGATCCTAATTTCCCTTTTTTAGGAGTGCATTTCACCAGAATGATTGATGGAGGAGTAGAAGCTGGTCCAAATGCTGTTTTTGCTTTTAAAAGAGAAGGTTATCATATGTCGGATGTTGATGCTAAAGAACTTTTTGAGTCTTTGGCTTGGCCCGGATTTAGAAAAGTAATGGCTAAATATTGGAAAACAGGTATGGGTGAATTTTACAGAAGTTTTTCAAAAGCTGCTTTTACAAAAGCACTTCAAAAGTTAATTCCTGATGTTCAGGAAGATGATTTAATTCCTGCTGAATCAGGTGTTAGAGCTCAGGCTTGTGATAAATTTGGTGGTTTAATTGATGATTTTAAAATTATTGAAGAAAAAAGAGCCATTCATATTTTAAATGCACCTTCACCGGCTGCTACTTCGAGTTTATCAATTGGAAAAACAATAGCTGAAATGGCAGCAAAAAGGATATAATGTTTAGCTCAAAAACAAAAATAAGAGTTCGGTACGCCGAAACAGACCAAATGGGTTATGTATATTATGGCAATTATGCTGCTTTTTACGAAGTTGGTAGGGTTGAGGCATTGAGAGATATCGGATTGAGCTATAAAATGCTTGAAGATTCTGGTATTATGATGCCCGTTTTAAATCTTCAATGTAACTATTTCAAACCAGCTAAATATGATGATTTACTTGAAATAGAAACAATCATTTCAAGTAAACCCGGAGTTCGTTGCCGTTTTGAATACGAAATAAAAAATGAAGCAGGAGGACTATTAAATAAAGGTGAAACTACTTTGGTTTTTATTGATATGAAATCAAACAGACCCACCAGATGTCCTGATTTTTTGGAAGAAAAATTTAAACCTTACTTTAATTAAAAACTACTTTGAAACAATATCCTTTATTGCATACCAAGCCAGTTAAATGGTTATATAGAAAAGCATCTTCAATTCCAATGCCAGGAACTAAAGAAGTTTCTTTGTATGCAGTATTGGAATTCTTTATTCGAAAATTAGGTAAAAGCGAATTAAATACCAGAGCATCAGCTTTATCATTTACATTTTTTCTAGCGCTTTTTCCTACTACCATCTTCTTTTTTACTTTAATTGCTTATGTGCCTTTGAAGTATTCTCATGATGAAATTTTATTCCTAGCTTCATCGGGATTACCGCCAAATGTTTATGAAACTATCAAAGAAACTTTAGAAGATATTTTAAAGAACCAAAGAGGAGGCTTGTTATCTATTGGTTTTTTGTCTGCTGTATATTTTTCTACAAATGGATTTCATAGCTTAATGATTCAATTGAATAAATTCAGTCACTTTTCCGAAACAAGACCATTTTGGAAGCAAAGATTGGTGGCAATTGGATTAGCAATTTTTGTAACATTTATAATATTGTTTTCAGTTTTAGTGCTTACAACCGGCACTATTTTAATTAGTTACCTCGAGAAAGTTAAATATTTCCCATCTAAAACCATTCCGTTTTTAATATCAAGTTTTACTATGATTACAGTTGGTTTAATTGTACTCGGAGTAGTTGGTGCCATTTACTATTTCGCACCTGCTAAACAAAGGAAATGGAGATTTTTTTCAGCAGGTGCAGTGTTTGCAAGTTTTGTAACATTAGCAACAACTTATGGTTTTTCGCAATATGTAAATCACTTTAATTCATACAATAAAGTGTATGGTTCAATTGGTGCTTTAATTGTAATAATGATGTTAATTTATATCAACACATTTATACTTTTAATGGGATATGAATTGAATATTGCGATTGATCTGGCTTTACAACAAGAACAAAAGAATCAAGCTAGAAGAACCAAAGAAAACAAAATTGTATTTCTGGAAGATTCTAATTCAGAAAATAACAAAATACTATCAGAACAATAATCATTCTATTCGGTTATATTATATTATGGATTTACTTGAAAAACAAAGCATGAAAAGGGTTTTGAGGGTTGGCGGAGTTCCTGAACACTTTAATTTAGCCTGGCATTTAGCAATAGAAAACGGACTATTTGAGGAGAAGGGTATAGAAATCCAATGGAGAGATGTGCCGGGAGGAACAGGTGCGATGTGTAAATTATTAAGAGATGGTGAATTGGATTTGGCAATTGCTTTAACAGAAGGTGTTGTAGCTGATATTATGCAAGGAAATCCAGCCAAAATTATGCAGTTTTTTGTGAATTCGCCATTACGATGGGGGATTTATACATCAGGAAAAAGCGAACTTAAAAATTTGAACGACATTGAAGGTTTAAAATATGCAATAAGTAGATTTA
Source organism: Bacteroidota bacterium (assembly GCA_027487625.1). Classification (GTDB taxonomy): domain Bacteria; phylum Bacteroidota; class Bacteroidia; order UKL13-3; family UKL13-3; genus CAISCU01. Next base: position 12,446 of record JAIYDG010000359.1, read on the forward strand.
AATCAGGCTCACATTTAATGGCTTTTGTGAATGCAAGAAATCTCAATATTCAAGTTAAACATGATGATTTTGTAATCGTTGGTAATTTAGAAGGTGCAAGAAAATCATTATCGGCTAATGAATCTCAATTGTTCATGTGGGAAAAATTTACCACAAAACCTTACGCAGATTCTGGAGAATTTAAATATTTAGGTGAATGCAGAACACCTTGGCCTTGTTTTGCAGTAGTTGCCACCGATGCTATAATTAAAAATGAATCTTCCTTATTAAATGAGGTTTTAGATATCATGAATCAATCGTGTATCGACTTAAAATTCAGTGAAAAAGAAGCAACAAAAATGATTGCATGGAGATATCAGCTTAAACAAGAAGATGCTCAGGAATGGTTCAATGAATTAGAATATGCTTACAGTGAAGAAATCGATGAAATTCAATTTATGGATATCCTGAATGATTTAAAATCATTAGGAATAATTGATAGAATTCCTCAATTAGAAGAAATTTGTTACTCTAGAAACCTTAGTGAAAGCCTGATTTAGGCTAAAATGTATAATTTATCCTCAATTCCTCATCTTTTTGTGGATAGCTAAAAGCTTAAAATTAGTAGCTTCGCCGTTCGAGATTGTGTAAGGAAGATGGACGAAAATAAAGACGAAAACTTAGAGAAAGACGGAAAAAAGGAAGGTTCTCAGGAATACCATGTTATTGCTGTAAATGGTTTATATGAGAATTGGTTTCTTGATTATGCGTCATATGTAATCCTGGAGAGGGCTGTTCCTGCTATTGATGATGGCTTAAAACCGGTTCAAAGAAGGATTTTCCATTCGATGAGGGAAATGGATGATGGCAGGTTTAATAAAGTTGCCAACATCATTTGTCAAACCATGCAATACCATCCTCATGGTGAT
>JAIYDG010000373.1 GCA_027487625.1 Bacteroidota bacterium
ATTAATTGTAGGATTAATTCAGTGATAGAAAATTGAAACAAAACTAAAAGGTAACTGTCTGTCATAAATTTAATTACTTTCATTGAAATAATGAAATATTATATTCAATTGTGTTCCAACTGCATTTGAGTAGACGTTCTATTTAAGGATATTATAAACTGAAGTATAGGTGCCATCTGGCGGTGAAATCTTACTGTTGTTTACACGATATCTTAAACATAGGTAGAAGAGGAAACAGATTGAATTTATGATTGCATATATTTCTCCAACAATGTACCTGATTATAACTTTTAATTCGTATATGTCATCAACTCTAACTACATCTCTTTCAAGGACAATTGAACTTACATTTATTTCAAGTAGGTGTCAAGTTATGATAAATACCGTAAATTCATGTGGAATAAATTCAAAAGTTTCTATTCTTTTCAGTTTCCAGAGAACAAGACTCAAATGGACAGTCAGAAAGAAGAGTTGGAATCCGGAGAGGAGGAGCATGACGTTGCCGTGGGTGATGTTCCTGGTGTTAAGGATTTCATTGTGCTAGCAAGTAATGATGAGGAGAGCGTCACAGACGGAGCAAGCAACCTCACAGACGGAGCAACCAACGTCACAGATTTCGAGAACGACAATGACGCGGACAGAGAAGAAGTAACTGACGAGAACAGCGAAACTCCGGATGGTTCAATGTTGCAAAGTGAGGCCATTATTTGTACTAACGAAATATGCAAACATTGAAAGTACTATGTAAAGTTTGTTAATATGTGTACTATTTCATATTTTTCATTTACAGGTACCTTCACTTGTACAAGACGCAACCCGTTGACAAACATTCACCATCGAACTGACGAAGAGGAACAACTGGAAGCAAAACTTATAACCCAGATCGTCAAATCCACCATCGATTTGCTTAAGGAGGACCTACGATTTGAAACACGGTAATATATTTTCATAAGTTTGTAAATGTAAGGATCTGTAAGACCTACTTAAACAACATTGCGAAATAATATTAGGGTAATTAATTTTTACTTACATTTGTCATTATTTGCGTTTGCAGTTCATTTTGCCTCACAAAGACCAACTGGATCAAATTCAACCAAACCTTGTTTGGTGCGATGGACGAGTTGTGGCTGAAAGAAACCTCGAAGGAAGACCCCGGCATCACTTTTCCAACCGACGAGTTAACTTTGATGAAGTTACGAAGAGAAGTGGATCAACAAGGTAGTTGGGGGTGGTTTATCTGGTCAGACAAAGACATTCCTTTGGATCGCGAGAAGAAGGAATTGCCAAACACCAGACCACCAAAGCTCTCAAAGAGGCAAAACGGTAAGGACGTCATTTACCAGAAGTGGCGTTCGAAATACAACAATGACAATCTGATGAGCACCGAGGACTGGAAAGAGAAGAGGAGTCGGACAAAACACAACCCGACAACGGCACGGAGAGTTACTGCAACCGTTCGGAATTTGGACACAGGCTACACAGTCAACAGTTTTGGCACACTCGTCGGTATTTCGGACAAAAAAAGCATTACCCAGGAGATGAAACAGGACCAAAAGCGACTCATTGAGAGTATGAAGAGCAAGTCGCATGCATCCAGGGAGTATGTCCAAACACTCGAACGACTGTGGGAGGTGCAATACGCTTACTACAACGGTATGAGCCAGGAGGAGTTGAGGCAGCGATTCGAGGTCGACAACCTAACCATTGTGAAACATTATCTGTACTTCGAAACCTACGCAAGGAAGATTTGTCAACTGGAGAAGACCATCGCGGACACGCTATATCTATCCTTGTGTGAAATCGCGTCAGTCATCAAAGACATTTTTGCTATGGAGGGAAGACAAAAGGAGAGTTATTTCATAAAAGAAGAAAGAGCCCTCTACCAAGAGGTACCCGTGATCTCTGTTTTGATGCAAATTAGCGCGTACTTCAGGGAGTGTCCGAGGATTTTTATGCAACTTCATCAGTTGGACGTCAGGCAGCGCTCCGAGATTATGGACGAAGTGAGTCGAAATGGTACATGCGACGTGATCTTTGAACTGACGAGCATCCGAAGTGCCAACCGTTTCGGAGTAGCTTGCCAAGGAGTCCCATTTATCATGGAGCTGACCGAGAAAGAGGCTGTCTTCGTCTTCGCAACGAGTCCCGACGTCTTCGGATTCAATCCTGACCGTCAACGCAATAAGAAGGCAGACCGTATAAACAGCCTCATCGAGTTTCTCCGACGGAGTGTGCTTGGCATCAGAGACACCACCAAATTGGAGGAAATGAAGGACATTCACAAGTAAGTATATTAAGTTCCAGCTGTTCTGTTCCTTTTTTGAAAGTAAACAACCACTGATAAAATTAATGCAACTCCACTTATTTAAACAGGCTTACGTATTTGTGGATGAATACAAAAAGATATCAATGTCGAATGCAACGAGAAGAAAGGGATGCTAAGCAATCTGCCACTGATGGTCTCCTCGAACTGTCAAAGCAACGGAAACGAGCCTCGGAGGGATGTCTTGCTCCTTTGACGTCAGCTGAAGATGACCTTGATGAATCTATGACGTAAAAGAGTGTTTCCAATTTCACTCAAAAGCGAACATGTCGTAAAAGAGAGTTTCCGATAACACTTTGAAATTCAAAATGACGATATAATTTTATAAACTATGTAAAAGTCATGATGACGTAAAAGACAGCTTAACATAATAGCAGTTTATATCAGCACTATAAGAGTATGTAAATATGTAGTTAAGAGAAGTGACATTGCTGTTCAGTTTCATAAGATGACAAATTGTACACAAATACAAAATAGATCGTGGCCCACGAACAACAGTAGACAGTAAAATGTATTTAATGTTGTCTAAAATTCCTAGGAACTTAAGAAATGGCAGCCAACAACCTCCGCGGAAATTCAACTGTCGGTCTGGCACAGCCGATAATCCAAGTCACCGAGAACCTCAGCCGATTCCGCCTACAAGCGGAAACAGACTTATGGAGGAAGAAGAATTTGATTCGCATCAGGGATAAGAAGCCTAACCAACTTGGAACCTACCTATTCTTTCAGATTCTCAACCACCGGTCACCTGAAGGTATACAAGTACTACAGTAATTTTGAACAAAGTTTAAGTACTTCTGTAGACATGATGATTTCCTTTTTGATACCTTAATTTCAGGTTTCGATACCTACATAGCAGAATTCTTAAAATCCTACCCGGACAAAGGACTGATCGAATTGAAGTATCGCTACTGTAGATCTGGTCACGGTAATCCGGTTGCTACATGTACAATATTGTAGTGTTTGATTTGGTGTGAGCCAACTTCATTTGACATAGATCCTTTATTTCATTACAGGCACTTACTTTCAGTCTACTTTCACTCCCGAGGCCTTCCACCACGTGACCATCATCAGTGTTACACACTACGTCAAGCTCCAAGAAGCAAAATTACACGATGCGTTCAACCCTGACAAAGACCATCCTGTAAGTAGACCATGTGTTATGCGTATGTAAAACTGAATATGGATGCATTACTGAATTATAATAATGTCGAGTGAAATTGTATGCTTAGGTAATGGCAAAGGACGACGTCGGGAGATACCTCTCAAAGTGCAAGCGTGGTGATTACTTCTACGCGGAGATCACGGACGGATGGCATATCCTCGGAAAACTGACGAAAGTGTAAGTTAAATCAACCTATTTGCCTATAAAAGCAGTTACTTCACTAAGAAATGCATAACAAATTGTTAGGAAACACTAATGTAAATATGCTGTTTGCCGAAAAAGGAGGAAAAGTTGTCAATTTCATTAAATTTAACAAATGGTTCGTTCTTAGCGTAAATTTTCAATGTGTTATCGAGGTTTCCGAAGTCTCATATGTACAACTTTAAAAGTCAATTTTTTAATTTTACAGGGTCTGCAGACCGTCAGATGTGATGTACCCCTTCAACAAAATCCAGTATAAAACTGGTGACTTATTCCACCAAACGATGGGCGCTCGAACCGTCAACGATTGCGAATTATTTTTCGAAAAATTGCAATACGTCGTCAGATTAACTGACCTGGAAGCTCGTAAGGCTCTTCGTCATCGCTATATCAATGACCTGCAACCGACCGATTTCGACACAGCAGAAGAAGTGGTCATGGACGACTCCGGCACCGTCAACTTGTCAGTATCAGACGATGAACCGAGCGAGGAGAAGTTCTGTTAAGAAAGTTGGAAGAAGGAGTGATAGAAAATGAAGTGACAGTTGGCATCTAATTGCTAAATTAAAATTACTGCAATTGAACTAAAGTGGTTGTGCAAGAGCATGTAATTGCCAATATTTTTCGCAAAGTTGTAGAATGGGACACTTATTGAATCTGTGTAATTTGTAAAAATGTGTTACAATTTTGTATATTTGTATATATTAAAGACCCATACAAAACGTTTCTATTAAAGTTTGTTATGTTGGTAAGCTTCAATAATGAAACAAATTTTGTTACAGATTTTCAGGTATGAAAGACGGGCAACAATACGTTCCGGCGCCAGCTAACGTGGCACAATACGTTCCGGCGCCAGCTAACGTGGCACAAGACGTTCCGGCGCCAGCTAACGTGGCACAAGACGTTCCGGCGCCAGCTAACGTGGCACAAGACGTTCCGGCGCAAGCTGACGTGCCACGTC
>JAIYDG010000385.1 GCA_027487625.1 Bacteroidota bacterium
AAACTCATCCTTTCTATACGAGTGTGTCGGATTTTGTTCAATGCTGCCAAAACCGTCTCCGAATGTCCAATCATAACTTATAACTGGAGTACCTGTATAAGTAAAATTCACTGTATCAAAAACTATTACTCTTGAAGGAGTTGTACTGAATGACGCATTTGGTCTAGATAAAACCCTTATTGTATGGCTGCTGCTATCGGCACAATAACCTGTACCAACAACATATTTTATTTGATAAACTCCAGCACTAATCGGATTAAATGAATTAGAACTTACATTGGTTCCGTGATAAATTCCATTTGTTGAATTCGAATTAAAGAAAACATGTGCATCACCTTCACATAATATTGTATCTGGTATGCTAAATGTTGGATCACCGGAATCTTCAACAAATAAATGATGGGTTATAGAATCATAACATGCACCATTATTTATTACATAACTGATATGATAATCACCTGGAACAAATGGTTTAAATTGATTAGCAATAATAGTAGCTCCATAAAATACTCCACCTGAATTTACAGGTGTGATATTGATACTTTGTCCTTTGCAAATTAATGTATCACTAATAGTGAATGCTGCATTTACCAATGGTTTAACTTGTATAAACTTAACCATTGAGTCGCTGCATCCATTTAGGTTAATTGTATAACTTACTCGGTAGGTTCCGGCAGTATTTGGAATAGTAAATAAATTTCCACTTACATAAGGACTATTAAAAACACCTTTGTTGGAATTTGGATTTAAATCTATTGGACCATCGCTTAAACAAACTATGGTATCAGATGGGTCGAAAATTGCAATTGGCGGATTCGTAAAATAAACATTGATACTATCATAAGGAGTTCCACAACTCGAAGTTTGTTTTATCTTGAACCAAATTCTTCCAGTATCTAAAACAGATGGCGAATATGTTATATTAAAACTATTTAAAGAACTAAATATTCCCTTTCCATTACTTGTCCAGCTTATAGGGTTGGTGCTATTGCTGCTGCTATTAATTGGAAGAATATTTTTGTTACATAAAACTGTATCTTTTAAATCAGCAATTGTTACAACAATATCAGGAAGGTTTACAATAAATAAAACGGAGTCTAATTTTTCTTTATTACATTTTCCAAAAGCTTTTAAATAGAGTTTCACAACTCCACTATATCCTTCAGTAATTTTAAATACGGTATTAATGTTCATTGAATCAACAAACCTTCCTGTATTTCTATTTTCCGGATACCAATAAAAACAAGTGCTGCCTGTTACAGTACCCATCAATGGCACTAAATCACCTGTGCAGTAATAAGGACTTACAATTCCTGCATCAGCAGAAAAAGGAATTTGAGGGATTTTGCAACCATAATTTACATAAGTTGGAATTCCACTAAAAGTAAAGTTCACAGTTGAACCATTTCCTCCACCAACATTTCCATTTGAATTTACCAATAAAGAACGGTTATAGGTTGCTGTATCAGAACAACTGGAAGTTCCAATAATAAAAGTTCTTGTTGCCGATGTTCCATAATTATTAAAATGGCCTGAAGTAACAGTTTGATTATTTTGTAAAGCTACGTATATGGTGTCGGTTAGTCCTGAAAAATCTTGTGCATTTGCATCAAACAAGGTTCCCGTAATAATCATGAAATGAGCATAGGCGGGAATAATATCACCTGGATTTAATCTTATTACTCTTCCGCAATTTCCTGCAGCAGCAATTTTAGTATTAATGCCATCCATTTTTGCAATATTACTTGCATTATAGGTAGCCCAACCTTGCCAAGGATTTGCTGATGTCCAAATGATATTTGTTAATGAATTTAAAGGAATAGGATTGGGGCCTATTCTAATTCTTACCATTTCGTCTAAACCTTCTGTATTGGTGCATGCATCAACCAATTCACTTTCAATTTCAAGGCATTTAGTAGGAAGTAATGTAGCTGAGTTTGCACAATTTTGAGCATTCAGTTTAACTAAAAATAGAATTTGAATGAATGATATGATTAGAAATACTTTCCTCATAGATTGATTAAACGAAGTTAAACTTATTCTGCTTTAGCTTCTTTATTTGCGGCAAATCGAAATTTAATTGAGGTAAATAAAATCATTGTAAGTTTTTAAACATATTGTAAAAGTAACACTAAGCTATATCAATTCACAATTCAATAATTTTTATTACATTATAAAATAAGATGATTACTTGAATTATTATGTTCCATAATTTTAGACAGTTTTTTGTTGAGCTAAACATTGTGCTATATTATTCTGATTTTTTTTATAATTTGCTTTACTTGATGTATTTTTTGGATTGTTATTATGGTTACAATCAAATACTTCATTATTAATTAGCACTTTGTTATGTCTAAAAATTTAAGTGATTTATCGAGAAGAAAGGGTTTGACAGAAAACTTATTCGAAGAGTTAGGAAATGCTGCTACTCTAACTGGAACTCCCGATAAAGATAAAATGGATGAATTGGCTCTTACTTTTAAAATGGGTAAGGCAAATATATATGGAACTGCTTCATTTTATGATTTCCTAAGACCCGAAAATCAAGGCAAAAAGGTTTATGTATGCAATGGCAGTTCATGTCTGAGTGCCGGTAAACAAGACCATGTTCATCATGAATTAAACAAACATTTTAAGGCTGATGAGATTGGTGATATGTGCTGTTTAGGTCGATGTCACGAAAATGCTGCTTTTAACCATAATGGTAAAAATTATTCTGGTGATGCTATTTCTGCTATTGAAAACATTATTAAAAATGATGTAATTATTGAAGACCAATACCACGTTGGTTTATATGGAACTCCGGTTTTAACAGAAGCTTTTTCAGATATAAAAACTTATTACAAGGTATTGGAAGACGCCTTACAATTAACTCCAGAGATTTTGTTAGAAGCTTTAAAATTATCTGGTTTAAGAGGACGTGGTGGTGCAGGTTTCCCTATTTCATTCAAACTTGAATCAGCAAAAAATACGGAATCAAATTCCAAGTTTATTGTTTGTAATGCCGATGAAGGTGATCCAGGTGCTTATTCCGATAGATATCTTTTAGAAGAAAGACCACATTCTGTTTTATTAGGAATGATGATTGCTGGATATATCATGGACGCTGATACAGGTGTTTTATACATAAGAGCTGAATATCCTGCAGCAATTTCAATCACTCAAAAAGCAATAGATGATTTAAGAGATTTGGCTTATTTGGGTGAAAATATTTTGGGTACTTCATTCCATTTTAACTTCAAAATCATTCGTGCCCAAGGTGCTTATATCTGTGGTGAAGAAACGGCATTGTTATCTTCTATTGAGGGCCAACGACCTGAGGTTCGTGTTCGTCCACCATATCCAACTCAACAAGGTTTGTTTAATCAGCCTACAGTAGTAAACAATGTAGAAACCCTTGCTTGTATTCCTTTTATTATTCGCAATGGTGCTGTCGATTTTGCTAAATTAGGAAGAGGTCGCTCTACTGGAACAAAATTGGTTTCATTAGATGGATTTTTTAATCGCCCCGGAATATATGAAGTTGATATGGGAACGCCGCTTTCTGTTGTGATTCATGAATTGGGTATGGGTTTCAAAGAACCAATTAAAGCACTACATATAGGTGGTCCTTTAGGTGGATTGGTGCCTGTAGATTTGATTGAACAGTTAACTGTAGATTTTGAATCATTTAATGAAAATGGATTTTTATTAGGACATGCTTCTGTGGTTTGTATTCCTGAAACGTTCCCAATTATTCAATACCTTAGACATTTGTTTCAATTCACCGCACATGAAAGCTGTGGTAAATGTTTTCCTTGCAGATTGGGTTCAACAAGAGGATTTGAATTGATTGAAAAATCGCTTACAGAAGATTATAAAATTGATAGAGTTTTGTTTGAAGACCTCATCAATACAATGGAAATGGGTTCATTGTGTGCTTTGGGTGGTGGATTACCATTGCCTATCAAAAATGCATTGAAGTATTTTGAACCTGAGTTAAAACAGTATTTTAATAACTAACATGAAATATAAATTCATAATTTTATTGATATTGATTTTTCCTGTTTGCTTATTTGCTCAACAGGCTAAAAATGCAATGGCCCATTTGAATCAAATCCTTACATACAACGATTCAATGGTGAATCTATCAATCAGTTTTCCAAAACATCAAGCTAAGAGTTTTAGTTTGAAATTTCTAAGGGCATTAGCCGTTTATAATAAAGCTAAAATGCCTTCCAATATTGAAAATCAAGAGCAATATGTTGAAGGTGTAGGTTCACCATATGGACCTGGAGATAGAGAGGAGTTTGATATATTTATGGCTCAAAACCGTGCAAAGGGTCCATTTAATTTACATATTGGAAACGAAAAATTTCAAGTAGAGGCTAGTTTGGAAGATGGAACAATTTCTAGTATAGATTATATCAATCCAAAAAATAGAAACATACTCAGGTTTATTTATCATGGAGAAACACATCAAGTTGTACAATGCATTTTTCAATTAGAAAGATATGATGAAAAAAGTAAGAGTGAAAATGTAGTTTTATATTTCAATTCCCTTAAAGAATCAGGTGCAAAAGACAGGAATGTAAATCAATTGAATAAAGAAGAAATTGCTAATCTGGCAAGTCAAATTTATTATATTACCGAGCAGTTGATTTTTCAATACAAGGCTAATGAAAAGGATATTGATTTTGCTTATACGAATTGGAAAAATGAAAATGTCATATTAAAAGTAGATTCTTTCTTACAAACATTTAATAAATCTTTAGCAAAGGATAATTATGGAAACCTGTATAGTAACTATTTTACGGGTGTAAAAGATGTAAAGATTTATACTACAACTATTGTTAGTCCTGCGCAAGAAAAATCAGTTTCGTTTGAATTTTATGGTATGCCATTTACAGGAACTCAATTCAATCAAAACAAAATAAAGGATGGCTTACGTAAAATAATTCTGGATGAATTAAAATATAGAATTGGCTCTTATGCAGGCTTTCCATGTGGCGCTGAATTGAGGTCCTTACTTATCATATCCAAAGGAAAAATAGTGGAGTTAAAAAATTAATTCCCAAACTAAATTTAACCAAACCGAACAATGAAAATTGCATATATCAACAATGTAGCTCATGAAATTTTAGAAGGGGAAACCATTCTGAAATTTGTGAATAGAATCAATGGTAAAAAGTCCATCCCTACACTTTGTGATGCTCCAAACTTAGATCCATTTGGTTCATGCAGAGTTTGTAGTGTAGATGTATCATTATCCCAGGATGGTCCTCCAAAATCAATGGCTTCCTGTCATACACCTGTTATGGCAAATTCATACATTTATCCTGATTCTGATAGGATTTTAAAACTAAGGAAGAACATTGTTGAATTGGTACTCACCGATCATCCACTCGATTGTTTAACTTGTGAAGTCAACAACAATTGCGAATTGCAAGATGTAGCTGCTTTGGTTGGTATCAGAGATGTGAGATATCCTGCAGGTAAAAATCATTTAGATAAAAAAAAGGATACTTCTCATCCTTATATGGTATCTGACTTTTCTAAATGTATCAATTGTTTTCGTTGTGTGCGAGCTTGTGATGAGGTACAAGGTCAGTTTGTTTTAAGCATGGCTGGCAGAGGTTTTGATTCACATATTGTAAAAGGACAAGAAACTACATTTGCTCTTTCTGATTGTGTGAGTTGTGGTGCTTGTGCGCAAGCTTGCCCTACAGCGGCTATCTCTGATGTTTTTGAATCGAAATCTGTTGTTGTTGATGAGAAAATAAGAACCATTTGTACTTATTGTGGTGTTGGATGTAATTTGGAAGTTGCTGTTAAAGCTGGTAAAATTAAGTCGATTCAAGCACCTTATGATGCTGAAGTGAACCAAGGTCATACTTGCCTAAAGGGA
>JAIYDG010000707.1 GCA_027487625.1 Bacteroidota bacterium
AAGTTTTGTTGTTCAAAGCATCAAAGAAGTTCTTCCAGTTCCTGAACTTGCTCGTTATGTTGACGAACTTGAACAACATAATGGATGGGATTGCATGGATACTTTGCACAAGTTTATCCAACAAAGAGCCAGGTCTGCACAAAACATGGAAGAAAGTCGCAGAAAGTCTGCACTTCAGCAAAAGAGTTTCTACACAATCAAGGAAGAAGAGACAGAGCAACAACCCAGTGAAGACGAGGATTTTGAAACTGTCCTTATGACTGGAGAACAAAAAGCTGAATTAACACTGACTTCAGATCAGCAGGGATCGGGTCTCATAGGACCAAGATATCAGACAACAAGAGACAGCCTCAACAACAAGATTCCAAAGTTTGAACCTTCACTTAAACTGCCTGGTTGTCCTTTCTGCAATGGACCGCATGTACTTTGGAAGTGTGAATCGTTCAAAATGCAGGACCTGCAGAAACGGTACCTAACAGTGAAAAATAAGAGACTTTGTTACCACTGCCTAGCACCTGGACATGGTTCCAAAACTTGTACGTTCAACAAGGACAAGAAGTGTGGGATTGACGGATGTACATTTTACCACAACCGGCTTCTACACAAGCCAAAGAATGTCACTTTGGTCTGGATTGAAGATTTTGTTCGAGATGAGGAAGATTACGGTTGGGAAAATACGTCTCAAGAAAACATCCGTACGGACATTGTCCAACACAATGTTGAAGACCAAGTTCTTGCTAATGATGCAGGAAATTATGTCTCAATTCGAACCACGATTTGTGAAATCGGAACAGGGAAAGGCCCAAAAAAGCGGATTGTAATTGCTCTTGACAGTTGCGCTAACAATACGAACATTGATGAGGACTTAGCAAAGGAACTCAATCTACCCATTCTCAAATCGGGGATCCGAAGAGAGGTGAAGAACATGCTCGGTATTGGTGAGTGCAAATCGTGTCTTGTCCAGTTCTGTTTGAGTCCGTTGGGTTGCCCAGAGAAAAAGTTTCTCGTAACAGGCTATACTGTTAAAAATCTACTTTCGGGAACACCTGTCATTGACTGGGAAAAGGAATCGCACAAGCATCCACATCTCAAAAAAGGAAACCCAGCCAAATCTGAACCAGGAGATAAGATTGGTGTTCTCCTAGGAACTGACTATAGCTACATCCAATGTTCTGATGCCAAACTTGTCGCAGGCCTCAAAGATCCTTGTGCTGAACGAACTGAACTTGGATGGGTTTTCAGTGGACCCGTCAAGAATGTTCAAATTCCAAATCGGAAACAAGGCGTGATTGGAATGTCTGTTATCAATCACCTTGTTCTGTCAACACTTGGGGATGACCCGAGTGCAACCAAAAAATCCATTTTGGGTGATGAACCCAAACAAAGTCAAGAACAATTCATCAGACAAACCAAATTCAGAAGAAACATTCTCAACGACGGAGGAAACAGAGTCCAAGATTGTGGAAAAAGTCCTCAGTGCAGACAGGCAAATCAAAAAGACTCCTCGTCAAACTTTGATCCTGGAGGTCAAGCCTTGGGAAGTCACAACCCCTCATACTGAGTTTGTGAAAATTCTACTCTGGTAGAATTTTTGGCGGGAGAAATGTGATAAAAATTTCATTGTCTGTACATCAGAATTTTTCAATTTTTTCCATTTTTGGTCAAATAAATAAATTGTTTTTCATCTGTTTTGTCCACAAAATTTGTCATTTCATTTTCCACAACACTAGTAACATTTCTGTTGTAAATTAAATGTTTCCCACCATTGTTGGATTTGAAGAAATGTTCTAGCTAGGAAAAAACATAGGCTTAGCGATGCCTCAAATTTTTCAAAAATTCATTTGATTTATCTATTCTGTTAAAAATTGTTTTACTTCCATTTTTTTGATTTTGAAATCATTGAAATTCAAAATTTGTTTAATCAAACTCAATTTTTGTTTTGCATTGAAATGAATTGTTTTTTCACGCTGCACTAATCTGTTTCTGCTTTCTCTTTCTGAGGTACATTTTAATGACGCCATGGCCCAGATCTCTCGCAAACTTTGGTGATGAACCGAAACGTTTGGCCATTCGCGTGATGTCGGGACCTGGATCAGGACCTTGGTCAACGCCAGATGTGGGACCTGAACTACGAAGCCCGCACAATGAACCTCTGCCAGAGCGGAGAAAGAGCCGAACGGAATAACACTACCCCCTAGCTGAGAATACCTTTTGATTTGACACTCTGGTCAAATCAAAGGGGGGAGTGTTGAGAGTTGCACATGATTGATTATTTATTAAACTGTGTATTTTCCTTAATTTCTTATTTTGTATCAAATATCCCTTTGGAGTTTTCAAGTATTTACCTATTTTGTCCCTTTCACTTCAGAAATCTATGATTTTCAAGCAAATCCCATTCTTTCAAGCAAATACAAGTACTTAATGGAAGTTTGGACTGAGCAGGAAAAAGGGAAATACACATGGGAGTTGATCACTGATTTTTGTCAGGAAAGGTTGATTTTATTTTGTACTTTGTAACTTGTAATAAATCTCCAATTTTAACTTTGTCACATTGTCTTGTCTCATTTTAACTTAGTTTTAGACTGCAACTATTGGGAAGTATTTAAGTTTAAAGCCTTGCTTAGCCACAATCTGCCACCTAGACTAAGCCTAGTAAAGCTAGTGTTAGATTGGTGTAAAAAACAATGTGTAAAAAGGAATCAAATGCATTAAAAACATCACAATGAGATGAAAAAAGGCCCTAATTTGGATACTAGTGCCCAACTTGTCATTGCTCTGATGTTCTGTTGCAGTTAAATATA
>JAIYDG010000384.1 GCA_027487625.1 Bacteroidota bacterium
AGCACAAAGGCGGTAATCCCCTTCTTCGCGAGGGCCTCTGCGACCTCCCAGCCTTCGTTGCCCAATGAAAGCCACCGGTACCCCCCCCCAGGCGCTACGATCACTGCGGTGCCGTTCGCCTTGCCAGGTTCGGGCAGGAAGGGGGTAAGGGTCGCAGTGGTGATGTTCCGCGCCATTGGGTCGCCCCACTGGCGGAACCAGGTTTCCTTGGCGGGTTGGTTGTCAACACCACCAGTACCGAGCGGAATGGCTTTCGGCTCGGCAGGAGCGTCGAGCGGATAGATTGTACCGTCCTGGGCCATTGCTGATACCGCCAAGGCAAGCAAGGAGGTAAGAATGGCTGTTTTAGCCAAGTGTTTAAGTGTGTAAATCATTTTGAATGTGAATTTGTTTGTTTATTAGTTTTTAAAAAAATTGCTTTGGGGGGCGGTGTTGTGGGTTTTGTTTTGAGGGACATTGTGTGGAAGCTGGCTCCGTTTTTACCCAATTTACTTTGGCTATGGTCATGGGTAAATGAGCTAAGGGATTCAATCAAAGATAGGGATATCGCTTGAAGTTTTTGGAAAAGGACATTGTTTTCTCAGATCATAAATGGGCTTCTTCGATTTCGTCCATGAAATCGTAGGCTGAGTCGTCTTCAAAATGGACATGGGCCGAAGCGCCCATATGGTTGTTTTTTAGGATTGGTGAGGGGGGTAGCGGTTGGATGTGCAAATATGCGACGCTTAGGAAGCATTTTCGTACGGAGAGTGTTCTCTGTTTTGACTATTTCGATAGTTGATGTTCTCTACCAAGAGTATTATGGTTCATCGTATTCAAATTGTAAATTGGAAAGTAAATTGTTGAATTCAAGTGGATCGCCTTTCCGTGTCGTTCGCCCACCTTCCATTATCAAATGTAAGTTGTTCTTAGCTCGTGAACAAATAACATAAAGCAATTTACGAGAAACATCATTTTCGTCAATAGATTTATCAATTATATCATTCCAATGTGGTAAAAAACCTTTTAATAGGCCAAATGCAATAATTGTTTCATATTCTTCACCTTTTGCCCCATGCACAGTACTGATGACCACCCCTGTTGCCTCCCGATAGAAACTTCTGAACGATTCGATGTCTTCCGGCAAAGGGTCGCCTTCTTTTTTGGCACGTTCGATGCGCCGCTGGATGCCTCTGAAGTAGGACTCGAAACTGGTTGAAAGAGCAGGGAAATCTGATGTTTTGACATGAAAAGCAAAGAGAAAATTAGTTAAACACTCCCGCAAATAAGGTTCGGCTTGAGTTTCGCTAGATTGGATGCTATTAACAATTTTTAAAACCTGACGTGCTGAAAACTGCGGATTTTCCTGGTTGCAGCCAATAGAAAGCGCCAATTCTAGACCTATTTCTGTCGCCCATCGTTGCCGAACCTTGTACAAACGCTGCGAAGGTTCAGCTAAAAAAAGCCGAGCAATTTTGTAAAAAAGGTTGTCTCGACTATCAGACATAGGGGCGATACCTGAAGCGTCGAATGAAACACCGGGGAGTAAATGTTTCAATTTTCGAGCGAGTGGCAATATCAAAAGCCATTGTGGCACTAAAATTCCGATTTCTTCCTCTACGATGCCTTGGTTGAGGCTTTGTCGAATTAGTTTGGCTATCTCGTCTGCTAAATCATCTCTTTTCAAGGTTTTGTTCAACGTGATTTTCCCAGGGTTATCTCTTATCAGACTACGTGCAGTGATTTCAATGGGTGTTGTCTGGAAATTTCGATAATAATTAATCACGCGCTGGTTGCTTCTGTAATTTCCACTAAGGTCAAGGGATTCAACTTTTGCCTCGATGCCTGCTTCAATTTCTTCTTTGGACTTTGCAACGCCCCCGAGCGAACTGAAAATTGCTTGATCGCAGTCGCCGACGAAAGAAACCTTTGTTCGACCGCGGCCAGCGGTAACGATTTCAAAAATGATTTGATATTGAAGTTCTTGCGTGTCCTGAAATTCATCAATAAGAATATTTTGAAAAACTCCAGAAAGTGTCACAGCTATTTTCGGACAACTACGTAATAATTCGAGCGAGTAAAACAGAAGATGTTCAAAATCCACAAAACGATTGATTTCCAACTCTGTTCGATAAGCTTCGAAAAGCGGCGTGTGGGTTTGTTTCTTGACTATAAACGAGCCGTTGGGCTGTATCTTCACAATAGGGCTATTGAATTTGAAATCTTCTCGGATTATAGAATAATCATCTTTCTGCAACAACACCTCCAAGATTTCATTGGTTTTCACGGCATCAATAATTACGAACCCACGTTGAGTTTTCGGATGAAAACCAGCATAAGGTCTTAATATCCAGTTCAAACAAAATGCGTGGATATTTCCCGACCAAAGCCTAGATGTTTCTATCTCCATTAGGTGTAGTCTTCGTTCGATTTCTTCCGCTGCCCGAATCGTGAAAGTGAGTGCAACAATGCGACGGTTTAGGGAATTGAGTCTACCAAGTTCATATGCTATTTTATGGGTTATGACTCGCGTCTTTCCGCTGCCTGGACAAGCTGTTAGCAGTAAATGGTCATCAAAACAAACTGCTTTTTTCTGTTCATCATTGAGGTCTTCTAAGATCATTTTGGACTGTGATAAATTTAGTGAGTTGATCGTCGGGAAAAGCGGACTTAAAAGTTTTGATAAAGTCTTCGGCATTTTCGTCCGTCAAATTCTGTGGAAAACTTCCAAGCAAGTCATTGGCGATAGGACTGGTTGCATTCATTTTTTCCAGTCGAAATTGGGCAATCGTCGCTAGCATTCGCCAATGCATAGGAAATGGGGCTGCAAACGCCACAGCTTGCAAAATGTAATCCGGGATGAGTGTTTCGTGGTTTAAATGCTTGGAGAGAAGGATTGCAAACCAGCCTTTACCTTCTTTTTCAGCAAGGCGAAGGATTTCTAAGTTGGAAACCGAAGTATCGCCCGAGTGAATTTTTGCAAGAGATCTTACAACGCCTGCTTTTCTTGAATAAATCGCCCTCACGACTTCAACAATTGTTTCTTGATTACCAGCGCGTAAAAAATCCACTTCAAATGTGTTTTGAGCAAAAAACAGTTCGATCCAAGTATTACTGTTACTGAAATCTTGAAGGTGAACCTTCCGCTCTGCTCCCTTAGCCTTTGAGTTTTGGAAACCTTTCCATTTTTCAGCATCAGCAACAATGACTTCAGTCGCGGGCGTATCATCCAAATCCGTAACAATCGCACATCGCCGACGTACCCGCTCGTCATTGAAAAGCACCGCAAGATTTTTAAACCCTGTGCTTCCAATATTAACCAAACTCACGCCCATTTCGTCGAGACTCACGCCAAAAACTTTCAGAAAAAGTTCGGGAATCACGATTTGCTCCGCGTCGCCTTCGACCAGAACCACACCTTTTGCAAAAAGCAGGGTACTACGCACTGCATCGAGATAGCGTTCAATGGCATCAATTTGACCTTCTTCCAAATCTTTTGCTGGATAAAAAACCTCCGCAAACTGCCCACGCCGTGAGAGCAAATTGACCGAGCGAATGCGACTTGCTGAAGAAATGTGAGTTGAGTGGGTCGAAACAATAATCTGCGTCCGTATTTTTTCGGGCGACATGTTTTTAAAAATAGATTTCTGAATATGGGTATGGATGTGTGCTTCTGGTTCTTCAATCATTAAAAAATGTGCTGCTTTTTCGTGTTTAGAAAGGATACGTTCGTATTCGAGTAACCGCAAAGAAAGATAGATAAGATTTGCCCCGCCAAGACTTAATCGGTCGAGCCGCCCCAAGTGTCCAAGGTCATCGGGGTCACCAACCTGTAATTTTAAGGATTGGAAAAGGCGTTCAATATCATTTGGTACGTCCGAACTGATTTTTACATTGGGTGCATAAGTATACCCAACGGCACTATTGATACTCGTTGAGATGCCAGTTGTCAAATTTTTAACTTCAGTGAGGTCGTTTATATCTTCGTTAAGACCTCGGATTTTATCGAGGATACTTTCACTGTTGATTTTGCTTTTGTCTTCTTTGCGAAGTAAATGTAGAAGTGGGCTTGTTTTTGGGTTTTTTAAATCTTCCACAACATCGCGCATAGCCTTAACAAAAGTGCAAGAAAAATCTTTTAGCAATTCTGAATGGTTGACAGGTGTGCCTAGCACCGCAGCATCATCTTCATTTGGGTCAGGGAAAATGCGTTTTTCAAAATCGCCAACACAGATTTGATATAGGGCATCATCAGAGAAATCTCCAGTTCCGCTACCCCGGATAACAGATTCGTATTTTCCAATGGTAATACTTTCAATGACTTTTTGATATTCATCGTCGGTTTTTTCATCTGCATCTTTGGAAGAAAAATCAAAAAGTTGCTTCCTAGTATTATAATTAGGCCTGAAGAACAAAGTGAGTCGCCCTCCTTGCCCGCTGGCATCACCTGTAGCATGTACGGAAAGTACTTGGCAATCTTCGCTGTTGTCGAGTTCTCCAAATTCGATAGAAATCACCAACCAATGACCACGCCAATTGCCGATACTACGGTTAAAATCAGTATCTGTAAGATCAATTCTGCGTGGCATCTGCTCATCAAGCAGTAGTCGCAAAGCGAGGAAAACATTCGTCTTGCCAGAGCCATTTTCTCCGATGAGAGTATTGATCCCTTTTTGAAAGTGGAAACTGGATTTTCTGAAATTCCGGAAATTACGAATGGACAAGGATGTTATGTGCATTAGATTATTTGAATTTTTTACGGATATTCAATTGCAAGTACTGGGGATGTATGGTTTTTTTTGTTATGTTTTCCGAGAACGTGTAGCTACAAGGCGTAGTAGCGTTTAGCCGCTATGATCGTTGTATCTTTTGTTAGCCACAGCTTTCTATTCTTTTTATCAAATTCTCAATTGAATTTTTAAGATTATCTAATGTAACAGTCTTACCTTCGGATTCAATTA
Source organism: Bacteroidota bacterium (assembly GCA_027487625.1). Taxonomy (GTDB): domain Bacteria; phylum Bacteroidota; class Bacteroidia; order UKL13-3; family UKL13-3; genus CAISCU01. Next base: position 4,941 of record JAIYDG010000384.1, read on the forward strand.
CTTCAATAACATCTTCTTGGTAAATGTATGATGTATTACTCGAGTTACTAATCTTTCCTTTAAATTTTCCGGACTTTGGCTTTGTAAATCCATTTTCAATTAATCGTTCTTTTTCACCATTTACTATTTCTTGTTTATTGACCAAACCTTTTAAATGAGAATAATATTTCAAATTTCTTCCATTTAATTGGATGACAAATTCGTATCCTTTCGATGAGTAAAAATTCCACTTTGGATTGTGAATATTTATCAATGGTTTATAGGAAGAACCAGAACCAATCCAAGTTGGAAAATTATTTTTATCGAATAAAGCAGCTAACTCATGAAAAATCAAATGAAGCCAAAATCTATTATTATTTTGATGAGGATTCAGGAAAATGTTTCGAAGTATATTAGATTTAGGGTCTTTCAATCCTTCATATTTGTCAATATATTCTTTGATAGAGTTGGAATAATGTCTAATCAACACGTCTTTATCCGCACTTAAATTGTCCAAATTTAAATATTCTTTGGTTAGATGGTAAATATCGAGATAGGTGATTTTGTTCCAATCCTCAGGGATGTTAAAATTATTTCCTTTCTCAAAATAAAGAAGGTATTTTATGATTTCCTTATTTGGAAATTTTTCGGCTAACTTTTCAGAATAAGAATTTAATTGACCTATTTGAGGAAGGCATTTAAATTTGTTTTCTATAACAATAATTTTATTTCCATTAAATATCAAAAGATCAACTCTTAATTTTTTATCTAATTTGTATTCGAGGTGAACATCTAGATTTGGCCCTTCTTGATTGATTAGTTTACTCGCAAAAAACTGTTTTTCTTCAAGCAGGAACTTTATCATTGAAGAATGAGATAACTCTTTATCATCTTTTGATAAAATTTCAAATATATTGAATTCGGTTTTTTTCATTTTCTTTTTATTGTGACTCACTTAAGCACTACCACAACCAACGACTAATCAAAACCCGCATTGCGCCTTTTACTTAGTCGTTACTTGCGCGTATATTTGCTTAGTCTGCATCTCATTTTCTTTCGCGAAAGTGATTCAAAAACTTAATAATACGTCTCATTCGCGAATATAACAAGGAATTGTTAATCCAACAAGCAATCAACCTATTAAATTTTCCAATCATCAACCAGACTTTTGATCCAATTCCCCCTATCCTCGGTTGCAATTCCCCCCACATCCCCCTATCTTGCCCCTCAAAAATCTTAGATTAGCATGAAACCAAAT
>JAIYDG010000535.1 GCA_027487625.1 Bacteroidota bacterium
ATGAAACAGATCTTTGTGCAAGCACTTGGGTTCGCACCCATTGAATTGGCAGGCATCGTTCCGGGCTTCAAAGGAAACCCAACTCTGCTTTTCAAAACCAAGGCACCATTCAACATCGATGAAAAGTTCAAAGGAAAGTCAAACTTCAGCTTCATCAGAAGAATCGAAACAGAAGATGGACGAATCAACCAGACCTATGACTGCTCCATCAGAGGAGTAAGGGTCGAAGGATCTACCGCACACCAACGCTACACTTGGGTTAAGGTGGAAGGAGCAGAGTACCAAGTTGAACCCGAAACCATCAGGAAATGGTTACTCAACTACGGAACACTGATGACGGAGTTAACGGAAGACAAGCTTGACTTTGACGTCAGCTCTGACGAGGAGGAGCTCTACGAAGGAGCTGAGCTGAGGACGGGGATCTACTCCATTCAAATGGAAATCAAGAGTCCAATTCCGCAATTCCTGCCAGTAGATGGAAAAAGAATCAAGATTTACCACAAAGGCATCAAAAAGTGGTGCACAAACTGCTTCAAAGCAACCCACTTGAGGGCAGCTTGCAAGTCCCAGCGCGTGGAATGGCTCGAGTATGTCGACAGGTTCATGGTGAACAATGACCTTGACAACTCCTACTACGGGAAATGGTTGGAGAGGGTCGACGATTGGAGATTGAAGAATGCAGGCAAGCATGAACAGCATATCCAGGACCAACAGATAGCGCTGGCAGAGAGGGAGCGTAGATCAGAAGAGAACAGAAACATTGCAAAACGTATCATTGATGAACAAAACCAAAAAGAAACAGCGGCAGCGAATCGTTCTGAAGAGAGAGACGAAAGCAAACAGCCAACAGATGATGTTGGTGGTGTTCGAGGGGACGAGAACGAGAGCGAAGAAACTGAACGTAGGGCCGAGGGAGTGGGGGAGAGAGGAAATGAAAGCGAGAAAGGAGGTGGAAACGAAAAATCAGTAGCGAAAGCCATTGAAGAGATGACCTTCGAAGAGTTCAAAGAAATCAAGAGGGGCAGAGGAAGGCCAACGAAAGATGAGAAGAACAAAAAGAAAAACTCGCAACCCAAATGATGCAAAAAATTACATTATCTACCTGGAATGTGTGCCTCGGCTCCAGGAACAAAATTAACGTAATTGCGGATTTTATTGAAGAGAACAAAATAGACATATTGTGTTTACAAGAAGCGGAAATTTTAGAAGATGACAACATAAATGCATACATGATCAGAGGGTACGAAATAGAAACTGAAAAATCTCTGCCAAACCAAACAATGAGGACATCGATGTACATCAGGAGTGGATTAAAATACAAAAGAAGACATGAACTTGAGAAACCCGAATCACACATTATCACAATCACGCTCGAGGATACAGGGATAGGAATTGCAGCCCTATACCGGACATACAAACTGACACACAAGCCATCTCATAACCATGCCCTCGAAGAACAAATCAGTATACTTACAAATTTCATATCGGAACACCCACGCAGTATAATCCTAGGTGACTTCAATCTAGATTACAACAAAAGGAACGACCCCAGCTACCATCATAGGACTCTGTTCAATAAAATGATAGAATTCGAAGACCAAAATGGTTTGCTTCAGACAGTTAAATTTAACACCTGGACAAGAAACACCGGAAATCAACTCCAACAGTCATTGCTGGATCATGTATATACGAGCGACATTGGGCTCGTTGACTCAGTAATCGAAGGATCGGCAACTGTCAGTGACCATTGTCCTGTAATCATAACACTAAACCAACGTGCTAATAATGATAATAAAAAAAAGATTTGGTCAAGAGACTGGTCAAAATACAGCAAAGAAGAATTGTTACTAGGACTGAGTGAAATCAACTGGGACATCAAATGCCTCAGAGTCTCAGACTTCAATGACGAACTCGAACAAAAGATCATGTCTGTGGTAGATAAGCTTCTACCATTCAAACAAAAAACGATGACGTCAATCAATTGCACAGAAAATCCCAGTATTACAGCTCTTAAGAAAAAACGTAAACAGATGTACCAAAGAGCAAAAAGAAGATCTAGCCCAACCCTACACGAAAGGAGCAAAGCGCTTGCGAGACAAATAAACAAACTAGTGAACAAAAACAAAAGGCAGTGGATTAGAAATGCAGCACTAAAAGGAGGTCAACGTGGCCTGTGGAGGGCTTACAACAGAGCAGAAGGAAAAACTCAAGAGGCCTACCCCAAAGAAATTTACTACGAGGACACACCTAATACTACGCCAGAAGAAAAAGCTACAGCGTTCTCGGAATTTTTTAAGAAAAAAGTAGAAACAATCGTATCTGAGACTTCCATTAATCTGGATGTAGATGTTGGAGAAAGGGTCCTATTTGAGCCAAACACAAATGTCTTCACCCTAGAAAATGTTAAGAAGGTCATGGCAGAGTTGAAACCAAAGACATGCTATGGGTATGACAACATACCTGTCAGAATATTGCTGGATGGAATGGAATACCTGCTGAAACCAATGCATAAACTACTAAATATGATCTACAATCAGAGGACTATCCCGGATCAATGGAAAACATCTAGGATTATCCCTCTACACAAGAAGGGACCCAAAAACAGAGTGGAAAACTATAGACCAATCTCAAACCTATGCGCAGGATCAAAAATCTTTGAACGACTAATTCTTATGCGATTGAACGAATTCAACCAGGACATAATGTTCACAAAAAGACAGCACGGGTTCAGGAAACAAAGAAGTACTACAACGGCAGGAAAGGAATTACAATCAATACTAGCCCACGCCATGGATAGCGGTGACTATGCAGCGGTTGCAAGCCTCGATCTCAGTGCGGCCTTTGACGTCATAAATGTAAACGAACTTTTAAGAAGACTGGAAAATATGGGGATTCCACAAGATATAGTCGGCTTACTTTCAAACTGGCTACAAAATAGGACAGCCTATGTGGAGATTGAAATGACATGCTCAGAAGTTTACGATGTGAAATACGGAACAGTACAAGGCTCTATATTGGGTCCGGTGCTCTTCAACCTTTACATACGTCAACTACTCGTGGTCCACACTCCAATATGCTTTGCAGATGACGGATACTACTATACATTGAGCAAGACCAAAGAAGAGGCAATAACAGGATTGGAAGATAAACTTGAGCAAGCAACCA
>JAIYDG010000016.1 GCA_027487625.1 Bacteroidota bacterium
CTATTGCTTTTTTTTTTTTTTTAAATTATTTAAATCCTGAAGAAACTGATAGTTGTGGAACTTGTACTTCTTGCTTAAAATTTGACAAATACACACATCCAGATTTGCATTTTACTTTTCCAATTACTTCACCTAATAAATTATCAAAAGAAGTAATTGAGAATTGGCGCTCAGCCCTTTTGGAGAATCCATATTTAAGTGATTTTGATTGGTTGCAAAAGCTTAATTCTGAATCAAATAAACAAGGAAACATTACATCAGAGGAATGTCGTGATATTATTTCTGGCTTGGGTTTGAAAAGTTATGAGGCTAAATATAAAACACAGATTATTTGGCAGCCTGAATATTTGTTGAATTCTGGAAACATCCTTCTAAAATTATTAGAAGAGCCTCCTGTTGGAACCTTAATTATTCTAGTTGGAAACAATACCGAAAAAATATTGGCAACTATTCTTTCAAGAGCCCAATTAGTAAAAGTACCAAGAATAAACGATATAGATATGACAAAGGCTCTGATAGAACGTCATGAATGTGACCAGCAGAAAGCCAGTGATATAGCTCGTTTGGCAGATGGAAATTACAATATGGCAATGGCATTATTGCACATAGAGCAAGATGGTTATTTTGATTTATTTAGTCGTTGGATGAGAGCTTGTTATGGGCAAAAAATTAATGATATTCAACCTGTTGTAGATGAATTGAGTACGAGTGGTAGAGAATATGTAAAGAATTTTCTTCATTATACTTCTCAAATGATTCGTTCTGCATTTATTTATCGTTTTGCGAAAAAGGAAATGTTAAGGGTTAATCAGACAGAAATGGGCTTTCTGGTAAAATTTTCACCTTTCCTACATGATGGTAATTTGGAGCAAATAACTCATAGTCTTGATGATGCAGTTTATCATGCCGAAAGGAACGCCAACCTAAAGATCATGTTTTTAAATCTTTCTTTGTATATTGGCAGGCAGTTGAAAACTCCGGTGAAAGCCGTTTGATGTAGTTTTTACATTTTTAATTATTGGCTTTTCTAATTTGAAATATATAAGATGGCGTGTGGATCAGGTTCATGTGGTACTGGTGGTGGTTGCAGCGGTGGCTGTAGCACAGGTGCTTGTAATAAGTTAAATACCTTCGATTGGTTGAGTGAGATGGATCTTCCACCTCATATTAAACCATATGATATTGTTGAGGTTCGTTTTAAAGGTACCAGAAAAGAGTTTTTCAGGAACTCAAATAATGTTGAGTTTTACATTAACGAACACGTTGTTGTTGAGTCGGAAAGTGGTGGTTACGACATTGGAAAAGTGAGTTTAAAGGGTGAATTGGTAAAACTTCAGATGAAGAAATACAACCGCACCGAAGACCAAGGAGATTTTAAAAAGATTATAAGAAAGGCCAATGAGGCTGATGTTGCAAAACTCAAGGAAAATCAAGAATTAGAAGTTCCTACCATGTACAAAGCAAGAAGTATTGCTATGGAATTGGGTTTGAGTATGAAATTAAGCGACGTTGAGTACCAAGGCGATAGAAGAAAAGCAATATTTTATTATACTGCTGAAGACCGTGTAGATTTTCGTGAATTAATCAAACGTCTTGCCGATTCTTTCAAAGTAAGAATTGAAATGAGGCAAATTGGTTATCGCCAAGAAGCTGGTCGTTTAGGTGGAATTGGTTCTTGTGGAAGAGAATTGTGCTGTAGTACTTGGTTAACTGATTTTAAGATGGTGCATACCAATTCTGCTCGATACCAGAATTTATCTTTGAATCAGCTTAAATTAAGTGGCCAATGTGGTAAACTAAAATGTTGCTTAAATTTTGAATTAGATTCATATTTAGAAGCACTAAAAGAGTTTCCTGAAAATAGCAATTTGGTTCTTGAATTTGCCGAAGAGAAATCATATAAAGTTGTAAAAACGGACATTTTAAAGCGTTTGATGTGGTTTGCTCCTCGTGCTGAAATGGGTGGTGAATGGATTAGCCTTCCGGTTGCTAAAGTAAATGAATATGCTGAACTGAATAAATCAGGTGTTCGTCCGCCTTTGGTTTTACATAAGCCGGTTTCGAATAAACCAGAAAAGATCGAGCTTGATTTCCAAAATGATATGGGAAGAGATTCATTAACTCGTTTAGATGATAAAGGAAATAGAAAAGGTGGAAATAAAAATCGCCCTAAACCAAATCCTAATCAAAATAAACAAGCAAATAATCGTCCTAATAATCCTAACCAGAACAATAACGGTCCTAAACCAAATGCGCCTCAAAACACGCAGAATAGAGAAGGACAAAAACCTAACCCTAATCAAGGACCAAGACCAAATAATAATCCAAACAGGAATCCAAGACCTCAGCAAAATCAACAGGTAAATAATCCCGATTCTAACCAGGTGAATCAGAACGTACAAGCGCCTAATTCTAGTCAGAATCCGAATCCGAACCCAAATCAAAACCCAAATAGAAGACCGCCTTTTAAGAAGAATAGAAATAATAACAATAGGCCAAATCCAAATTCCAACCAGAATCCAAATCCTCAAACTCCAAAGGAATAGTATGAAACATTGGTTATTAATTTTAGCTTTAGGGAGTATTTTCTTTAGTTCATGCGATTCTAAAAGATTGTTTGATGAGAACAAAGATTTGCCAACAGATGGCTGGTATTACAAGAATAAACTGGTTTTTGATGTGAATGTAACTGATACCAATTCATTGTATAATCTTTTTGTAAATCTTCGCGTTGCTTCTGATTATCCTTATGCCAATATTTTTGTGAATATACATAGTGAAAGTCCAACAAAATTGGTTGCTGATGAAGAAAAGCAAATTCAATTAGCTGATGAAACAGGTCAATGGCTTGGAAAAGGTCTTGGTGATTTATACGATTACCAAGTGCCTGTAAAAGATGCTTTTAAGTTTCATGAACTAGGGATTTATCATTTTGAAATTCAACACAATATGCGTGTTGATACTCTTCAGCATGTTTTAGCAGCAGGAATTAGGTTAGAAAAAAATCAATAATTTCTAAACCAACGATTCGCAATTCTGATGGTGTAATCACAGAAGTCGTTTAAGCCTTTGTCAAACATTGGATTTCCTAAGCTATCTCCGTTTTCTTTTAAAACCTCTTTTACAAAGTGGGCTTCAAATATTCTGGATGAAACAATGGAGTCGTTATTGCTAAAACTAATTAGTTTATTTACAATTTGCATCATTTGTAAGGCAGGAACTTTACCTCCTTTTCCAGTTGAAACGCCAATAAAAGCAAATACTTTATTGTTAAAAATCTGATCAAATGGTTTATTTGGAACCAAGTTCAGCATATTTAAAATTTCAGGTGTTGCACTCCAATTGTACTCTGGTGAAACCATCATGACAACTTCTGCTTTGAATAATGAATCGATTAAGTTTTGTTGAAATGGAGTTAAGGCATTTGTTTTTAATCCGCCTTGTGCCAATGAAGGAATATCGAATTCTTTAAAATCGATTACTGAAATTTCGTGATTTGCTTTTAATAAAAGTTCAATTGCCAAAGAAACTCTGTGTGTATTGTTATTTGCTCTTGCCGAACCTGATATGATACAAATTTGCATGTTTTTTATTTAATGTATTTTTTAACATACCGATACATATTAAAGTTTTGCTCAAGTTTTAAATTAATAGATATATCCTGTTTTAGTTCCTCAAAATTAATGTCGCGGGTTCTTAAATGTCTGATTAGATTTAGTGCTTTTTGCGCAAACAATTGTTCTTTTTTTAAGCCAATTATTGGATTGTTTCTATGAAGTTCAATCGCATTAAATAACTCTTCGATTCCTTCATTTTTTGAAGCAACCGTTTTTACAACAGGAGTTTCCCAAGTAGCTGTTGCATGACTATGAGCCAATGATTGTAGGTTTTTCATAAAAATATCAGCTGAATCTCTATCGGCTTTATTTAAAACAAATACATCAGCAATTTCCATGATTCCACTTTTAATGGTTTGAATTTCATCTCCTGCTTCTGGAACTAAAACAAGGACGGAAGTATCAGCAAGTGCCGCAATTTCAACTTCACTTTGACCAACCCCAACGGTTTCAATTAAAATATAATCGAAATGAGCAGCTCTTAAAACATCACAAACTTCGAAAACTCTAGGTGCCAATCCTCCTAAACTTCCTCTACTAGCCATGCTTCTTATAAAAACATTCGGAAGTAAGTAGTGCTCACTCATTCGCAACCTGTCTCCTAAAAGTGAACCCTGATGAAAAGGAGAACTAGGGTCGACAGCCAATACAGCAATTTTTTTACCTTGATTACTTAAGAATTTTACAAAAGCACTAATTAAGGTACTTTTTCCTGCACCTGGAGGGCCTGTAAATCCTATAACTGGCGTATTGTCAAAATGCAATTCCTCCATCATGGAATCGAATTCTGGAATTTCATTTTCAATTCCAGTTATCATTCTAGCAAGGGCGCGAATATTACCCTGCTTAATTCCATCAATGATTTTTGACCTATCCAAGTGTTTTTGAAACTAAATGTATTAGCAAGAAATTTTGTTTACACGATTTTCGTGTCTTCCACCTTCAAAATCGGTAGTGATAAAAGTATTGGTGATTTCTTGAGCCAACTCTAGAGAAATAAATCTAGCAGGTAAACAAATTACATTGGCATTGTTATGTTGTCTGGCTAAAGCTCCCAATTCTACATTCCAGCAAAGAGCAGCTCTAATTCCTTGGTGTTTGTTGGCAGTCATACAAACGCCATTTCCGCTACCACAGATTAGAATTCCTAAATCGGTATTTCCGCTTTCAACTGAATTGGCTAATGGATGCGCAAAATCAGGGTAATCAACAGAATCTAAACCATATGTTCCATGGTCGGTAACTTCATGACCTGCAGCAATTAGGCTTGCTTTAATAGCTTCTTTGTAATCAAAACCAGCATGGTCGTTACCAATAGATATTTTCATAATTTATAATATTGAAGTTTAAATACGAAACCTAGTTTGGGTTATTTATAACGGTCTTTTTCTTTATTAGCCTCAACACGTTTTGCAACTAAAATACTTAGTTCATACAAACCATAAAGAGGAACTGCCATCATAATCTGACTTGCCATATCTGGGGAAGGAGTGAGGATACCAGCTAAAATTAGAATTACAACAAGTGCATATCTCCTGAATTTCGTCATGGTAGCACTGCTTAGAATGCCAATTTTTGCAAGGAAATAAACAAGTATTGGCATTTCAAAAATCAAACCACAAGCAAAAGTTAAAGTTGAAACAAACGAAACGTAGGATTCTAGATTGATTTCATTACTTACCATTTCACTCACTTGGTAAGAACCCAAAAATTGGATAGAAAGAGGTGATAAAATAAAATAGCCAAATGCGATTCCAATATTGAATAACATCGAACTAAAAAACACCAAACCTCTGGCATATTTAATTTCTTTCTCATTTAATGCGGGTTTGATAAAAGCCCATAATTGCCACAAAACGAAAGGAAAGGCTATAACAATTCCTGCAACAAATGAGATAAATAAATGCTGGGTGAACTGTCCTGTTATATCAATATTCGAGAGTACGAAACCGATATCTTTCACACAATACAAGTCGTTTCCAAGTAATTCGTTACTTAATTTACACATCATTCTGTAGGTCCAGAAATCGGTGTGAATGGGTCCAAAAAGTACTACGTCGAAGAGAAAATGTTTATTGAAGAAAATGACAATTGCACAAATTAAAACTGCCGCTACCGAACGAATAATGTGTTTTCGCAACTCATCTATATGGTCGAAAAAACTCATTTCTTTTTGTTCAACTCCTAAATCTTCCTCTAATTGATCTAATGCCATTTGGGTGGCGAAAATAAGCAAAGCATTGGAAAGGTAGAAAGAAATTTTGTCGGATTTTAAAACTAGATTATTGGTGCTTAAGGCTGATTTATAGTGAAATTTTTAGTTAGAAAGGACCTCAAATTAAGTTTTTGTGTTTTTTTGTTGCTAATTTGCCTTCATAAGAATGGTAAATTCTTAGAATAAATATTGTAAAATGGAGAATTTGAGGATTTTAATTGTTGAAGATGAGTTTATTATCGCCAGTAATTTAAAAATGATTTTAGAGGATTTGGGTTATCAGCCTTTAAATCCAGTAGGTACAAAAAAAGATGCAATTGAAGCATTAACAACTCAAGAGATTGATTTAGCAGTTCTTGATATAAACTTAAGTGGCAAACAAGAAGGAATTGAAGTAGCAAGATTTATAAATGAGCAAATTCATATTCCTTTTATTTTTCTTACAAGTAATGCCGATAAAGCAACGATTTTTGAGGCAAAACAAACTTTTCCCAAATCTTATTTAATTAAGCCCTTTACTGAAGAGGATATTTATTCTGCTATTGAAATTGCATTGGCATCAGAGAATAAAAATGAATCATTAGAAATAGAAAAGCTAAATATTTTCAAGGATAGTTTTTTTGTGAAATTGGGTGCCAAATATTTCAGGGTTGATATTGCTGATATTGTATATTTTGAAGCAGATGGGAAACTCATGAATATTTATACAAAATCTGAACAAAAATTTAGCATTAGAACTAGTTTAGAGAGTCTGTTTTCACAATTAAAAACATATAATTTTATTAGAATTCATAGAAGTTATTGTATCAATTCAAATTTTTTAGAAGTAATTAATGGTGATTTTGTTGTAGTAAATAAACAGCAAATTCCTATTGGTAGAAACTACAGAGATGATTTATTGATAAATATAAAGACTATTAGTTAAGCCTTTTGTTGAAACATTTTTGTCTAAGGAAAAATCCAATTTATCACCCTTTAAATCCGACAGTAAATATAATTTTCTGTCATTTCTAATGAAAAAAAGTTATCTAATTTTATTTTTTATTCTATTTAGCTCACATGGTTGGGCTAATGATATAGCACTTAAACAACTACTTAAAAAGGCTTCTTCGGCATCAGCAATTAGCAATTCTAAATTGTGTTTTGAATTGTTAAGGGAAGGTTTAAATACATCAACCAAAGAGAATAACACTTATTATAAGGCTAAATTTAACTTAGCTATAGCTGATGAATATTTATTTATAAATGAAATTGATTCTATCAATTACTATTACGAAAATGCAAAGCAGATTTTTGAAAAATTACAATCAGAATCAGATTTAATTAGAGCAGAAACGGGTTTGTTGGAATTATCTAGAAGGACTAATCCTTCGAGTACAATGGATAAATACTTGGATTTATTAAATCGTGCTAGGGCTATAAAAGACAATGATGTTTACTATTTGGTTTTAGAAAAAATCATTATGGTGAACAATGGAATGGAAAACTATAAGGAAGCTTTTTCTCAAACTCATGAATGCATTCATTACTATAAAACAATTGGCAATACTTATAACCTGGCTATAAAATATAGAGAAATTGCAGCATTATATTTCACTAGAACAGCAAGTAGGCAAACTGAACCTTATGATTTTGATTCTTCGGTTTTTTACCACAACAAAGCAATCGATTTATCGAAGCAAATTAGTGCCTATAGAAATTTAGTTTTTGCTTACCAGCGTTTGAGTTGGCTTCTTTATAAAACCGATATAAATTCTGCTTGGAAGTATATTCAAATTGCTGATAGTCTTGATAAAAGATATGGCATTCATTCTCCACAACTACCCAATATTATGTCGTTTTCTCTTTTTAAAATGGGGAAAGTTAAAGAGGCTATTCGAAAATCTTATGAGGCTTTAGCATTAGGTTTAAAAGCGAAACAATTGTTTATAGGAATTCAAGCTGCCGACCAATTATGTATTTATTATAAAGCTGATAAAAGATATGATTCAGCATTATATTTTAAGGAACTTTCTGAGTTATTTAATGATAGCATTAGGAGCCAGAAACACTATAAGGATGCAGCACGCATGCAG
>JAIYDG010000502.1 GCA_027487625.1 Bacteroidota bacterium
CTTACTAGGTATATCAAGCGTCGATACTTTGCAGCATTATGAAGATCCTAAGTTTAGATCCTGGTTTTTACAATTTCGGGTGGGTACTTCTCGACACAAATGATCCAGCTTATCCTATTTATTGTACCTCTGCATCTATTGGTACTTATGGTACTGATACAAAAACCCGCATCATCGAATTAACAAAACTATATAATGAATTAAGTTCATTAATTTCACACGAAGACGTCATTTTAATCGAATCACAATTTAAAGGACACATGCGTAATATGCAAATTATTCTATTGACATTGTTTTCCAAATATCCCAATCTGCATGTAATTCATCCAATCCATGTAAAAAAGTTTATGAAATACTCCTCGAAAGGATATCGCAACAACAAGATTGAATCGGTCGAGGCAGCCAGAAAACTAGCCCCCTCTGCTTTTCCGAACGGAATTGGGAGACGAATCCACGACATGGCCGATGCGTACATGCAAGCCATCTTTTGGGGATGTGTGCACGGACATATTTCTAATGCATTTGTAACTACTAATTGTGTAAATGTCGAAACTGTACCAACCGACGATCACAAGCAACCACACTGCACCCCTCCGCCTCGGGATGCCGCCGCAGCCAACGAACCTAGCAGGCCCCGTAAGTCAGGTTGGGCAGCATGTGCAGAATTATCAGACACTGCCGCGTGAGGCCAAAACAAACGATCTTATTGTGAAACAGGCACAAAATAAAGGTGTACAACCCGCTAAAGTCATCGATTGGACAGTATTCGCAGCAGGGACTGTTCTGTTGTTTTTTCTTGGTGGGGCTTTCTCCAAAACTGGCAGCCGTGTCTTTGGCCAGCCCAGCTGAGGAAGCCGTTTTTCTTAGTATGATATAAATTAATAACACAAGATGAAGGAACAGAGTGATCTTTCGATTTTTGCTATGGGATTTGCCTCGTTTTGGGCCTTTATGCTTTCTACAAAAGTAATTGTATTTTACGGACGCAAGACACCCAGTAAAAATACTTTCTAATCATTTTAAAAATGGCAGGCAGACCTCTTATTGAACAATTGCAAGAAAAGTACAGGTATTTTTTCCTCGGAATCGGTGGCGGTGTTGGTGTTTATATTCTATGGCGCATTTTCCGTGATTAAACTTCTAAACTCACTATAAAATGTCAAGCAAAACAATTATTATTCGCAGACGCCGTGATTTAGATGCCATGTACAATGACACTCCACATCAAACTGGCCAGATTAGTACAATCAATGAACGCAGGTCTGATTTACAAAATTACAGCTTGCCAGTTACAGGACAACGAACAAAAGTTGTTGAACGGACTTTCTATCTTGAGCCAGGAAGGCAGGATTATGAACCAACAAGATTAAATAAGGGAATTTTGTACAAGGCTAAATCCAATCAAGGACCATCTGTGGGTGCGCGTCTGAAAGAAGGATTAAGACGCGTTAGACGCTAACAAAAAATTTGTAAATTCTAATTCATTTATAAACACAATAATGACAGATAGAGAATCATTTGCCAATAAATTGACTGGTACGATATTTGACATCAAAAACTTTGCGCAATCTGTATTAATTTCTGAGCGTCCTCCTGCACTTCAAGCAGCATCGCAAACTCAAAAAGATTGGGAAAACTGGAATCCAACGTATGAAGATCCTATTCATATTTTAAATAATCCAAATTTAATATCTGAAGAGCGATATGATGATCAACAAGAAGCAGGAAAAAACGGCAAAAGATTGCCTACTCGAGGATTTCTGGCCAATCAAGATTACATTCTTTATTCGGCTATCAGTGATGGGCAGGTTTTGTTAAAGCAAGGAGAGGGTCTTCCCCCACAAAGATTGCAGCAATACTATACAGGTATAGAAAACAAGCAACAACTAGCAGGAAGAGAGTATCAGGACCTAGTAATTCTTGGGCAGCGTAGAGAATTAAAAAGAAAAGACGTAGGATTTGCCAGACAAATTCACGTGCCCATCGATGCACTACGCGCAAGACCTCCATTGATCAGTCCAGATACGAATCACGTGACAGTTCCTAAACGAGTTCAAAATGAGATTTTTCATACACCCTACGAAATTGGACATTATTATGTAAATGAACCGGCAGTGGAACAAATGTTGACTCCAGATGTATTTTTACCATCTACGAGAATGGACATGGAAAGACGTAGGACCCAGAATCTTGAAAATGTCGATAGAGTGATGAGCATGCGTCAAAAAATGGCAGTTTACAAACAAAGAAAAGCCGAGACAAACTAAATTCTTACATAATTATAAACAAACACGACCATGGGAGATAGAATGGACATCGATTGGACTGCACGAAGAGGCAACATTACAAAAACCAGACCAACTACACATAGTAGACCGTATAGATATCGCTCATATGCGCCACGCAGAAGAGTATATTATTACGATCAATATGGAAATAGAAGATGGAGATATGCGTATTCTAGATCACATCATAGACCATTAGAAAGAGATTACATTCCAAGAAGGCCAAGACCCTCATTAGAAAGAAGTGGAAGGGGAAGTGGATCAAGCGTTAGTCCGTATGCTAGAGCAGCTTCGTACAGATTACTTCGCGGAAGATTCTAAATGTTTATATAATAAATGACATGTCCAACATACAGCGTGCACAAACCAACTCCGATGTACACACAAAACGATACGGAAACCCCCACCGGGCTTTTCAGTACTCTGGTAAAAGTTATGGATTGGCTACGCTTGATTTTCGTCCACATCAATTAAATTTAATGGGGGCACCAGCCCAAAATGCCAGATCTGGTAAAATAGCCGGAAACTTGATAGAATACCCAAAGTCAGTAAAGACTCTATATAAAGATCCCCGTGGAGATAGTGGAGCACAGATTCGAGATGAAACACCCACTGGATTTCTCAAAAACATGATCGATCCGCATAGTCTTATTAAAGAAGTAGCTAATTTCTTGACACCTAGTGATAAGATCGATGGAAAACTTGGCGACTACGATAACAAGCCGGTGGCATTCGCTTACGATTTGCCTTACATCGGCTCTGACGGGATCATGGGGAAAAGAGATCACCCCTTGTTGTATTACTACGACATTGTTGAACAGCGACCAGATCACACAAACTCAGCAAAAACAAGACAAGGACTACAACGATACGCGGACAATCTGATGAAAACGAGACCTTATGCCCCAGAAATGGCCCGTTCTGTCAGTCACTATATCGATCACATTACACTCGATTCCGACATGCACAAGAAATCAACAGTGATGGAAATGCGAGCACTAGTGAATCGACACATCCAAACCTTCCGCCCTGGGAAAAACTCCATCACTCGTAAATTCTATGCAAATGCACTATAAATTTTCTTACATTACCCATAAACAGACATGTCAACTGAAACAACGAGTTTTTTGGGTTCCACAACCGGTAAAATAGTCATTGGAAGTATCGTGATTGGAGGAGTTGTCTTAGCCATCACACTTAGTCCATTTGGGAAAGTATTTGGCGCAGGTGCCGATGCGTTCGAGTGGGGATTAAAAAAAGGAATTCCAGGCGCAGCAAAGGGATTACAAAAAGCAGGAAAAAGTCTGCACAAGAATGCAATCAAGCCTGCATATAAAGATGTTTTGAAACCAGCCTGGAAAAAGGGAATCAAACCTGCATCCAAAGCAATTGCAAAAGCAGGAAAAGACACCGTAAAAGAAACGAAAAAGGCCGTCAAATCAGTCAAGAAAGCCACAAAGAAATTCAAAAAGGGAGTCAAGAAACTATTTAAGTAATTTTTTTGAATTTAAATTTCTAAATTTCGCCGAAATGTTCCATGAATTTTAGAATAATTGAACCTGATAAATCCTATATAAACAGAATCAACAAAAATTATCTTTCATTATGAACAAATGCTGCCTTACATTTACATCATGTCCGATTCAACCTATAACGTCCTGGAAGGGTATTGTCCCTTGCCAACTGCCCGCCTTTCACATCTTCGCAAGCCCAGATCCATCAACGTCCATGGAAAACAACTGTACCTATGTCAATATACCGGAGAACTTGCACCCAAGGCCTACGGGGTTACTATATACGGTGTACGTCAAGGATCATTCCGCGACATGGGATGTCTACTCAGTTTTTTGGTCAGTTGCTGTAACAACACTAAAACATCACAAGAAGAGAAGCGACAGGCTTTTGAGATATATCAAGATATTTTCAAAACTCTCAGCTTGGAAACACAACAAGTCCCCGTGGCTCCTAGTCCAATGTCTCTTGTTAGATTTGGAGGAGATCAGTTCAGACTCGATGATAAATACACATATCATATACCTGGACTGGAGCCGGTAGAAGAAGAGAAATGGCTATTTAATCCAGATCTTCACACAGAGCACGAAGAAAAGCCCAAAGAGCCTAAGCTGGAAATCCAAGTTCCAATTGATTTCGATGGAAGTTATTTCCTTGTTGAGCATCGTGAGGCAAATCTCCGTGCATTGAGATCTTCATTAAGTTCATTCCTGGAGGAAAATAACATAGAAATCGAAAATAGCGTTGTTAGTTTTAAACATACGACTAATCCTGAAGAAAGTCAATTTGCACTCAGCTTTTTGAATAAGCAAGGACAGGCTGCTGACTTTATTGTTAGGCCTTTCAGTGCACCAAAGCCAACCAGGAAGCCTCCTGTTCCTAAAACTAGGAAGCCTGCTGAAAATCTCCAAGTGAAAAAGGATAGAAAAGCTGCGTTGAAAAAGATGGACAAGGAACAGGATAAAACAATAGTGGCTGAGATCCTTGCAGACAGTCAGGCGATGCAAAAAACGATTTCCGTTGAAACAGAGGAAAAGATCAAGAAAGGAGTCGGAAAATCAGTGAAGCGTATGGCCGAAGAAATCGAAGGCCAGATCAAGGAAAAGAAGGCGAAAGTTGAAAAGGAAAAGAAAGAGCCCAAGGAAAAAAAGCCTCGCAAACAAGCTCCATTGCCAGTGTGCTAATATTCACATTTGTTGACTAAGGCATGATTGGGTACATCTTTGTAGATCTGGTTCATTCCCGATGGTATTTTCTTGTTTGGTAATCTAGACTTTGCTCGTTGTTTGTTACCGGGCGTAGGCAAATCTGGAGGCGCACCTTTACTTGTGTCTCCGGGCTTCATCATTGCTTTTGTGTAGTTTGATCTGTCGACACCCTTTGTTGATTTTTTTGCTTGTTTCGGCATAATTAATTCTATGTTACATTTTAATTAGATATAATTATGGATAAAGAGATAGAGTCTTTTCAACATAGATGCACACAATGCTACAAGGTCTTTGACTGTCAATCATGTCTAGATCCCAAACGCAATGGCCTCTGCTCCAGAGTACCATATGAGTATAAAGTCTCAAATACTTCAACAAGCGTGAGTATGAAAAAAACGATCGAATTATTTTTCTGTAAACCAGAATGCTTTATTGAATGCATGGCATTGATGGACGCTGTCAAAGTATCCATTGAAAGTTTGCTAAATATTTATAGTAGATTGGAAAAGATAATTTTGACGGCCCAGACGGCAGAAGAGGCTGACAAAATGGTGGACGAGTTGTTTCAAGAAATAGAGAACGAAAGAAAAAAGATGATGGAGGAACTTGGAAGTCCAAGTGATTTCTGGGATACCTCATCAGAAGAGGGAATCGTCGACGATGATAAAAAGTCTGTTAGTTCAGATAGTGACCCTGAACCATGGCTTCATGGAAAGCGATGGGATCCAGATGAAGATGAATGGGTATAAAAATTAATAATCTTCCGGCATGGGAGTACCAAAGATATTTTGGATGGGCGTCGTCGAATTGCAAGATTGAGAACCAAATTGAAACTCCATTTCAGAAAGAGTGCTCTTGCGAGAAGATTGTGATAGAAAATCATCATTAAAAAAGTTTGTGGGTGTGAATGAAGTGTATATTGCTGGAATGGGAGATTCGACTCGTCTCTTGTTGAATTCTTGTTCTTGGACGGGATCGTAGATTTCGAATCCAATATCATAGAAATCATCTTGTGTTGGTTGAAAGCTTTCCTCCGAAGGGGTTTCTGAGTACATGATTGCTTCATGTGCAATGTTTTCACTTTGATCGTTGATGATTCTGTGAGGATGGGTTTCCTTCTCAAACAAAAAATCACGGAAATCTTGAATTGTCACGATATTGAATCCTAGTCGGCGCAATTCTGCCATTTCAGCCAAGATTACCAGCGGTGGTTCAGGCATTGGAGGGGCAGATGGCAGTGTAACTGTAGAACTTGTTTCTGAACCGCAGTCTTGCTCCATTTCTTGTTGCATTTGTTCAATTGTGTCTTGTACAACGTTCAAATTATACGGATGTTTTCTGCGTTTATAATTGAAATGGTCTTTGAAATCTTGGATGGCTTCGCTTTCTTTTTCTTCGTCTGTTTTTATGATTTTCTTGTTGTATCTTTTATTCATAGTCTGGAAAATGGTCTCTTTGTTTCGTTTGACATTGTAGTAGTATTTTTTATGAACTAAAGGCTGGTATTGCCAAAAAAGCAACTTGATTTCTGTTTGCTTGTGATGTGAATTACGACCAGGTATGAATTTCATCGCCTTTGGCTTGGCAAAAATCTCCTCGTCAATTTTTTTATTTGACATGTTTACGACACTCCAAGTCTGAAAAGTATTGAACCTGATTGATCGAAACGAATATCATGTATCTTTAGTAAATATACAAACAAAACAATTAAAAACACAAACAGGTATTGATAACGTGACAAAGAATGACTTATAAAGTTGCTATTGTTCCTGTATAAAGATGATTGAATTAATATAAACAGAATTATAAGAAAAATCCATTCAAAAAAGGTTGCGGATACAAATAGTTCGTTAAAGTAAACATACAAGTGCATCATAGTCTGTGTTTGAGTATTTTTATAGTCAAGTTAGATTATGTGCACACAGTGAGCTGGCAGGATGAGCTGGCAGAATGAGCTGGCAGAATGAGCTGGCAGGATGAGCTGGCAGGATGAGCTGGCACACCAAATTGAGCGAAATTTGAATTTGAACTGGATTATCCCAATCGGATCGACAGAATGAGTATAAATTGAACGAAATTCGCACCAATTCGAGTTTTCTTTGGACAATTAACACAAAATATACAAGGAAATACCCCAAAAATGGAATTTATAATCAATTGCACTATTCTAACCCTTATTTGATTACAGTCATGAGCACTTCAATAAGGCCCAACAATAATACCGCGAATAAGAGAATAAGACTGGAGGACTTTGTTGACCTCAGCAGAAGCGAGTCTAGTGATGAAAGCGAGGGCGGAGAAGACATAGAAAACATCCTCACATCGATGATCACTGTTTATCATCCAACGGAACTCGATCTAATCCGCAACGAAACGCACCGCCCTCAAATTTATATGTTGGATAAATTCAACAAGTTTGACAGAGAATATTGCAAAGAATTATTTCAAACATCCTACTCTCCTGAGGGAGATCACGGTAATGAATGCTTTGAATATATGTCCAAATTTATCATTGGAATTGTCGGATTAAATGGGTCGAAATCTATGACTATCATATACATTTCATGGACTACAACTCCATGCTCAACTCAACAATTGCCTATGTTTACCCCACTCCTGATTAAACAGCCCTATACCGGCGCATTGCAATCTTTTGTCGATCTAGTCGTAAACTGTGCAATCCCTGCTCCAACTCCAAAGAACCCAACAAAAGTAAAGCTGCAGAAATTCAAGATTTTTGAAGAGTACATTCACAGCCAATATTTCCCAAAGTTTGATCACGCTTGCTTTGATGCATCTCAAATCTTGGGTATTCCTGAAAGACACTTTGGACATGCATTCAACATGTTTTGTGGATTGACTGTTAATCCAAGAACAATTCATACGATCTACAATGCATACAAAATACCTTTGGATTATCCATATCCGACAAATCCGTATCTGGGTACGCTACTGCATCATATCAAGCACACTCTCTGTGACGACAACGATGCCATTTATGAGTACCTTCTTAACTGGCTCGCGTACATAGTACAAAATCAAGGCAAAAAAACCGGAGTCATGATTGTCTTTATCGGACCTTCAGGATGTGGAAAGTCAACCTTTTATTCCTGGTTGCAGCCTATCTTTGGACAATATTTTGAGAACATCAAAACAGCTGATCTTGGAGCACAGTTTTCTGGAACTTCCTTTAATGAGAAGTTTTTAATCGCGATCGATGAATGGAACATCAAGGAATTGGATCCTAAAATGGCTGACGGATTGCTGAAAAACATCGTCACAGATCCAACTATGCGAGTAGAAGCCAAATATGTGCAAGCGTATACAGCAACGTCACATAACAACCTGATGGCATCCACAAACTTTTCCTTTGGAATCGCGCCTAGTTCAGTTGGATACTTCCGAAGATTGCTAACTATCAAATGTGGATCAACTAAGCCTCCACAATACTACAAGGAAATGCACAAGTTAATAGGCACATCCAGCGAAAACGAGAACAGATTCGCTTTGAATATGCATTTGTGGGGCAAAATGCTCTACGAAAGAAACATCGAGGACTTCAAGCCTTCCCACTTTCCAATAACAGACTACCAGATCAAGATATTAGCCAACACATGGAAGCCGTTTATGAAGTGGTGGTACATTGTTCTCCAAAGAGGTTGTATCTTAAACGCAGAGCAAATGGACATCTACAAACACTCTACCAGATATGAGGCACAGCTAAATACAGCCGCAACTGAAAGAAATCTGAACAAGAAATGTGTACAGTTTTATCCGGAGACTGTTCCATTCATTCATTCAAGAGTAATGCGCTTGGACTACTTTGGATTACCGAAATCTATAATTTATGATGCATTCGCCGAAGATATGAAAGATCTCTTGAATCTTGACGTGAAACGAACTTCATATTCAATTACACACTTCTTTAATGAGATGGCTGGGTTTTTACCAACTATTTCCTACGATCTTGGAGGAAGGGAAAATATGGTCATCTTTCCTCCTTATTCTCAATGTATCAAGATCTTTTACTCTCAGCATTTTGCCGCAGGTCTCAAGATATCAAGTAATCCGTTCAAGATCCACCTGGGAAAAGACCAAGAACATCAATCAATCTTGGACGAGATTGAAAAAGA
>JAIYDG010000075.1 GCA_027487625.1 Bacteroidota bacterium
AAGTGTGAGAGTGCAGCGTCGTCGAGTTCGGTCGTGAGGAACGTCGCGCCAGTCAGTTCTTCGTCGCTTGTCACTGAAGTTGGAAAAAGTAACGAGAGTGAGCCCGGAGTGTCAGTTACGTTCGGGTCGTCGTCGGTTGTCGTGGAAAGTACATCTGACAATTCTGGTATGTTTTTTAATGTTTGTTGATTGTATGCGAATGAAGGTGATTAGTTAATGGGTAATTACGTTAGTTATGAAAGGAAAGGTTCTATAGTTTATCAATAGGTTTGATATTGGTTTTGCTTATTGTTTTGGTGGTTTTTGCCTATTATTTTGGGTTGTGCGTTTTATGTGTTATGTGAGTATATAGTAATTGGTGATTTATAGTTGTATTTATTATGTTTATTGTAGTAGTTGTTGAAATAGTTGGTGAATTATATTTTTTACGATTGTTACAGATGTTGCCGGAAATTCGAGTGGGCGAGGATTGCTTAGCCTTGATCCCGGTCTGGACGATGATGATTCGTATGAAGAAGATATTTTCGATGAGAAGGAGATGTTTTCGTCTACGCAGCTGTGTAACATGGTTAATGCGAAGTCGCCTCCTTCGTCGTCAAGTAGCAGTGAATCCGAAGAATCTGATACCGAGGAACGCGGACCGAGTCTTGAAAACAACGACCCGTTATTTTTTATGCACGGACAGCATCCTTCGTCTGACGACGGCGGGGTTGTACGCGGTCCGGAACGAAGAGCTTTGTCTGAGCTGAAAGACAACAAGATTGCTCACGTCGTATCGGAGGATGAGGAGGGAACGCGGGTTGAGGACTCGGACGATGAGGACGCGTCAGAATCTCTTCTAGCTAATCGGGAGGAGAGCGGAGACGTCGTGTTACAATCTGAAACTGACGTTCCTGCGTTTAATCCGGGCGAGGCGGTTGACTCTTTTCTGGCGAGACAGTCCGGAGATATCGGCGGACGTTTGTCAGACGACGACGAGGTGTGTACTTTGATGTAAATGTAGGGGTTGGATTATGTTTGATTCGTTTTTGTACTTGTTTTATGTTTTATGTTGGTATTGTTGGGAAAGAAATGGCTAGCTTTTGTTTGGTGATTAATGTGTATTTCACTTGTTTAGGTGCGTAACCGTGATCCCGTAGTTACTCGGATTCGTCGCAACGATTCTGACGTCGATGGCAGTCGCGAAGCCGACGTTGTAAACGATGGAGCGGAGGTTTTAAACCTCGATTCGGATCGAATTGAACCGGAAGATGCCAGAACGGGTGCCGAAGGTAATGCCAAATGGCTTTCGTATACCGACTTGATGATGGACAGTTATCCGCCTAAGAGCAAAATGATTTATCTGAAGGCTTATAAAATGTTTGAGAGATATTTGAAGAGCCAGAAGCAATTTGTTCCGAACGTTTTTCCGAAAGATGTGCAGATTCTTAACTATTTTCATTATCTGAAACATACGAAGTGTCTGGCTCCCACTACTTTGTGGTCTACGTACGCTAGAGTGAATGCGTGTTGCAAGCGTTTGTATGGCCGGAGTTTGAAGGAATACCCTAGTGTGACTGAAGTTTTGAAGGGTTATGAGAGCGGTTACTCAGTTAAGAAAGCGTCGATCTTCAGTCCTGCCGAGGTTTGCGCTAATTAAAGTACAATTTGATTTACATGATTAGATGTAATTAGTGGGTGTTTGGTATTAATAAATTGACATGTTTGATGAAGTAAATAGTTAGTTAGATAGTTTGATAGTTTGTTAACTATAGTTGTAGAATTTAGATTGGATAGTTTGGATATTGGAGGAAATACTTAGTTTGTTAGTGACAATCGTGATGGAGTTTGGAAGTAGTTAGATAGTCTGATGATTTGTGAAATATTTTTGTATAATTTAGATACGGTTAACGAAGTGAATATTTAGTGTGTTAAGTTAAATATGTTCGTAGAATTTAGATTGTAGAAATTAGATTGGATAATACGGATATTGAAGTAAATGTTTAGTGTGTTAAATAAAATATTTTGTCGAATTTAGAATTGATAATTCGGATACGGTAGTAAATAGTTAATGTTTTATGATTTAGATTGTAGAAATTAGATTGGATAATACGGAGATTGAAGTAAATATTTAGTGTATTGAATAAAATATTTTGTCGAATTTAGAATTGATAATTCGGACACGGTAGTAAATAGTTAATATTTTTATGATGATGGAATGTTTTCTGAATAATTTCGATTTGATGCTATGGATATTGAAGTATATAATTAGTATGCGAATGAATAAGGGAGGTTTTCTGATAGTGTTTTTTGTAAAATTGGAGGTTGTTGTCGGATTGATAATTTTGTGAAATTGTAGTATTGTTGATGGATTAATAGGTTTAGTATTTATTAGTTAATACGTTTGATGTAGTAAGTAGTTAGTTAGATAGTTTGTCTGTTTGTTAGATATAGTTGTATAATTTAGATTGAATAATTTGGATATTGAGGAAAAATATGATATGCGAATGAAAACCGAAGGTTTTCTTAAGAATTTAGATCTGATTATATGGATATTGAAGTAAGTAGTTAGTGTTTTAAATAAATTGTGCGTGTAGGATTTATATTGGTTAATGATGATATTGAAGTAAGTACTTAGTGTGTTGGTGAAAACCGAAGGTTTTCTGAAGAATTTAGATTGGGTGATACGGATATTGAAGTAAGTAATTAGTGTGTTAATGGAAACGGAAGGTTTTTTGGTAGTGTGTTTAGTAAAATTGGATGTTGTTGATGGATTGATAAGTATGTCAAATTGTAATAATGTTGATGGACTAATATGTTTAGTATCTTTTATTAGATACGTTTGATGTAGTAATTAGTTAGTTGGATAGTTCGTATGTGTGTTAAATATATTTGTAGAATTTAGATTGGATAATCCGGATATTGAAGTAAATGCTGATGTGTGAATGAAAGCCGAATGTTTTCTTTAGAATTTAGATCGGATTATATGGATATTGAAGTAAGTCGTTAGTGTGTTATATATTTGTAGTATTGTTGACGAATTGATACGTTTAGTATGAATTGATTAATATGTTTTATGAAGAAACTAGTTAGTTAGATAGTTTGGTATTTTGATAATTGTATTTGTAGATTTTAGATTGTATAATACGGATATTGAAGTAAATACTTAGTGTGTTTATGCAAACCTAAGATTTACGGAGAATTTAGATCGGATGATACGGATATTTGAGTAAATACTTAGTGCGTTAATGAAAATTGAAGGTTTAATATGGTTGGTGGTGTAAACAGTGTGTGTGTGTTTAGGGAGGTGATGTATTGTGTGATATTGTGTGAGTTGAAATTGGATCTTGGGAGTGGTTTGATACTTGTGTATTAAACAGGTAGTGTAATGGAATTTTAAGATGGTTGTTTATTTTTAGAATTGATTGATATTGTAGGGTATATGTAGTTAGTATATGTATTGTTGTGGATTGATGTTAGTGTTATCGTTTAATTTGTGTGTTATATCTGTTTAGGGTTTCTTGAGCGTGGCTTTACTGCCTTTGAAAAGTTGTATCAGATCAAGGCTGAACCTCGCGGTGTAATTGATGAAAATCGGATGTGGGTTCAGCGTTGTACGATTCTCGAGAGAAAAGTATCTATCTTGAACTCTGCTATTGTGTCTCTGATTGAAGATAGTGAGGAACGTGAAGTGAGAATTGAAGAGAGGGTGGATTTCTGGAGGAAAATGTACTGTGATATGTATAGGACGCATAAGCGTTTACTTCGGAAACACTTACGCTGTCCAAAGCATAGTATTTTTTTGTATCGATGAATCGCTTGTAACATGTAGCTTTAAGTTGTGAATATGATGCGTTTTTTTTTTGCCTATTAAAGTTTTAACCGAATGGTTGTTTTATTTTGATGGTTTTTTGTTGTGTTTTTGAGTGATACGTGAATTTTAAGCGACGATGTTGATATTTATGAAATATTTATTTAGGAAAAGAAAATAATAAAAATATGCATTTGTTGAGGATAATTGAATGTTTTTGGTTACTTGATGGAGATAATTTGATAAGTTATAGTGTATAATTATAGGTAGTTTTTACTGTTATTGAGATTTTAGAGATGTAGGATAATTATTTAATATTTATTTAGTACAAGAAGAGAATGAAAAATATTTAGTTGAGCTAAAAATGTAGTGTTTCGTGGTCGTTCTTTTGATGAGGGAAGTCTGGCGTTAGGGGAAGTCCTAGAAAAAAAGAACGAAATTTTTAATTTACTGCAAAATAATTCGAATTGGAAAGATGAAAGCGTGTGTGGATAATAGTGAGCTTTAAGGGATAATTAAAATAATGAGAGGTAATGTAATAAGGGTAGTCTAAATATTGAATATTGAAAAATTGAAAAACTTTGGGCGGAGAATAATACGTTTTAAGGGGAAATTTAAGTCGTAAGAGGTAGTGAAATAAGGGTAGTTGTGCTGTTGAATATTTAAATGTGAAAAGATTTCATTTACATACTTTCACTTCTTCTTCATGGACTCGAGTTTTGCGAGTGCAATTTCCATGTTGCGATTCTCGCGTTCAACCTGTGCAATCCAAAATAGTATTTTCGGTTTTATATCAAAATTTAATGGTAAATTTTAAGGATAAAATGCGATGTTTGTAATATTGATGATTGTAAGTGTGAAGTATTGTATTTAACGTAATTAGAAATCATGGGAAAACAGTTAAGAATGTTCAAAACCTGTTCTCTTTGTTGGCGTAATAGTTCCAGGATCTGGATTTCCACTGCTCTGATTTGTTGTAACAACAAATTTCGGCGAAAGGGATCAATTTCGACTAGTAGTTGTTGCTTGAAGAACCTTTGAGAAAAATTTGAATGAAAATTAAATTGAAGGGTTTGCTGAAATTTTGCTATATCTGTGTCTTCGTAAGGAAGAAAAAGATGGATAGGCTAATGAAAGTAGTTTTAAAATACGAACCTGAGGTCTTGCTCTAAGCGATCCATATTTCCTGATACGTTTGGTGATGTCTTGAAACTGATTTATTTTTTGAAGTAACGTTATTTGTTTGTGTGTATTTGAGTGTTAAGGTATTCAAATGCGAACTGATTATATGTTTGTAGAGAAGTTTTAATTTATACCATTCTGAGAATGGAATGAAAGAGAGTGGGCGTTAGTGAATAATGTTAGAAGGAATGTGGAAGAGGAAAGAGGTAATACGTATTTGAAGGTTAGGAGGAAGAGTTGGAAAGATGGGAAGATTACGTAGCCCGGATGTTAGAAATGAATTATATTTGAAGGTTAAGAGGTAGAGTTAGGAATAGTTGAAATGGATTTGTTGAGTTCGTATGAAATGAGAAATGAGTTCGTATTGGGCGTGTGAAAAAGGGCTATTATGTGAAGAGCTGATATTCGTGTTTGAGTGTTTTGTCGTAAGGTAGGTTAACATTTTAAAAATTATAGTTTAAAATTAGTTTTAATTAATTGGTATTTGGTATTGAAGGGGTAATGATGTAGTAATTTTTAATTGGTAATTTGCGCATGAAATATTTAGGTATTGTGTTAAATGGATTGTACTTTAATTGGTGATGTGTGATGCTTAGATTGAAGATTTCGTTACCGATCCGGAGCTGAATTCTAGATATTGGCTCGTGCGGAAGGTTATCTGCCTCGTTGGGTATCACGGCGGATTTCGGAACAACGAATTGAAGAGTCTGACTTTTGAGAACGTTGAGTGTGATGAAGCCGGATATTTTTTTTCGTTTGCGAGATCGAAGCAAAGGAGCAAGTTGGAGTTGAGTGTAGTGTGTGTGCCTCGAAGACAGCGTGATTGGATCCCGTGTGCTAACGATGCAGGGAGGAGGGCAATTGACTACGATCCGGCTTCTGTTATCGACGCATACTTTGAAGCTGTTATGCAAGATCTGAACCTGAAGAGAGAAGAATTGAAAGGGGGATTTTTTAAGAGTACACATGGGAAGTCAGGAAAGCGCTTTATTAATGGAAACATTGGAAAGAACACGCTTGCTAATGTTGGCGTTGAAGTTGCGACTGAACTTTGTATGAGAGCTCCTGAAACTTTCACTGGACATTGTTGGCGGAGGTCTGCGGGTACGAATGCTTCGAATGCTGGGGTGAATGTCACGACTTTGATGGCTGTGATGGGGTGGAGTTGTCCGAAAACGGCGATGCAGTATGTGAACAAGAGTAGAGAGACTGCTTTGCAAATGAGTTGGTATTTGGCTAATGTTCAGAGGGCCAATAAACGTGACCCGTTTCCTTCTCTACAAAGACCTAGCCGGAAAGTTAAGTTTTCAGTGGGAGGGCAGGAGGGTTCTTCTAATGGTAGATCGGAGGTTGGACCTGTTGAGCGGGTTATTGTGGAGAAGGAAGCATTGAAAGATGAGATTTATGAATACGAGTCGTCTGTGAACACTCAAGCTTTGTTAGCGGACCCGATTGAAGAGCTTGATGGTGCTGGGGTTGCTGTTGTTGGTGTAGTCGACCGTGGTGGTGCTGATACTGAAATGGTTGCAAAGCCCGAAGTTGTTGTATCTCCGGTCTCGTTGCCGGCGGCGACTGCGACTGGGGATTCGACTACTTCGGCGGAGGCTGTATCAGTTACTTCCACTTCGGCTGTATCGGTACCGGCTGCTTGCGGCACATCGAGTTCGGTGAATCTGGGCGGTGTTGACCCCCATTTGTTGAGTTTTTTGCAAAATTTGCAAAATCATGGCACTGTTCAGATTCACTTTAACTTCGGGGATGCGGCAAAGCGATAGTGGGTTATGTACTATTTTGTTTGTTATTGCTGTATTATTTTATTATATTATTGTATTGCATATTCGTTTGTTAATGTAATAAAGAATTTGATTAGTGTACGGATACTTAGATATTTATTTGTTTTTGTATTTTAGATAACCTAGAAGACGTCTTGCTTCGGTTAGCTGAACGAAGGATTGCTGCTTATAAATTGCAAGTCGAAAACAATAGTTTGAGGGCTCAAATTGAGGAGTTGCAAGAGGAAAACGACATCCTTTATGATAGGAACATTGAGTTATCTATAGAAAAGGATAGATTGGCTGACTCTATGTTGGGGCTTGGTGATCGAATTACGCAGTTGAAAAGATTACATTCGTTGGCGTGTTTGCAGTTGAGTGCACTGCAGAGAGTTCATAGACTGTGTAGGAGCAATAGACCTATTATATTATATCGGTGAAATTTATGTTATGCTCTTTTTAGATTATTGTTGCGAAGGTCACAGTTATGGACTTGTTACCGTTGAAACGAGAAGAGAATGTTTGTATTATATGGATTTGCTTATATGTAATATTATAGCTAAAGTGGAAGAAGAATAAAATTGCGGATTAAATGTTGTTTGATTCTTGCTTATTTTGTAATGTAGGATTAATCATTTTGCTCTTACGCGGTGTGGAATCCGAAGTCAAATGAATAGTATGTAGATGTTATTGAAAATCGATTTTACTTATATTGTAATTTATAATTGATCATTTTGTTTTTGTGCGGGTGGGGAATACGAAATCACGCGACTATTATGTAGATGATATTGAAAAGTATATTATTTTTTATTAGGAAAGAGGTGGAAGTTTGTGGAGAGAAGATTCTTGAGTCCTCCTAGAGAGTTTAAGACGTTATACGGTGCGGAAAGTCGACAGACGACGCTAGAGAATTTTTTTGTAGTTCGTAAATTCGGTAATCCGATTGTGAAGAGGTTTACGAAGCCAAAGAAGTATCGTCAATCTAATATAATGAGATATTTGAGGAAGAAAAAATAGATAATTGGTCGTGTGATTTCGTATAATTATGCCGTTAATAGTATTATTAATTTTTTTTGTGTTTGTTTACCTTGATTGTTCAATTGGATTTCGTTAGTTAATAAATTGATTTGCGATGTTTAATTGTTTATTTCAGAGTGGAGACACCGATTCGACACGTTGAATAGCCGGTTGAACATGTACAGGTCTTTGTTTGTTCGGCATAGAAAAGTTATTAAGCGTCAGAAGAAGGAGATAAAAGTTTTGAAGAGAGCGGTTTTGGATCATGAAGACTTTATTTTTAAATTTATGTTGTGAAATGCTATGGTATGTCTGTAGATTAAATTAGTTTATCTACGTATCTGTAACGTTTCTTACAGTAATCAGGAAATTAATTGATAATTTCGATATTGTGGTAGAAAATAGGAACGTGTGCGCAGAGGTTTTGATTGTTACTTTTGTATAATTGAGTAACAATTGCTCTGTTAGGATCTGTAATATACGTTTAAAACGATGTGTTTGAACGCTAATGAGTCCGGCTGCATTTGTGTATTACGTGCCATCCCATTAATCAATGTACAGATATTCAGGCGTACCTCTCCTCATGATAAATGATCGAGTCCAGTGTCAGGATACATTTTAGTTTATTGTAAGTGTGTTCACTTGAAATCTGTGTTTATGTGAATTTTTTAGCTGATAGAACCGATACTACACTTTGATCTTAGTTAGCGGAACATGTTCCCTGTTCCGTTTACCCTTCCCTTTAACCGTTCCATTTTTCTTTTATATTCTCGCAGTTCTTCAAGCTTTAAATTTGAGCTGTACTTTTAAGTTATGCTTCAATTGTATTCGGTGCTCAATTTCTAAAAAGATGATTATACGTCTTGAACGTATATTACACGTTTTGAGAGAGCAATCACGAATGTAACCAAAAGCTGATGGAACGGATACTACACTTTGATCTTAGTTAGTGGAACATGTTCCCTATGCTGTTTACCCTCCCCTGTATCTCTCTCATATTTCTTTTATTTTCTCGCAGTTCTTCAAGCTTGTTTCAGTAATTGTAATTTTGTGTAAAAGAGTGACTACAATTATGTTGTGATAATTGTGACTCCCGTTCCTTCTACTCCCCTCCATCTCCTATTTGTTTTTTTCTTAATTGTCACTTTAGTAAAGTTAAAGTTGCTCAAGAAATGTTGCCGCGACCCGTCGGTTGAGAAACACTGGTTTAGATTAGAGGTAATAAAGTTCTGTTCCTTTCTTCTGTTTATGATGTATTGCATTTTTGAGATACAAAACTATAAAATTAGGACGAAAACTTTGATATTTTTGTAAGCTGATGGAACAGATACTACACTTTGATCTTGGTTATAGGAGATCCACCCGCTCTCCCCTCCCTTCCCTCACTTCTATATGTTTCTACCTAGTTATAAGTTCCCTTACGTGTCCTTAAAGTCTTATTATAACTGTTATGGGTTCTTTTGATGCATTGTAATCGCAAATGGAACTAAAAAATATGAACATAATTTATAACGAGCAAAAAAAGCAAAGTTTTTGTAACACGTCGAATCCTGCAAATTTAATATCCATGAATGGCAGTAAAAATAAGTAAACGAAAACCTTTTTACAAATTTTCAAATGAGATAATTCAACCTTTGAAAGTTCGACGTATTATCCCATTATTGTATGCACAAATATTCAGTTGTGTATTTATTTCCCTGCAGTTACTTTTGATGTAGTGTAACCTGTAATTGTTTGAATGTAATGTATTTTGTGATGTGGTGTTTTTACTTCTTGTCGTTGTGATACTAGTAGAAGTAAAGATGATTACGTTGTTTTAGACGTATATTACAGATTCTAACAGAGTAATCACGAATGGAAGTAAAAATATGAAACGTCCAAATTCTTGAGCTTTTAGTTTCAAATCTCACAATCTTGATTCTCAATTTGTGAACTAATGAATTTCAATACGACAGATGGAACCAGAACATAATTGTTTTACATACCAGAATGATCCGTTTCTTCTCAATCTTCTGGATCATAACTGTTTTACAGATTTCTTTTAGCACGAAAAGTAATGACGTGCTATCCCATTATTCCATGCACAAATATTCAGTTGTGTATTTTTCCTTACGCTTACTTGTGGTTTTGATCAATCTTAAATAATAATGCTCACAACTTCTTCTTGAACAAGGTTGCTGTTGCTTGTTTTGGGTTTTTTTATGCAATGTAAGAATATTTTTGTTCCATGGTTTCATCTGTTGTATTGAAATTCATTCGTTCACAAAATTTCAGTTGTGTATATTCTTGCTTACACTTACTTGCTTTTTTGATTAATGAACCAATGTTTGCTGGGATCACACATAACACAATGTAAGCTTTAATTGTTTGTATTGTACGTATGTGATGGTCCAAAACAATTTCGTTTATTATAGGGGTTTTAACAAACCCCCCCCCCATATCCATATATCTGAATTATCATTTTAAGGGAGTAGTTTAAACATAATTATGAAATTGTTTGCTACTGAAATTCATTCCCTGCTCCTGTCCAATCTCAAGTGAAGGTTTTCTTCATTCTTTAATTTGGGTCTAATTGATCCTGAACTTATTTAAGCTGAAATAAAATTGTAAAATAATTATGATGCAGAAGATTGAGAAGAAACGAATCATTCTGATTTCGT
>JAIYDG010000125.1 GCA_027487625.1 Bacteroidota bacterium
AGGAGCTTTAACCCGCTGACAAAAAAATTAAAATGAACGCGGACTGAGAAAAAAAATGAAAGCGAGTCAGCGGATCAAATACGTAATAAAGTTGGTAAAATAGTTAAATTTAACCCGCTGACCCAAAAAATTTCATATTTGAGTCAGCGGCTTATCATGTACAGAAATTGGTAAATTTATGAGCTTTGACCCGCTGACATCTACAGTTGCTTATCCAATCAGAACTTTGTAAACTTACAGGCTTGTCACTTGCTTATAGGAGACAGAAGATGGTAAGTTGATCCTTTCTGAAGGAAGATGTATGTCTGAAGAACGTTGAGTGAACCTTAAGTTGTCCTTGTGAAATAACGGATGTCAGTAGGAGACCAAAACAGGCTTAGTCCCAAGATACCTTTGATCTGCAAAAGTAAATTTCTATTATCATTGATATAGCCTATTTATCATAATATTTGCACTTTTAAATGCATACATTTCGGCGGCCAGTAGTTTGAGACAGCGGCTCAATTGCCTCAAATAAGGTGGAATTTATTGACAACACAAACCGCTGACCAAAAAAGTATTTTAGACCAGCGGCTACAAATATAATAAATATTGGTAAATTTTTTTATAATAGACCGCTGACATAACAAAATTTAAGTTTTATAACGGTTTTCTTCTAAGTAAACCGCGATTAAAATACTTTAAGTAAGTGAAATTTTAATTTCATTTCGGTCGCTGATAATTTTAATTTTTAAGCTGCTACTTAAAAAATTTGGGAAAAGTTTGACATGCTGTTTAATTAATAGCCTTTAATGAAGTAACTTACAGGATTCTTAATGTTGTTTATAGTAGACAGTTGTATGATCCTTCCTAAAAGATCCTTGTGTCAACCTTTAGTTATCCTTGTGAAATTTCTGAAAAACAATACATGAAATAAGTACAGATTCTGTATTAATTTCAAAATTATCGGACAACGGCCTATTTCATCAAGAAAGTTGGGAAAATTATTCAATTTAAAGCGCTGATAAAAAATATTGAATATGAGCGGCAGCGGCCAAAAATAAAATAAAAATTGGACTATTTGGTTTAGATGGGCCGCTGACATACATATCTCCTTTTCAAAAAGGTTATTTTCTAAGAAAACAGGGATACCTTATTGACAATACTGGTCTGAAATGATATTTAAATAAAATGTTAAATGTATTGCAACTTACTTCAATGATGTGCTGTATTCCTGCGATTATCCTTGCTTGTTCAAAAATCTTGTAACTTTTTTTTGACTTTCCTCAAGAAATGAAAACGGGTTATGAGATAAGAAAAGTTGGAATATGTTTGAAATTAAAATCGCTGCGCGTCGGCGTCCCTTTTTTAATCAACGTTTTGGACGCTCATCAATTCCCGCGGGTCTAAACATCCGGAAAAGTTGGAATATTGAGTATATTAAAAACGCTGAGCGTCCTCACGTGTCAAACGCGTCTTTACTTCCCGCGGGTAGAAACATCCGGAAAGTTGGAATATTTTTGTAATTAAAAGCGCTGCGCGTCCTTTTAATTAACCTTTCGACGCGAAAGTACTTCCAGCGGGTATAAACATTTAAAAAGTTGGGATATCTTTTTAATTAAAAGCGCTCCGCGTCCTTTTACTTTTGGACGAAAAGTACTTCCAGCGGGTATAAACATCAAAAAAGTTGGGATTTTTTTTAATTAAAAGCGCTCCGCGTCCTTTGACGTTCATCATTTCAGCGTGTCAAAAGGTGAAAATACTTGGAAGAAATAATCAAATAATCAGCTTTTTTGTTACTTTTGGTAACATGGACTCAAAAAGGATACAAAACATAAGGAATCTTGGCCGGAATCTTGACATTGGTGAAGGAGAAGAGAATCTCAACAGTAATATCCAAGTCAAAAAAGTTCAGAGGAATGCAACCATATTTGAACCTTCTGTTTCTGATAATCCAAACAATAACATCCAGGTCAGAAAGGTTGAGAGGAATGCAACCACATTTGACTCATCTGTTGATGATATCCTTGGCAGAACTGGATTTAATGTATTCACACAAATGACTTGCAAGGATGAAACCAATAAAGTGGAAAAACTAAAGCAAACTGAATACTTAGAAAAGGAGTCTTACAGTTTTGGAACTTGTCTTTGTAATTTGTTCATTTCATGCATTGTTTAAATGATTGAGATTTCTTTCAATAAAATATTTATTAAAAACACAGCGGCTTATTTTATAACTATTCTTGGAAAAAATTTCTAAATAGGGCCGCGTAATAAATTTGAAATAAACTAGATACAGCGGCTAATTTAAAATAATTGTTTGGAAAAATGTGATATAAAGACCCGCGTAACTGTACTTTGAATTGCTAAAATTATTACTCACTTTATTTACGTCGCCATAATTAGAACTAATTACAATTTACATATTTATTGACAACAGCTGATTACATCACATCATTACTTGGCATAATATTACATTAAGACCCGCGTTACAAAACTGAATTGTGACTTTCAAATACAGCGGTTTAATTTACTTGAAAATTTGGAATAATATTTTTTATGACCCGCGTTCATATACTTTGACTTGACTCAAATATACAGCGGCTTATTTTACTCTAATATTTGGAATAATATTTTTTATGACCCGCGTTGATAGTCGGACTTAACTCAAAAATACAGCGGCTTATTTGACTGGAACATTTGGAATAATAGTTTAATTTGACCCGTGTAACACTACTTTGTATTTAAGTTAATAAACAACAGTTTGTTTCACAAATTTTATTGGTAAAACAATGACCCAAGGAACATTTTTATAATTTTTACTTCTTACAAGTCTGTGGCCATACTCGAATTCTTTTGTCCCCACTCTACCAACTTCCTTAGATGTTCAACATCGATTTGTGCTTTAACAACGAACAACGCTTTCTCCAGGTCATACATTGTGAGCGGAGGACAATGAACATCTTTGACATCTTTGTAAGCCATCCTCTTTGCTCCAGGTTCTTTGGGTCCACAAGGCTGCATTCTACCTTTGAATTCCTTGCTCTTCCGGAAATGAGTAGCTGCCTTGGTGCGGTTTAGACGAACTACTTTTGCAGCTTCTACTATGTTGCGAATGTGTCCACCAGAGTAGTTTGGAGTTAACAAGGCAATTTTTTCTAAATCTGAATTAGACACCTCTGTCAAGGCCTCATTTGCATCTGTTCCCCTTGGCCACAGTTCATTTTGCAAGATTGTAATGCGGTCATGAAGTGTTGGCAATGGGACATAGACAACAGCATTGAAGCGTCGTAGAAAGGCAAGATCAATATCCCAGGGATTGTTGGTTGCAGCAAGAACAAACACACCCTGCTTGCCCAAGTTTTGCATGTTGGTGAGCAGCTCTTGAACCAAGGTGGAACCCCCACCTCTCTTATTTCTCTCCTCCAGTATTCCTTCAACTTCATCAATGAAAATGATACACGGGGAATTCTCCTTGGCAACGTTGAAGACTGCAGATACCAATTTTTCACTTTCACCTTGCCACTTTGAGGTTATGTCACTCTTACTGATTTGCATGAAGGAACACTGCCTGGCCTCATTGGAAAGTGCTACTGCAAGCATTGACTTGCCCGTTCCAGGTGGACCGTATAGAAGCATGCCAGACAACGGAGTAATGCAGCCACGTGACACCAGATATGGGCGATCGATTGGGTCAAGGATGCCAGTTTGGAGCAACTTCTTGACAGCTTTGAGGCCTACAACATCATTTAACTTTGGAGTTTCTTTGCGATCAACACTAGGTTTCTTAACCAGGCGTTGAATTCGTTTGGTTAGTTCCTGCAATTCTTTTCCTGCATCAGATCCATCTTTGCATTTGACTTGTGTCGATGTTGAACTTCCATCTTCCATTGAACATTCAGTTGGTTGCTTGAAGTTATTTCGTATCTCCTCACGAAGTTCTTGAAGTAGTTGCTTCCTCTCTAGATCTTTTGTACGTTGCTCTATTTCCTTTTCCCAAGTCACTCTGACAATCAGATTGTACAATTGACCTTCATCACACGATAGGTGATACTTCTCCTTTAGTTTTTCCATTAGTTCATGTGTTTCTTTGAATGTTTCTTTGGAGGACGCCTTTGATTTGTTCTTTTCTGCAACACTCTTTTCAATTTCGGCAACAAGTGTTTCCCTAACATGTGAAAATTTTTCACTTGGAATTTCCTGCTCTTCTTCACAGTCACTCTCCTCGGAGCTGCCCTCCATTTCTTTCTTGGACATGGCTAGTTGCAGCTTAAACATGGCTTGCTCACGTTCAGCAGCACCGATAGGCATTGATTCCACATCCTTCTTCAGTTGTTGAAAGCTTTCCTCCACAGCTTCGTCTTCGCAATCGCTCCCCTCGAATAACGATTCTTCCTTTTCTATTGCAGTTTCCATCGCATCGACACGAGGTTGGTTGGCAATATTGAGCATCTCAGCGTAGGCCTCTTGTTCATAACTTTTGTCCATGAGATCCCAAACCAATTCCATTAGTTCAGTAGTAATGCGTTTTGGCAATACATTGTTATTAATGAACTCATACAATGAAGAAATGGCTTCAATGTACATTTTTTGTGCAGTCTCAAATTCTTGCAGCTCCTCTGCCTCTATAGCATCTTTGACTAAACCCTCCACAAAGTCCATCTTCTTATTGTAGAGCTTAATTGACTGCTTGGTCTCCCGGCTAACTTTGTTGCCCATTGTAGTCTGAAAAGATAAAAATTATATTTTTTTATAATATTGATACTTATAAGACAAACAACGTG
>JAIYDG010000386.1 GCA_027487625.1 Bacteroidota bacterium
ATACAAATGAACGAATATCTAATGGTATTTTCGGGATCGTATTTTCAGATTAGGGATTCACTCTCCTTCTCACACGATAACTTCTATAAACGATATTCGGATGGATATTCGCTAATTACACTTTTACGAAAATTAGATAAGAAAAAAAGTTTCATCGATCCGTGGGATATCCGATCCGTTTCATCAATTACATTATTCGATTCCAATATTGAAATATCCATTTTTCTTCGATAAGCTCGTTTCTTGATACGCTGACAATGGGACAGCTCTCCTACTCCTCAGAGACGTGGTTGTGACCGTCCCAAGGGAAGATTTCGTCCTCATCGGGAGTATCGCCGAGACGGAGAATCAGAAACTGGAATATACAACAACTTCTTAGCTTTTGCTCCAACAACAATTAAAACACTAAATCGATAGTGCCAATTGCCCTAAATGTCTAAATCATACCATCAGTCAATTAAAGTAATTCTACGTTTAAAAGGTGACATTTATTACCTCCACACCGCCGGCCCACGGCTGCAGTCCCAGTTGTTCGGCCATACCACCAAAGTATCGTCCTGCGTATTCTGGCTCGACGTACTCTTCTTCCTCCTCCTCCTCCTCCTCATCTTCTTCTTCCAACGATTCAGTATCTGCTTCGGTACGGTCGCCCTCGGGTTCAGGAGAACCGGCGTGCTCAGCACGAATGGCCTGCAAAGTATAATTTATTTATTTAATTTCACTCCTCTTCTAACACTTATGTCACATAAACAATCAAATTGTGATATACTTGTGACAATAACTCTTTACAAAAGATATTCAAGAAAATCTACTAGGAAAATTAGAATCGTAAAAATTACCTCCAACATATCTGCCAAGCTGAACGATCCGATACCGTTGTAGTCCGGTTCCGGTGTGCCACCGTTGTTGTTGTCCTCTTGTTGTCCGGAGCTATCTCCGCCCAAGTCCAAGTCCGAGAACTGTTCACGAACTGCCTGCAATTTATAATTTAATTTGATTACATTAACCGAATATCATTTTCACAATTCTAATCCTAAAATTCCATTTCTATTTTCCATTCTAAAACTTGATAAACTAAACTAAACTAAAAAAACTGGAAAATTATACGGGACAATTATACCTCCAAGTTCAGCTCTGCGGTTCCGCCAGCATTGTTGTCCTGGTTGTCCTGCTCGGTACGACCACCACTGGCGCCATTGTCCTCTGGAGACTCGAAAATATCAGGACCCAACTGAAATTGGAAATGTAAATTTGATACTCAAAAAATAATTCGGTTACTCGAAAACAAGTTATACGAGATACGGATAAGATACGAAGACAGACAGACAGACACTGTAGATCAGAAAATTATGTTGGGATATCGTTATGTTTACCTGAACAGATCCTAGGCGAACCCGGAAAAATCCTTCTCTGGGACCTTCTGCGGCAGCAACTGCTCCGACTTCGCCACGATCCTCGGCGGCTACAGCTGCACGGAATGCAAGGCGTCTTTGGCGTGTAATGATCCTTGCCATGCCAAGAACGGCAACCTGAAATGGATAACAACTTCCTTACTTTCATTTCATAATACACAATTGATCACATAATCAATTAATAATCATAATCAAAACATAATCTTTCATAATTATTTATAATTCTAATGCCAATTAAGTGTTCAAAACTCATAGAAAATTAACTTACATCTGGGTCGCTTGCACGATCGCCAATCCAGAGGCCCTCTGAATTCCAACCGTCGTAGTCGTCCTCATTCCCGTCCTCGTAATCGACATGTTCGGCCCAATCCTCGCCGAATTCTTCATCCGAATGACTGGGTGAGGGACGCATGGAATCGGTACGCCCATTGGCTCCATCGTCAGGGCCAGCGTCAGGGCCAGCGTCAGGGCCAGCATCAGGGCCAGCGTTTTCCAGAGACTCCTGGTCGCGCGGATTCTGTGAAAAAGAAAATGAAAATGAAGAAAATACAATTGTAACAATCTCACAAATTTTAGGCACATATTCAGATATTCGCAAACGATGTTTGAAAAAGGACTAACTACCTGGTTAGCTTCGGTTCCAGGTCCTTCGGCGGCCTCTGCATTCTCGGCGGCCACTGCTTCCTCGAGGGTACGGCGCGGATTCTATAAAAAGAAATGCGCGAATGAAAATGAAGAAAATACAATTATAATAAACTTATTAAACATTATTTTAGCACATATCCACGATTTTTGAAAAAACTGACTACCTGGTTTCCTTCGGCTTCGGCGGCCTCGAAGGCACGGCGTTGTTCCATTTCTGCAGCAATGGAGGCCCTAGCAATTCCTAGGACTCGGCGAGCCATCACATTTAAAGGCAAGGGACCAGACATTGTGTTTTTTTTATTCGATTGAAGAAAAAAATGAGAAAATTTTCTAAGTTCTGGATGAACAGATGAACACGTCCGCACGTCGAACAGAGAAAATTGAGAGTGAAGCCGTACACAAGAACAAAACCAGAAGTAACGTTTTTTCTTGAACGGCCTAACTGACCAACCAATCAAAATTGAGCACGTGTACACCGTGACGAAATGACTCATGACACACAACAACCAATCAAAGTCCAGATGGCAACAACCAATCAAATTGCGCGAATTTGTTGGGAACTCGAAACAGCACACGGCTTAGGTCATATTTGCAAAATGACTGATTATGTGATTCATTTTTTTCCATAGTTCCTAACATCATTTTCGAACTAAAATTTTTCTATGATAAATTCGATGTTACCGCCAATTTTTTTCGATGATACACGCCACTAATTTTTCGATGTTAAAACACTGTCGATGTTACACTTTTCGATGTTCCCGTATTCGATATTATCACCCTCTATCATTTTTTTC
>JAIYDG010000437.1 GCA_027487625.1 Bacteroidota bacterium
ACGTCAACATGTCCAGGCCAAAATTGCAAATCAAGAATGGAGACAAGTACCCATTGGAGTTCGACTACGTTCAGGCCATCACCAAGTTCAAGGGCAAGCTCATCGATCCAGATCTCAAAGAGGCCAATGACATTGCTCGACGCCACTACAAAGGTCGTTGCCAACAGGTCTTCCTTGTACTGAAGGATTAAAATTGTAAGAACGTTAACCGCTAGTCTCAAAGAAAATATTGTACTACTTGTCCAAGTCAAAATACTAAGAAATTAAAAGAATATGTACCTTATAACCTTATTACCTCATTAACGTACCTTGAAAATACTTAAATTGTGATCTCAACCTTTCTCTTGTTTTTTTTTTCTGTGATTTAAAAGCATTTTAAAAAGTACCAAATCACTTACTCATTCTTTAAATTACCCACAAAGCAAGCTAAACATCGCAAGCCATCATGAATTAAAACTTAAACAGCACGTTAATCTTTAATCTTTTTGGCGTTATTGAACAGTTGCTCTGAGCAAGTTGTACTATTTGATTAACAGCGCAGATCATTCTGTAATTAATATAAGCTGTGTTTAAATGAGAATACTGTAAAATGGCGCCAAGTTAGGGTTGAAGTGCAACATTCTAAATGCTAAATCCAAAATTGTTTATCAAATAAAGTCAGAAAATCTTTTGTTTGAAATCATCAACAATTACTTTTATCCTTCGTTAAACGTGGAATTTTTAAACCTAAAACTGTACCAGAATATACTTGTTATCGAAAATCATTTGTTGTTTTGCTTATTCAAAGATAATAATTAGTAAACTAGATGTGCAACGCTATTAGAAAATCTAAAAAGGGTTGACATTAAGCTGTAATACTAGAGACTACAAGGGGCCTAAAGGGTAGGACATGGGTCTTAGTCACGATGGTCATTTCTCGTCCATACTGATTCGAGTAAGCCATAAGCTGCTTGCACTTCAGCCTGAAGTGTACTTTTAAGCAAATTAACAACTAATATACTTAAACTCGGGTGAACTTGGCGTACTCAGGGAAAGTCTAAACTGTGAATGAGTGCGGCGAACATCTGTTGATGGTTGCTGCGGGCTTAACGGGGTTGTCAGTGTGGAACAGGAAAAGGCCAAGCTTAATGACAGACATTAACATTAATTTAGATTATTAAATTATTCTGATGGAATATAAGAGGGACTTCAGTCTTAGTTAAGACTTTTTAATATTTTGCTCATACTAATTCGGACAGCCATTGACTGTAATACTTGTCTAAATAGGTAAGACTCGGGTTGGGGTGCTGGTCTGAGGATTAGCATCCCGTCCTTAGTATGATTTGCAATAAAGTACGTGAGTACTTTAAAAGCAAAAGAATCAAAGTGCAAATAAATCTAAAGTATGCTTATAAACCTCAACATAAGTACAGTAAACATCTTGTGATGATTACTGTATGTTTAATAAATTACTGTCCTTTGGTATAGAGTGAGAATAACTTTAACGTCAAAATTTATGAGTTCTTAAAAGAAGTCATAGGAAGTGATAATACAATTTTGACGTGATAAGATAAAATAACTAGACTAGAAAACTAGGTTGCCTAGAGGTCATCACAGTTTGCTACAGCGATAAAAAAGGGGTCCAGGATAAAAAGATAAAAAGATAAAAAGATACTAACTTTAACTGCAGGGTGAGCACGGGCTAGTAATCAATAACATAAGCGGTTACACAGTTAAAAACGTTTATTTCTTTATTCACTTTTTAAAATACACAAAAGGCATGCAATAAGGGGATAAAACTTCTCATCAAAAGTGACCATTTACGCATAATTAAATAGACTAATACAAGCGGGTGCTAAAGCGTAATCTACTTTGAAATCTTCATAGGGTTTTAAATCAACAATGAAATTAAAGGGTCCCCTGATATTCAAATGCTACACTTTTAAATAAAGGTTGTCAATTATTAAACTTTCAAAACGAAATGAAATTGAAATTAGGTTAGAGGTTAAACATGCAATGCCTTACACAAAATGCTGATCATTTCTTAGTCTTGCAAAGAGATGACTGTCTCATTGAGCACAAAGTCATCGTTAACCTCAACAAGACTGATTAGGTTGACCCCGTGCTCGCGAACACTGTCAACGCGCTTAAGCTGATCACAGGCGGGGAGTTGAGCAAGAGCTCCGGCCAGCTTGACGATGCTGTTCTTTCGAGGCGGGCTTGTGCCAGTCTCGTAGGATGCACGGAGACTTCCGGGCTTCGTCAGGTACAGGTCGGAGTAGGCCTCCTCCAACGCAGACACGAGAGGGGGAGGAACGGGAGCGCTGTGTTGTACAGGGAGTGAGTTATCGAGGCGCATGCGCTTCGGTTGAGTGACCTGGAGATCGTCGGCGAAAGCTGTCACACTGGGCCCTTCCTGATCAGGGTGCTGTTCGCGATACTTGTACCTGTATCAATAGACAACAAGTAGAATCTTTACTGAAAATTTATGTATCATGTGATACATTTAAACCAAGCAAAGATTAAAAAACTCCATTAATGGTATAACTTTATATGATATTATGGAGGAGGGGCCTATAGTGTGATCAAACAAGTCATCAAAATACGTAATGTGATCTCCGGGTGAATAAAAAAGTGAAACGACCATAATCGTTAGAACTTTCTTACAAAGTATTTAAAAACAAACCTAGCAAGCTCCATTCGCACAAAAGGAATTGTATCCTCGGACCCCGGGGTCTGGTACTTCTCCAGTTTGTCGACGAGGTCCTTGACCTGGTTGGGATCCTCGATGACGGAGGCCCGGAACTGGGGGCGATTCTGGCCAACGAACCTTGAAACAAATTAACAAAATTTGTAGAGGGGGCATACAAGCGTCTACATTAGATTAAGTACATTAAAATACACACCAGCTGAGTTAAATAGGGAACTTACCGCTGGACATCCTTTGGGTCGGTATTTGCGACAGCCAAGTTTGCACTCAATCTGGACAGGCTCAAGGGATTGAAAGTGCGGGATCCATCCTGGTTGTGCCTCAAATCGTACTTAGCATAGTTAGGGAGATGGTAAATCTTGACATTATTACCCATCTTCAACAACTCGTTCAGGCTAGGGGTAGGCTTACTGGGATCCATGTTGCTAAATATTTAGGCTCACTTGGCGATTAAAATGGGTTCAAAGGTTGGATGGCTTTATTCTCTAGTAAACTGTTTGATCAAACAAGTCAATCTGAAATTCCACTTTGAATACCGGTTAATAAATATGGGACAAATTTAACAAAACAAACACAAACTTCATGCATACATATAAAGGCTAAAAACTTTACCCAATTACAGTGTATTAAAACTATGTAAGAAAACGATAAATCACATTATCCTAATCCCTTTCTTTTCACATCTCTTACACGCTCGACGATATCAAATTGGACCTGTGGACCGATGACGCATTTCGCGGATTTTGTCAAACTGGCCCAACAGCACTTACGCATTTGTACTCACTGATCACAATTTGTCGGAAAACACGAAACCTCGATGTGAAACAATTCGCAGGGATTATTGAGTCAACGATAATAAAAATGATCATTAATATAAATTGTAGGATAGTATTAGGGTTAGTTCAATCACTGTAACTTGGAATGGCAATATACCACAGAAAT
Organism: Bacteroidota bacterium; assembly: GCA_027487625.1. GTDB lineage: Bacteria > Bacteroidota > Bacteroidia > UKL13-3 > UKL13-3 > CAISCU01. The sequence continues at coordinate 3,632 of JAIYDG010000437.1, forward strand.
AAATGACACAATAAACTCGGATTGAGCCATTCTGGGATTAACAATGTAGTACTTACGATAAACCTTTATAATTAAGTAAGTAAAATGATTGCCGATTCAAAAAAGGCAAAAGGCTCACAAAGAGATAAAAGAACCAAAAGTGGCAAAGAGGTTTTTTCTCCGGGTACTTTGAACTACCTTTATAAGGAACTCAAACTACCCGTTTTTTCACCTCTTAGCATCTCAAGGCCTTTTTTGTGTTTAATATATTATCAAGTTGTTGCTCTGTATTGTAAATTAAACTCGTAAGTTGAAATAAAAACCATTAAACACAAAAAAAGAGAAGGAAGGTTCAATTGAAGATTTTC
>JAIYDG010000240.1 GCA_027487625.1 Bacteroidota bacterium
AATTTGAATACAGACAGGCACGTAACTATCATGAAATGGAAATGGATGCCAAAGCCAGGTATCATTATAAAGTGTGTTTAGATTTTCAAAGCCCTCCTCCTACCTATTTTCTTCCAAATGCTTGTTTGCAAATTGCCTATATCAGCGAAAGAAATGGAGAAATAATTCAAGCAAAAACATATTATAACAAGGTTTTAAATTTCAAAAATTACGAATACAAACAGAGTATTCATCAAGAAGCCAAAAACGGATTAAATTCATTGAAATTAATGAATAATTAATCAAAATCGGCGAAAAATTGAACAATTAAGTTTAACTTGAACTAAATTTCAAATTGGGAAAAATAGAAAAAATCAATCCCAAAACTGATTTCTTGAAAAAATTAAATAATTGTTTTACAGCAAATTATGCTTTGGTATGATAAATGTAAATCCATATTTAGAAATGAAAAAAATAATTTTAATCCTAAGCATCGCTCTAAGTTTTGTGTCATGCAGAAAATCATTAGAAAATAAGGTTAATGATGGCAATACCGTTATTCCCGAATTTGTTAACGATATCAATGAAATGATTGTGCCTGATGGATTTGATTATAAAACTACTAAAAACATCCGTTTTAAAGTTCAGTTATTAACTAATAATGACGAGCCTATTAAAGGAATTCGTGTGGATTTTATGGATAAATCTCCAGAAGAAGATGGAAATATTTTAGCCACAGGAATAAGTGATGAAAATGGAAATGTTGAGATTTCAAAAGAATTACCATCGTATTTTAAAGAAATCATTATCAACACAGATTTTATAGGATTACCAAACAATTTAGTTGCAAACCTTCAAGGAGATCAATTACAGGCAGTAATTGGAGGAAGTGCTCCTCAAAAACTATATACTGCTGATACAAAAACGCAATCAATGAGTTTTCCTCTAGGAAAAAATGCGAGTAAATTTTCTAGCAAATTAGGAACATGGGACAATAATGGTAAACCAAATTATTTACTACCAGCTAGAGATGTTGTATCATCTGCATTCCTAAAAAATGTGAATGTTTCATTACCAGAAAGAAGGCCGGTTCCATCTTTTAATCCTGAATATTTATCGAGTACTAAAGAAAGGAATTTAATCCTAAAAGAATTATGTGATGTTTGGGTAACATTTGTTGCTGAAGGTACTGGAAATCAAAATGCTTTGATGTTTTTTATCTATAACAAAAACAACAAACCAACCAATGTTTCCCAAATTGATTCATTCTACCATATTTTCCCAAATGCTTCATTTACTAATAGTGGTGGCGCTATGACATCTGGTGATAAAGTTTATTTAGGAAGATTTGGAGCAGACACTTGCATTGGATTCGCTATTACTACAAGGGGATGGAATTCAACAACCAAAAAAGTAGGAATGGGTTCTAACTTGTATACAACAATTAAGGAATTGAATCCTGAAGCCAATCCTTTAAAAGCTGAGCATGTAGTATTACTTTACGACAATCCTTCAGAAAGATTCCTGATTGGTTTTGAGGATTTATATAGAAGTGGAAACAGTTCTGACGATGACTTTAACGATTGTGTTATTTATGCTAGTGCAAATCCTGTTAAAGCGGTTACAATAGACAATTTTGTCCCAACAACTCAAGCTAAAGATACTGATGGTGATTCTGTAGATGATTTATTTGATGAATACCCAAATGATGCAGCCAGAGCATATAATGTTTACTATCCAAATCAAAATACTTTCGCAACAGTCGCCTTTGAGGATTCTTGGCCAAGCAAAGGTGATTATGATTTAAATGATGTGGTTGTTGATTTCCAATATCAGGCTGTAACTGATGCATCAAACAAAACAAAAGATATCAAAGCTAAATATAAATTAAGAGCAGCAGGTGGAGTTTACAAAAATGGATTTAGTGTTGAAATGCCATTTAATGTTTCTGAAGTTTCTGCTGTTACAGGAAATTCACTTGGTCTGGAACCTGGAGCAACAAAAGCAATTTTAAAGGTTTTTAATAATTCAAAAGCGATTATTTCCGGTTACAATACCATAGCAAATGTTAAATACACCGAAACAGATACTATTTTATGTACGCTAACATTAGGCAGTTCGAAAAGTATAACTTTAGGAAATTTCAATCCATTTATTTTTGTTGATGAAGCCGGAAAAGGTAGAGGATATGAAATTCACCTTAGTGGACAAGCACCGACTTCATTGGTAAATAGCGCAATTTTGGGAACCAATTCTGATGCTACCACACCAGCTAAAGGAATTTATTATAAAACAAAAAACAACCTTCCATTTGCAATTGCTGTACCTGAAAGATTTGCATATCCTTGGGAAAAAACACAAATAGTTTTAGCACATATAAGGTTTGCATCGTGGGCACAAAGCGGAGGAAGTAGTTATTCTGATTGGTATAAAAACCTTTCGGGTTACAGAGATGGGCCAAAACTTTATGTAAAACCATAAATTTAAATTTCATCGAACTTTTAATTTTGGGACTATTATTTAGAGCAATAGTTATATAAAGAGAAAGACTTATCTTTAAATTCATAAAAAAACCAAAAATTAACATTTTAAAATTAAAAATTTACGAGTTGAAGTAAGCATAAAAATGATTTTTCTAAAATCCAATATTGGGAATTAACCTAGTAACATTTCCCAATTTAGTAAATCTTTTTAATTACAAAGTTCTGATTATTAATAAATTACAATCAGGCATAAATTGTGATAGAATAAAATAAATAATTATGAAAAAGTATATCCTAATCTTATCAATCGCGGCAAGTTTGGTTTCTTGTAGAAAATCTTTAGAAAACCAAGCAGACAATGGAAATAAAACTCCAAAAGAGTTTGTTACCGACATCAACGAAATGATTGTACCTGATGGTTTTGATTACAAAACTACTCAGAATGTTGATTTCAAAGTTCAACTTTTAACCAACAACGACCAACCTCTAAAAGGTATTCGTGTTGATTTTATGGATAAATCTCCAGAAGATGGAGGCATTATTTATGCAACAGGAATTAGTGATGCAAATGGTTATGTTGAAGTATCGAAAGAACTTCCTACTAACGTAACTGAAATTGTTATTAATACAGATTATTTAGGATTGCCAAATAACTTAATTGGAACAATTCAAGCAGGTAAATTAACTGTAAATATTGGAGGTTCTGCTCCCCAAAGATTGGTTACTGCTGATACAAGAAAGCACTATCCGACCGCACCATTAGGAAAAAATGCTAGCAAATTTTCTCGTAAATTAGGAAGATGGGATAATAATGGTAGACCAAATTATTTGATGCCATCAAGAGATAATATCTCTCAAACATTCTTAAATGATGTGAATGTATCTTTACCTGAAAGAAGACCAGTTCCACAATTCAATCCAGAATATTTGGCCAGTAATAAAGAGCGTAATTTGATTCTAAAAGAAATGTGTGATGTTTGGGTAACCTTTGTTGCAGAAGGTGCTGGTTACCAAAACTCATTGATGTTTTTTGTTTACAATAAAAATAATAAACCAACCAACATTTCACAAATTGATTCTTTCTATCACATCTTCCCAAATGCATCATTTAGTGGAAGTGGAGGTTCAATGGTGTCTGGAGATAAGGTTTATATAGGACGTTTTGGAGCAGATACATGTATTGGTTTTGCAATTGCAGCAAATGGGTGGAATGGATCAAACAGAACAGTAGGAATGGGATTGAATTTATATACTACCATTAAAGAAATCAATCCTGAATCAAATCCTGCAAAAGCAGAACATGTTGTATTACTCTATGACAATCCTACCCAAAGATTTTTAATTGGATTTGAAGATTTGGTTAGAAGTAGCGGAGGTTCTGATGACGACTTTAACGATGTAATAGTTTATGCGACTGCGAATCCAGTTAAAGCTGTTGTTATTGATAATTATGTTCCAACAACTCAAGCAAAAGATACTGACGGAGATACAGTAGATGATGAATTTGATGAATATCCAGCAGATCCTTTAAGAGCATATAATGCTTATTATCCTAACCAAAATACTTTTGCAACAGTTGCATTCGAAGATTTATGGCCAAGTAAAGGTGATTATGATTTAAATGATGTGGTTGTAGACTTCCAATACCAAGCTGTTTTAGATGCATCAAACAGAACAAAAGATATCAAAGCTAAATATAAACTAAGAGCTGCAGGCGGCGTATTTAGAAATGGATTTAGTGTTGAAATGCCATTTAATGTTTCAGAAGTAGCATCTGTAACAGGAAACGGATTAGGAATGGAAGCTGGAGCAACAAAAGCTATACTAAAAGTATTCAGTAATTCAAAAGCTATTATTTCGGGTTATAATACGATGCTTGGTGTAAAATACACTGAAACGGATACCATTAATAGTACGATTACTTTAAGTAGTTCAAAAAACATCACCTTGGGTAATTTCAATCCATTCATTTATGTTGATGAACCTGGCAAAGGAAGAGGATATGAAGTACATTTAACTGGCCAAACTCCAACTTCATTAGTTAACAGTGCTATTTTAGGTACAAATGCTGATGCTACAACTCCATCAAAAGGAATCTATTATAAAACTAGAAACAATTTACCTTTTGCAATTGCCATTCCAGAAAGATTTGCTTATCCATGGGAAAAAACTCAGATAGTTTTAGCTCATTTAAGATTTGCTTCTTGGGCACAAAGTGGAGGTTCTAGTTTTACAGATTGGTACCAAAACAAATCTGGTTACAGAGATGCAACCAAGTTTTATGTAAAGCCATAAATGCTTCTTTAAGCTGAATCCAAACTATGATTATTAATGATAAATACGGAAAGGTAATTCTTGTAGATGATGACCCAATTAATAATTTGGTAACCAAAAGGCTTTTACAAAAAATAAATCCGAGTTTAGAAGTTGTAGACTTTACCAATGCAATAGATGCGTTGGAGCATTTAAAATCGAGTAGAATTGACTTAATTCTACTCGATATCAACATGCCTGAAATGAATGGTTGGCAGTTCCTAAATGAACTAGAAAATTCAGGAAACAAAACTCCTGTATTAATGTTGAGCTCGTCAATCGACCCTCATGATCATTGTAAATCTATCAATTATAAATCAGTTAGAGGATTTCTTAGGAAACCTTTATTGAATTAGATTTTTTGTATCAAACTTAAGGTCGTATTTTCGCGAACTTTTAAATTATGGAAGCAAACACTCACTTAAGCGAACCGGAAAGATTACGCCGTCAGAAACTTACAGACTTATTGGCAATGGGAATCAATCCCTACCCTGCCGAACAATATCCAGTTAACTTTTTATCTGCTCAAATAAAGGCAGAATTTCCTGAAAATAAGGAAGATGAAAAGTGGAAGGAAGTTTGTGTTGCCGGAAGAATCATGAGTGTTAGAGACATGGGTAAGGCCGCTTTCGTTGTTATTCAGGATGATTCAGGAAGATCTCAATTATATGTAAGAAGAGATGATATTTGTCCAGGTGAAGACAAATCACTTTACGATGTAGTTTTCAAAAAACTTTTAGATATTGGTGATATTATTGGTGTTAAAGGATATGTTTTTACAACTAAAACCGGAGAAACATCAATACATTCAACTGAATTACAAATTCTTAGCAAAGCACTTCGTCCACTTCCAATTGTAAAAGAAAAAGAAGGAGAAACATTTGATGCTGTAACTGACCCTGAATTCAGATACAGACAACGTTATGCTGATTTAATTGTAAATCCTCAAGTAAAAGATACATTCATGAAAAGAACTTTGATGATTAAAACCATCAGAGATTTTCTAAATAATCATGGTGCATTAGAGGTTGATACGCCTGTTTTACAAAATATACCAGGTGGTGCGGCTGCAAAACCGTTCATCACACACCACAATGCCTTAGATGTTCCGTTTTATCTAAGGATTGCTAATGAATTATACTTAAAAAGATTAATTGTTGGTGGCTTTGATTGGGTTTATGAATTCAGTAGAAACTTCAGAAATGAAGGAATGGATAGAACTCATAATCCAGAATTCACCATTTTAGAATTTTACGTAGCTTACAAAGATTATTATTGGATGATGGACTTCACAGAAAAAATGTTGGAGACCACCGCCATTGCTTTACACGGAACAACAGAAGTTCCTTGCGGAGATAAAACCCTGAATTTCAAAGCTCCATTCAAAAGAATCAGTATTTTCGATGCAATCAAAGAAAATACAGGAATTGATGTTAGCGAAATGAACGAGGATGAATTACGTGAAGTGTGTAAAAAACTCCACATACAAGTGGAGGCTTCTATGGGTAAAGGAAAATTGATTGACGAATTGTTCAGTGAAAAATGTGAGGGAACTTTTATCCAACCAACTTTCATTATTGATTATCCTGTTGAAATGAGTCCTTTAACTAAAAAACACCGTTCAAAAGAAGGATTGGTTGAAAGATTTGAGTTGATGGTAAATGGTAAAGAAATTGCCAATGCGTACTCAGAGTTAAACGATCCAATCGACCAAAGAGAAAGATTCGAAGAACAAGTGAAATTGATGGAAAGAGGTGATGATGAGGCCATGTTTATCGACCATGACTTTTTAAGAGCTTTAGAATATGGAATGCCACCAACTGCCGGAATCGGAATTGGAATAGATAGACTTTGTATGCTGATGACCAATGAAGTTTCCATTCAAGATGTGCTCTTCTTCCCTCAAATGAGGCCTGAAAAGAATGGTTCTGAGAAAGAAGAAGAAGTGGCTGGGCCGAATTCATAAGCACCTTTGAAAAAAAGAAGATAGATTTCAAATTTTGTAATCGAAATTATTTGAAATTCCCTTTTCTATCTGGTTAACTTGGAGAAAAAATAAAAGCAATTGCCGAAATAATATTAAGCGTTTGCGATTACTAAATTAAAATAAATGATAGATAATTAAAAAGTTCAATTCTCTGTATATTAAAAACTTCCATTTAAACAGAAAATTTTATTTTTATGTAAATTTATTTCGGATAATTGAAAATGAAAATATGGATTTTGAAGATAAATCCCTAATATTGGAGCAATTGCTATATGAACAAAGATAAGATTAGGTCGGTAGTTGTCGATGATGTGGACATGATGCGTGCTACACTAAAGAAAGTACTCGATAACTTTCCAAACATTGAGATAGTTGGAGAAGCATCAGATTATGAGTCAGCGAGAGATGTTATTAATAAAACAACTCCTGACCTTGTATTTCTTGATATTGATTTGAATGGAATTACTTCAATTGATTTATTGAATGAAATTTCATGTAATCCAAAAATCATTTTTATTACTTCTCATCCAGATTTTGCTATCAAAGCTTTCGAATTAAACGCGGTTGATTATATCATGAAACCAATAAGCGGAGAAAGACTTAGAAAAGCAATCGATAGAATTACTGCTGATATTGAAGTTCCTGCCGGTGCCGAAGGTGAAGCGATGAGTGGATTTAGTGAAGCTGATGATGACCGTTTTACACCAGACCAAATTATCCTCTTGAATTTTGATAATAAAATGAACTTTATCAAAATCAGAGATATCAACTATATTGAGGCTTTTGGTAATTATACTAAAGTATATTTAAACGATGGAAAATTAAGCATCACCTATAACTCTATTAAAAGTTGGGATGCTCGTTTACCTGAAGATGTTTTCATTCAAATTCACAGAAGTACAATAGTGAATTTATTGAATGTAACTAAAATTGAAAAATGGACCAATGATACTGGAAGATTATTCTTAAAAGGTATTGAAAAACCATTTGAAATTAGTAGAAGTTACTTCTTCCAAATCAAAAAGAAATACAAAGTTTAAAGCATAAAAAAAGGAGTCAATCGACTCCTTTTTTGTTTATAGACCATGTGAATACCTGGCTAAAATCCCTAAGGGTAATTTAATTCCTGACTGCGCTTGCAAATACAATTCTCCATTTTCAAGTTCTTTGCTTTGAGGAAAATTTGTTTTAACTAAACCTTCCACCAATAGAGCACTTAAACCCAGCGAATAGACATTAAGAATTAGAAAATGTTGCTTCTTATCTAAAATCTGTTCAACATCCCCAAGCATTTCGTTAATCTGTTGTTCCAATTGCCATCTTTCGCCATTTGCGCCAATTCCGTAAGCAGGAGGATCTAAAATAATTCCATGGTAAGTTTTACCTCTTTTAACTTCTCGTTTAACGAACTTTAAGGCATCTTCAACAACCCATCTAATATCTGTTAATCCGGAACTTTCCATATTTTGTCTGCTCCAACTTACAACCTGTTTTACACTATCAACATGGGTTACATCAGCACCTGCAGCTTTAGCTGCCAATGAAGCTCCTCCAGTATATGCAAATAAATTTAAGAAACGAGGCTGTTCTCCCTTTACCTTTTTGATATTTTCTATAATATAATCCCAATTCGCAGCTTGTTCGGGGAAAATACCCACATGTTTAAATGAGGTTAAAGATAAATTGAAAAGTATTTTGGCTTGTTTGTGTTTATATTCAATTTGCCATTTCGATGGGTTATTTTTAGGATTAATCCATTCGCCATTATGACTTCCCCTTTGTTTAAATGTAATATCAGCCAATTGGCGCCATTTGCTTTCTGGATAAATTTTATTCCATAAAGCCTGAGGCTCTGGTCTTCTTAAAACTAATTTTCCGAATCTTTCGAGTTTTTCAAAATCTCCACAATCCAATAACTCATAATCCTTCCAGTTTTCTGGACTAAATGTTTGCATCTTATTCTAAAATAAATGTTTTGCCTTCCTCAGCAATTTCAGTATTAGGAAACTCAGCTTGAGCTTCTTTTAAAATGGGTTCTAAATCATCGTATCGTGATGAAAAATGCCCAATAATTAATTTTTTAACATCCGCAGTTCTTGCAACAATACCCGCTTGTTTGGCAGTTGTATGCATGGTATAAACTGCTCTATCAAGTTTATCATGCATAAATGTCGCTTCATGATAAAGAATATCTGCATCTCTAACCGACTCCACTACCCTATCATCGAACATCGTATCAGAACAATAGGCATAACTTATTGGCAATGCTGCTGGAAAAGTAAGTTGGTCATTTGCTATCCATTTACCTTCAGGTGTACAAAAATCCTTTCCCATTTTTATATCATTATAATAGGTAAAAGGAATTTTTAACCTTTCACAAATCTCCAAATTTAACTTGCGTAATTTGGTACGTTCTTCAATCATATAGCCACTCGTAGGAACTCGATGAAAAAGCGGAAATGAATAAACACGGAAATAGATATTTTCAAAAATCAATCCTGTAGTATTTGGATTAACTATATGATAATGTAATTCAAAAGAAAATTGAGTTTCTGTATACTTAAAAAATATATCTAAAATTTTAAACAACTCAGGTGGCCCATAAATATGAATTGGCAATTCCCTTTTCATTAGGTTCATTGATAACAATAAACCGGGCAAACCAAGAATATGATCTCCATGAACATGACTGATGAAAATTTGCGAAATTTTAGACTTTTTTATCTTGTACTTCGCTAATTGCATTTGGGTTCCTTCACCACAATCAATTAAAATATGGTGGTCACAAATATTGACATATTGTGCAGAAGGATGCCTGTCGTGGGTAGGTGATGCAGAACTATTTCCTAAAATGGTAACTTCAAATGACATAGGCAGTCTTTATTCTTCGTCTCCTTCTTCACTCAAAAATTGTTTTTCAATTTGATCCATGAAAACATAATCGATGGCTTCAATATCACTTGGTACAAAAACAATTTCAGCCTTATCAAAAAGACGCGTAAACTGATCGTGAGGATTGCTGATGATTAACATTCCATTATTTTCGGCGAGGAAATTCCCCATCGAAATCATTTCTCTTACAGCTCCGGCATTACAGCTTTCTACTGATTCAAAATTCAAAATCAGGTAAGGACAAATATTTTCAGCAACATGCGTCTGAACCATTTTAGTCAGTTCTTCCGCTTGAGGTTGATCAATTGTTGTAAGTGCTGTTTTAAGCAACGAATAATGTTCGGTTTTCTCCAATGAAAAATTCATATTTGTCTAATTAGCAGGTTTTCGAAAATACAAAAAAATATGCCCAATAAAATCGCTTTTATTACAGGAGCTTCTTCAGGAATAGGAATGGCCATCGCAAAAAGGTTTGCAAGTGAAGGTATCAATCTCATTTTAAACGCCAGAAGGCTTGATAGGCTTGAAAAACTCAAGCTAGAATTAGAATCAGAAAATCAAATAAAAATTCTTCTTTGTCCATTTGATATTCGCCATAAAAGTGAAATTGAAACGGCAATTTCTGCAATTCCAGATGATTGGAAAGACATTTATTACTTAATTAATAATGCTGGTTTAGCAAGTGGTTTAGGAAATTTACATGAAGGCGATATAGAAGATTGGGAAAAAATGATTGATACCAATGTAAAAGGATTACTCTATATCAGCAGAATTATTTTACCAGGAATGGTAGAAAGAAAAGCAGGTCATGTAGTCAATATTTCAAGCATTGCTGGAAAAGAAGTTTATGCAAATGGAAACGTTTATTGTGCCAGCAAATTTGCCGTTGATGCCTTAAGCAGAGGGATGCGAATTGAACTATCTCCACATAACGTAAAAGTAACAAGTATCAATCCTGGTGCTGTGGAAACTGAGTTTTCAATAGTAAGATTTCATGGCGATAAAGAACGCGCCGACAAAGTTTATGAAGGCTTTGACAACCTATTGGCAGAAGACATAGCTGATGCAGCTTATTATGCAATCTCTAGACCACAAAGAATGAATATCAATGAAATGATTGTGATGCCGACTGCACAGCCGGTAGCGACTATCATCAACCGACGATAACGGTACCACCGCGATTTATCGCGGTGATACAGTGCGGTGTTACGAATTGTATTCCATTAGGTACGATTTAATAAAATCGTCCAGATTTCCATCCATTACGCCTTGTACATCTGATGTTTCAACGCCGGTTCTTAGGTCTTTCACCAATTTGTATGGATGAAAAACATAATTCCTGATTTGTGAACCCCATTCAATTCGTTTTTTTCCGGCTTCTATCTTATCTCTTGCTTCGTTTTTCTTTCTTAATTCCAACTCATACAACTGAGATTTCAGCATTTTCATGGCACGCTCTCTGTTGGCACTTTGTGAGCGTTCAACCTGACAAACAATCACAATTCCAGTTGGTTTATGTGTCATTTGCACTTTGGTTTCTACCTTATTTACATTCTGTCCTCCTGCCCCACCCGAGCGCGAAGTTTGAACTTCTATATCAGCATCTTTAACTTCAATCTCAATTGAATCATCAACAATAGGATAACAATAAACCGAAGCAAATGAAGTATGTCGGCGTGCATTAGAATCAAATGGAGAAATTCTCACTAAACGATGAACACCATTTTCTCCTTTTAAATAACCGTAAGCAAAATTGCCTTCAACCTCAATTGAACACGATTTTATTCCGGCTCCATCACCTGCTTGCTCATCAACAACAGCTGCTTTTAAACCATGTTTATCTGCATACATAATATACATACGCATCAACATTTCTGCCCAATCCTGACTTTCAGTTCCACCAGCACCAGAATTGATTTGCAAAACACAATTCATTTGGTCTTCTTCACTGCTCAGCATGTTTTTGAATTCGAGTTCTTCAACCACTTGTGAAGCATGTTTGTATTGTGTTTCAACATCTTCTTCAGTTCCTTCTCCAGCTTGATAAAATTCAAACAAAACACTTAAATCATCAACTTGAGCCACTGCATTTGCATAGGCATCAGTCCAGATTTTTTTTTGTTTGGTGGATTTTAAAACCTGTTCCGCTTTTTTAGGATCATCCCAAAAAGTACTGGTTCTGCTTAAAGCTTCTTCTTCCTGAATATCGAGTAATTTTGTCTCGATGTCAAAGATACCTCCTCAGGGCATCAACCCTATACTTCAACTCTTTTAGTTGTTCAATTGTCATTCCGCAAAAGTAATCATTCTAAATTATTATCAAATTCAGGCAACAAATCATTTTATTTACTTAAAAAACGGACTTATTAATCAATTTGGCTAAATTTTTGCCATTTTTACGCATTATTGGATGATTGAAAACCAATCATTCCTATCATTGTAAATCGAATCAAAACAAAATATAAAATGAAGTATCTACAAAAAGTAAATCAATTTAAACTTGTAATTACCTTGATTTTGGGCCTTTTCTGTAACAATATTTTCGCCCAGCAAAACGTCGATATTTTCACACCCAATAACCAAGAAAAAATGTATCAAAACAATGTTTTGATAGAATTATTTTCTTCTGAAGGATGCAGTTCTTGTCCTATTGCTGATGCTTTTATGCAAGAAGTCATTCATTTAAGTGATAGCACTTCATCACCAGTTTATGTAATTGATTACCACGTTGATTATTGGAACAAATCGGGTTGGGTTGACCCATTTAGTGATTCATTATATACCAAAAAACAAATGAATTATGCCTTAAAAAAAGGTGAGAAAAACTTATATACTCCCATGGCTTTTGTTAACGGAGGAAATGCTCATGCAGGTGCTGATAAAAAAGGAATTTCAGTGCAAATCACCCAAAACCTTTCTAAACCAAATCCTAATTTCTTAAAACTGGGAGTTGCTGCAGAAGAAGGAGAAGACAGTTTAATTGTAGCATATAGATTTTGGGGACCAATGGATTCATTAGAATTAAATATTGCTTTTGTTCAAAGAGAAATTAATTCAGCAGTAAAAGGAGGAGAAAATGCTAATCAAATTCTTCATCACCACAATATTTGCAGGAAGTTAATTACAGCTCCTTTGATTAAATCTGAAGGAAAAACAAAAATTTATGTAAGCCCTTCAATCAACCTTGATAATTTCAGAATCATTGGGTTTGTACAAAATCCAAGAACCTTAAAAATTCATGGCGTTGATCAATTAAGTTTTCGACCTTAATTTTAGTTTTTTATCGATATTGTTTAACTGCTCCAAAAGTTTGTTATAATATTCTTGTTGATTTTCAGTAGCAGCCTTCATTTCAGTTACAAGCTGTTTTCTAATTTTTGAATTCATACGAATCACGCGTTTATCTAAATCTGTATCGCTTGATATCGATATGTATTCATCTAAAATTTGCAAACACAATTCTCCTTCTTTTAGGATAGATTTGGTAATATAATCACCAAAATACCTTAAGATTGGAACTCTATATAATCCATATTTACCTAATTGCGATTTGAAATAAGCACTGGCATTTATGTTTCCTTTCTTGGCATATAATTCTGCTATAGATTCATGAATTTCTCCTGATGAAACTGGCACTTGTTGATTGGCAAAATAGATTGCAGTATCTAAATCAATCTGACCCATTAAACCCAAAGTAGTTGAAACAACCATATAGGATGAATCATTTAAACTTTTGATTAAATAAGGTAATGATTCTTTACCAAGTGAACTCAATGTTACTAAAGCTTCTGTTCTAACTTTTGAAACTGGATGATTTAAACTTAAATTTATAATTGTTTGTTTAAAACTATCAATTAATGCTGGTTGTATATTCAATAAATTAAGTGCATCAATTTGTTTGAACCATGTTTCATGCTTAATTCCAGCACGAATTGCTTTTTCAAACAATGGCATATCGGCGGGCAAATTCCATTTCTTTATAACATCATTTGCTCTATTATAAGTTCCATAATTTTTAGAAGTTAAAAACTGATTCAACCAACGTTCATTGGATTTCGTTTCTGCAATCTGGCCTAGTAAAATTCCGTCTTCATCAAAGCTTATATAATCTGGAATTTGATTGTATGGAATCTCAAATTCTTCATATTTTTTAGTTATGATAATTGATTCCGTTTTTACTAATCCGCTTGAATCACCAATACCAATTTTTACAGGGAAACTGAAAATGCTTTGTGGAGAATTAAATACAGATAAAGAAGAATCTTTTACTTGCATCACCTTAACTATGATTGATTTCCTATCTACAATATAGTCATATTTTACTTGAACAGTAGGATGTCCAGCACCTAAAAACCATTGATTAAAAAATAGATTTAAATCCTCTCCAGATGATTGTTCAAAAGCTTTTCTTAAATCATGAATATCTGCAATTCCAAAAGCATTTTTTGTAAGATAAAGATTAATTCCCTTGAAGAAAACTTCATCACCCAATTGATTCCTGAGCATATGTAAAATACGTCCACCTTTTTGGTAACTAAGTACATCAAATAACTCATCTGGATCATTATAAAAATACCTAACAATAGGACTTACATGTTTATTTTTAGAACCGAAATAAGAATTTCTAGCTCTTTCAAACTGATAATCTGCAAAATCTTTTCCATATTCAGATTCATTCCATAAATATTCGCCATAAGTAGCAAAACTTTCATTTAAAGCAAGCTGACTCCAAGTTCTAGCTGTTACATAATCGCCAAACCATTGGTGAAACAATTCATGTGCAATAATATCTTCATGGTTATTATCGAGATGTTGTCTTTCGTCGTGTTGAACACCTTCATAATGTAAAACGGCACCTGTATTTTCCATAGCACCACTCACAAAATCACGGGCTACAACTTGAGAAAACTTCTCCCAAGGATAATCAACGCCAGTTAATTTTGAATAAACCTCTATCATTTTAGGCGTTTTACCAAAAATCATTTTTGCATGTTTCTGATAAGCCGGTTCAAGATAATAGTTCACTTCTTTATCACGCCATTTATCTTTGGTTACAGTAAAATTACCTATAGCCAACATAGCCAAATAAGGAGCATGCGGTAATTTTTGCGACCAATGTTCTATTTTCAAACCATTTCCGATTTTTTTTGAACTTATCAGTAATCCATTACTCAATGAAGTTTCGCTTTCTGAGATAGTAATAAAAATTTCCTGTGTATGTTTTTCTCCAGGATTATCAATAGTTGGAAACCAAGCTGAGCTGTTTTCAGTTTCACCTTGTGTCCAGATTTGTTTGGGTTTATTGGGGTCCGTTTCTTTTGGGTTGATGAAATACAAACCTTTATTATCGGTAATGGCAGAACCGCCCTTGTTTTTTAATTCTGAAGGTTTGGCTGTATAGTTTAGAATAACCTGAAAAGTATCAGTTCGTTTCAATTCTCTAGGCAATTGAATATCGATTTTAAACGTATCATACTGATACGTAACAGCTAAAGTATCTTTTCCAATTACAGCTTTTATTTGCTGAATTTCAAAACCTTTTGCATCCAAAGTGAAATTTTGAACAGGCAAAAAATAAGGTTTAATATTTAAATATGCCTTTCCAATAACCCATTGTTTATCGTAATCGAAGGCCAGTTCGAGTTTAGTATGTAGCAAATCAACCACTCTTTTAGGCATTGGTTGGTATGGAACTGCTTTAACTTTTGCCTGAGGACGAATGACCACATCATCAAGCATGATTTTTTCCATATTTTTAGCTGAATTCGAATCAAAACTTTTATTTACCTTGCATCCCATTGAAAGGATGAGGTAAGACAAGAGGAAATAACTAATAACTTTTCTCATAACTTACTTTACAGCCGCAAGAAAATAAAATTATTGAATACATATGCTTAATATCCAAGTTAATTCACAGAATTTGCAATTCGACCTTCACAAAGGCAATGTTTTATTAGATGGAAAACCGGTTTCTGCCGATATAGTTAAACTTGACACCAACAAATATCACATGATTTTGGAGAATCAATCATTGAATATTGAATTGTTAGACAAGGAGGAAAATGGTAAAACTATGAATATCCTCATCAATGGAAAAAAACATGCAGTTCAGATTAAAGACCAATATGATGCATTATTAAGTCAGTTGGGATTAGATAAAATGATGGTAGCAAAAGCCAACAATGTAAAAGCACCAATGCCAGGATTGGTATTAAGAATTCAGACACAAGTGGGTGATACTATTAAAAAAGGTGATGCATTATTGGTATTAGAAGCCATGAAAATGGAGAATGTAATTAAGGCAGATGGAGAAGGAAAAGTGAAGAAAATATGTGTTGAGCCAAAACAGGCGGTAGAGAAGAACACTATTTTGATTGAATTGGAATAAAAGGAAAGAAGAAAAATTATTGTATATTTGTAAGCCTGATTGGGAGAAAACCAGTCAGGCTTTTTGTTCTTTAAAATATGGGGCTGACCGGTATTGACGGGATGAGCAAAGGCGTGTAAGCATGCAGTGCATTGGGTGTGTTGGCACTTTAATATCAATCCCTAAAACTTTAATTGGCGAGTCTAACTTCGCTATGGCTGCTTAATCAGGAAGATTAAGCCGGCCTTCAGTACGGTAGTGTTTGTCTTGTTGCGCTACCACTAGTACTGTCATCTAACAGGGTCTGTTAAGTGTGGGTTACCGGCATTTAACAGTAAAAAGGTATCTTAGGTTGGTGTTGGTAAGAAAAGCAGCCTGCATCAACTGAAATTAATGCTTTACTCAGCATGAAGAAAGCACGACCAATCCATTTCCGGACCAGGGTTCGAATCCCTGCAGCTCCACAAAATCAGTATTGAGTTTGAGTTTTGAGCAAGAGCTCAAGACTCAAAAACAGTTTTGAGTGTGAGTATTGAGCAAGAACGGAAGGCAGTTTTGAGTGTGAGTTTTGAGCAAGTGTGTAATACTCACACTGATTCTCTCCACACTCCCACTCAAACAGACTCTCCTCCACACTCAAACTCACTCTATCTTTCACTCTCACACTCAAACTCAAACTGTCTTTCTCCCAACTCACACTCAAACTCAAACTGATTCATACTCAAACTCACACTGACTTCCCTCCTCTCCACACTCCTCACTCACACTCAAACTGTTTCTAAGGGTTTCCTTAAATTCCTCTCTAAGTATGATATTTTATTCATTTTCTAGTGTGGGTCCTAAAAATTTCAAAAACCTCTTTTTACCACTTAATACTCAAACACACAGCCAAATAAATTATTGCAATATTTAAAGTAATACCCAAAAGACTTATCATTATTCAGTAAACCAAAATCAATAATTTATGATTCAGTATTTTTCATAAGAAAATGTATAAATCATGTTTGATTTTGAAAAATTAGAAGTATACCACAAAGCAAAAGTTTATCATAGACAAATTTCAGGGTTAGTATTGAAGTTAAATTTGAGTGCATCAGAAAGAGACCAATTGAGGCGAGCATCTTTGAGCATTGTATTAAACATAGCAGAGGGTTCTGGGAGATTCACCAAACCTGATAAAAGAAATTTTTATGTAATCGCTAGAGGTTCTGTTTTTGAGACCGTAGCAATTTTAGAGATATTCTATGAGTTGGGATATATCGAAAAATCAACCAATCAAACTTTCTACCACCATGCAGAGGAATTATCTAAAATGTTATTTGCAATGATTAAGAGTTTGGAGAAGTAAATCAAGGCAGTTTTGAGTTTGAGTATTGAGCAAAATCAGTATTGAGTGTGAGTATTGAGCAAAATCAGTATAGAGTGTGAGTATTGAGCAAAAACAGTTTGGAGTTTGAGTATTGAGCAAAATCAGTATTGAGTGTGAGTATTGAGCAAAATCAGTATTGAGTTTGAGTATTGAGCAAGAAGGAAAGACTCAAATTCTTCTCCCACACTCAAACTCCTCACTTCACACTCACACTCACACTCAAACTCCATACTCACACTCCAAACTCACACTCAAACTCACACTCCAAACTCTATTTTATCTCCAATTTCATCGCTCCATTATTCCCTTTAATCTGCGCATCATACATATTTTCTACTTGAACTGGCAATAAGGTATAACTGCCTTTAAACCGTGGCTCCAACCTGATGACCAAGTGCTTCGTTCCAGCCCTCATACGTCTGAAATAAAGCAATACTCTGTCCTTTTTGTATTCTACTTCATCTGCTCCAAATGGATTTCCTTTTTCTGAATAAATACAGGATGCCGGAATAGGAATTTGCACCAATAAAAACTCCTGATTTTTCTTACTACTTAATTCAATATGATATTCCAATTCCATATCCGATTTGAGTTGTTTTACTTGCCTTGAATCCTGAACAAAATAGGTTTTAATTCCAAATGAGCTGGAATCGTAATTCGGTTTTTCAACAAATACTTTGTTGCTTATCAATGCCTGTGCTTTGGCTCCTTTATTGCTTAACTTGTATGTGAAATTCGTATCCAACTTTATTCGCATAGGAAACCTATTTCCCAATGCCCTTCCATTGAGAGACAGTATGGGCAGGAATTTCGAATTTTCAGCTGCGGCAATATCCTTGGCCATGGCTTGCAAAACCATAGCCGATTCGAGTGTATTCCGTTGCAGGTAAGCAGAAAAATTCCGTTCATTGAAATAATACATCCTCAATCCCGCTAGGAATGCTGAATCAGCACCATCTTTTTTCAAGACTTCATAAGCCATCGGTCCAAAAGTATTTCGGTTTTGGAACATAGACTCATAAGGCAGATTCCAAAAGATTCCGCCTTCAGCATTTTTTGCAATATGCTGGTACAAAAAGCCTGAAAAATGTGGTAAACCCAGTTTTTGTTTGATGGCAGTCAGCATCAATCTATCCAATAATGCTAAATTTTCTTCAATGAAACTACCTAACAATTCCTCGTATTTCAAAGGTTCACGAGCCTCAGCTAACACATACAATGCCCGAAGTTTTTCTGTACCTTGAAACTTATGCAAATTGCTTCTGAAATAATCCAAGCCTTTGTTGAGCACACGTGTTTCATAGCCTTGCTTTTCGGCTTCCTGCAAACTCTTTACTACATAAAAAGTCAACCAAGTTTCAGGTGTCGATGATGAAAACCAACCAAATGAACCGTTTCCTGATTGCTGTGCTTCTAGTTTTCGAATGCAGGTGCGAATTAAATTCTCGTCGCCAAACGAATCATTCATCAATCTGCAAAGTGCCTTTTCAACTAATAAGGCGTTCATTTTGGAGCTGGTCTGTTCAACACATCCATACTGATAATCTCTAAGTCTACCAATTTCTTCTCTTAGTAATTGGCTGTATCCATGAACAACGCGAAGTTCATAAGTACCTGAAGATTCTGTGCTGATTTTCCAAACTGAATCCTGAGAAAGTAGTTTTTGCTGAAACAAGTTTGTTTCAATCCCGGCAGGTAATACAGGCAATAAAAAGGTCTCTCCATCGGCATAATTTCCATCTGCCTTCAATCCATATTTCAAAGCAAGTGTATCAGTGCTAGACACATCAACTCGAACACTTTCTGTATGTCCTTTTTGAATTCGAACAGAATCGGATTTTATCAAACTATCACCTAAAGAAAAATGGGTATGAACTTCTAGCTCTTCACCTGTATAATTACTCAATTTCCCTTTAATATGAATTTGATCGCCCTTTATGGCAAAGTTAGGAATATACAAACTCGCAGATAGTGGCTTATAGGCGCGTAACTGCCACTTGTTCGTCCCCGATTGAAAATGCTCGTTCATGGCTAGAATCCAAGTGTCCCAGCGGGTAATATTGTCTGGAAAACGAATGCTTACATGTGCCTCTCCTTGTTTGTCTGTAACTAAATTTGGAACCCAAAATGCATAATCACGAAACACACTTCGGTTGTTTTTCACAGTAGCATCTGAAGCAAGTTGAATCATCCTTTGCCTTTCCTCATTAGCTGAAAAATTCGATTTGAATTTGGCATTTGCATCTATAGCATTTTGTGGAAGATTACCTTTTTCTGAAACCCGAATGCCATCAATATAATAGGCAGTACCCTCTACCCGACTGCCACGGATAATAGGTGTATTATAACCAGCTCTGGATTCAACTCCCATAGTAGTGTATGCAATACTATTTACACTACGTACGGGTGAAGCCATTACTTCTTTGGAGGTATAACTTTGGCCTCGCACTCCCCCTCTATCAACAAGATCTTTTTTATGTGTAATAACCACTTCCTGCAATTGCCTATCCGAACCTTGCATAGTAAAGTTCACATGCCTTACAAAATCGCTTTCTATAAGTATCCCTTTAATAATGGTTTGTGAATAACCAATATAATTAGCTTGGAGCGTGTAATCTCCTGGAGCAAGATTACGGAAAAGAAATTCACCATCGTCATCCGACAAGCCCGATAGTACCTTTACTCCATTCCGAATCAATGCAATAGAAACATAATCTAAAGGAGATTTGGTTAACATATCTACAACCCTGCCTTTCAACATGCCTGTTCCATTGAGGTAAACAGGACTTTCATTTTCATGGGTATTACCCCTGCTTTGTTGAGTGGTAGTTATGGTCTTGTCTAATTCCGACAATGCCCTTTTACCAAAATAAACACCAGGACCAAATTGTCCATCAAATCCGCATTTATTCAAGCGCACCGAATAACTATGTAACCTATTTTTCTGAAGCTGAATAGAATTAATCAAGGTAATACAAGAACCATATCTTGTTAAGCGCATTTGATAATTTCCAGCATTAATATCACGAACTATAAAACTCCCGGTTTTATCAGAAAAGGATATACCCTTTACTTTACCTTGTTGCTCCAGTGTAATGATTACATTTTCGAGAGTAGTTCCGTTTTCATCAAAAACAAATCCTGAAACCAAAGGGCTCCTTTCTTCCGAAGCTGAGATTTGTACTGGTAATTTTTCTCGAACTTCAATATAATCTTCCTTCCTATAACTCACTTGCATCGACTCCCTCAATTGGTATTCGGAGTGTAATTGCCTGCTCAGTTCTCTCACTTCATCCAAAATATAACAAGGTTTATCGAAATACAATGAATCCAATGAAATGCACGTCTTTCCATTGGCTAGAATGCGCATATTACTTATCTTGTAAACAGTATTGTAGGCCGAAATAAAATACATATCATAAATCCCAGGTTTCAGCATAAATGAATGAATGGAATACGAAGAACTCATTTCAGGATTAAGTAAACTCTCCAATTTATCTTCTTTGTTAAAAAACAATACATTGCTCAATTCTGTCTGATTTGAGGGCTTAATATCAACTTGAACCAATTGCGGATTGGGACTTACTTTAGGTACAAAACGAGCCTTCAACAAACATCGTTCATCTGCAGCCGGAAACTTCTTTTGAAAACCAAATTGTGCTGCGGTAAGCGGGACTGGCAACAAATAAGGTTCTAGGTTGAAGGTATCGTAAAGGGAACTAAAACTTTCATCGTTGGTTTTAAAGAACCTAAACCCATATTCCAATGAATCGGGCAATTGGTTTTCAATTACCAAGCGATTGTTAAATAACACATAGGTATTTCCTGATTCAAAGCGAAGTTTTTGTATCGGCTTTCCATCCAAAACCAATTCCATACTGTCTTCCTCAAACAAACCCGAATAAATTAATTTTTTAGAAGAAAGCGATTCTCTTTCACGGTAAATAGGTGCTGTAAGTTTGGCAATTCGGTTTCGTTGAACCACATAAAAACCCTCTGCAATGGATGCTCTGTTTGTAACATCCAATACCAGAATATGCTTCCTTATTTTCGTCAATTCATCCTTGCTCCAAGCTTGTTGAACTGCGCAAGCTTGCTTTTGGATTCCAGCAGGTAAACACAAGGTATCAAAAGCCAATACATAGCGAGAACTATCTTCAAAATTTATTGAAGGAAGTGTAAAAATTGCACTCCGTGTTCTTAAGCTCAATTGATGTTTTCCTTTGGGGATTAGCAAGGCATTGCTTCCTTTGTTTTCGCCTTCAAGCACCAAGGGAATTCCATCCAAGTCTACAGAATAAAAAGTTATGCGCTTGCCATTTCCAGTAAGAATAGGAACCACTTCAACCTGATTTTTTTGCAGCGCTAATCGTTCCTTAATAAACAATTCGTTGGGGTAACGGAGGCGGTAATCTCCTTCCTTTATCAAGCCTGTTTTTAACAAATAAGTATACGAAGGATGGTAAATACTTTGAATTTTTGTAAACTCAGGCCAATAAATCAAACGGGTATTTTCTGTAAGTAACAATTTATCTTTTTCACTGCTAAAGGATTTCAATTCAGGAACATCAAAATCCTCAAACTGTGCATTCACCCCAAATGCAGTCAAATTCGAATATGGCACTGGTTTTCTAAACGCATCTTTTACCTGAATATCTAGAGCAATACTTTGCCCGGGATAAATCTGACTAGGCAAATTGGTCTTCACAATCAGCTCCC
Source organism: Bacteroidota bacterium (assembly GCA_027487625.1). Taxonomy (GTDB): domain Bacteria; phylum Bacteroidota; class Bacteroidia; order UKL13-3; family UKL13-3; genus CAISCU01. The sequence goes on from JAIYDG010000240.1 coordinate 22,110, forward strand.
TTTCTTTAAAGGAAAAAACCGATTCATACATCCATTTGTGGCATCGGTAAACCAGCGAATGAAACACATTGTATGAAGCTGATGAGGTATCACTCAATACATAATTTAAATTGCGTGTATTACCCCATTTTATCAACATATCGTCTTTGTAAATCCGGTAATAAAATTCAAGTTGAGCAGGATTATTACTCTGAATAAAAATACTATCGTGTGTGCGTTTACCTGTTATAAGTGATTGAAGTTCTAGGCGTGGAAGATTCAGGCTAGCTAACAAATTCCCAGCAGTATCCAATAGCTGATAGGCATCGCAATTCTGGTAAATACGCCAAGTAATTGGTACCATGACGGTATCTCTTACTAAAATTGTACCGTTATTCAATCCTACCAAAATAGCTTTGTGTGATACCGATTTTCCATAAGAAATCAATGCTGCTTTCAATTGGTAATCTTCCAGAGTTAAACTAGCATAACTTGGCTTTTGAAGAATTGACAGCATAAACTCCTCCTTCTTCAATTCACCCGCAGCATTACTAAAACTCAGTTCAGCCTTTAGTTGCATATCCATGGCTGGCAAACTGTCAACAGGAACAACTATCTCGGTCAATGAATTTATTTCAAGGTCTTGAGTTTTTTCCAACAAACTGTGGTACCATTCGGCAGGAATAAATTGAATAGAGTCGTAAAAATCTGCATAGGAAACCAGCTTTAAACGGAGTTTAACACGCGCATCGGTAAGTGGCAATCCATTGGCATCTCGAGCCGAAACCTGAAAACGAATCTCTTCCTTTTTATACAACTTATCCCTTTCAAGTTGCGCAGTATAGCTGCTATTTCTAAGCTTATAGGCTTCAATTAAAAAATGGGAAGTTTGCAAGCGGTCGCCCCATTGATTTTCCAATTCAAGGGTATATTTCTGATCCAGCTTTAAGGTATCAGCCAGCTTAAATTGGTACACATAAGCACCTCTGCTTTGTGGCTTCAGAGTAGCTAATAGAATGGGCTTATTAGTTTGGTATTGCGGAATCAAATACAATTTCAGAGAAGAGGTATAGGCCTTCCCATTTGTATTTAATACATAAGCCTTCAT
>JAIYDG010000323.1 GCA_027487625.1 Bacteroidota bacterium
CCTACACCCTGGCTCAAACCTATTACGACAACCGCTATCGACCGGTATTTACCCGGATGCAGCACCATGCCGCAGGTTTTGACTCGGTGTACACCGCTTACGATTTTGTAGACCGCAAAGTAAAAGTACGCCGGGGCCACAGCGCCCGCCCCAACAGCACCGCGCATAGTTACCTCTTGCGCGAGGAGTACGTGTACGACCACGCGGGCCGCATGCGCTTTACCGTGCATCAAATCAACAATCAAAAGAAAGAAATCATCGCCGAGCAGCGATATGATGAAATGGAACGATTGTTGGAAAAAAACCTACATGCGAGCAACTATACCGGAGCGTCCCTGCCGACACCCAGCTCCACATACAGCTACCTGCAATCCATTGACTACAACTACAACATCCGCTCCTGGCTCACGGGCATCAATGACATCAACAATTGCAGCATCCAAGCAGGCGACAATCTAGCCGACGCCTTCAGCATGCGCATGACCTATCAAACTGCCGACTACAGCGAAACCCCGCAGTACAACGGCAACATTGCCAGTTTGAGCTGGCGGGCACCACTTGGCACTTGTCGCGACATCCAGGGTTATAATTTCACATACGATGCCGCCAATCGACTCAAATCCGCCCCCTTCTGGGAGCGTACCTCGGGCGCACCGACCATGACCGACAAGTATTCGGAGTCCAACATTTTGTACAACCTCAATGGCAACATCAGCCAGTACCATCGCCGGGGGCTAACCACAGGTACCACCTACGGCCAGATTGACCTGCTGGTGTACTACTATGATGCTACCAACCCTGACCGACTGAGCCGGGTGACTGACCTGGCTACCACCACCAACCGCCCCTACGGATTCAAACCCAAAGGCACCACCTTCTACTACGGCTACGACAATGCCGGGAATATGACATCCGACGGCCATAAAGACTTGACGGTAGCCTACAATGCATTGAACCTACCCGACGTTTTTACTTTTGCCAACGTTACTCCCAACAACAAAATCGAAATCACTTACAACGCAGCAGGAGAAAAACTGGAAAAACAAGTATACACTGGTGCGACTTTGTCTTTGCATAAGCGTTATGTGATGGGGATCGAATACACCGGAACTACTCTGGAGGCGATTTACCATGCAGAGGGGCGGATTGTGCCCGTTGGTGGTGGAGCATTCCGGTATGAGTACACGCTGAAAGATCATTTAGGGAATAGCCGGGTAAGTTTTGCGGCGAATGGAACGGCGATACAGTTGTTGCAGGAGAATCATTATTATCCGTTTGGAATGGAGATGAAGGGGGCTTGGATCACGCAATCGGGTACGGAGAATGGTTATCAGTACAATGGGAAGGAGTTGAATGAGGATTGGGGGCTGAATTGGAGTGATTATGGGGCAAGGTGGTATGATGCGAGTGTGGGGAGGTGGAATAGTGTGGATCCTCTTGCTGAAAATATGCCTTATTCATCTTCTTATAGTTTTGGGTTCAATAATCCCTTGGTCTTTTCTGATCCAACAGGTATGATTCCCTATAGATATAATTGGGATAACGAAAGATATGAGGATGAGGATGGAAATGAAGTAGATTGGAATAAGGTTAATCAACATCTATTACAAATTAACAACCATCAACCTGCCAAGGATATGGCTATTCTGGTTGCTTACCCAGAAGATAGCCCAAAAATACCTAGCAATCAGAAGTTGGCTAAATGGTTTGAAAAAACTTTTGGTGATGGGGATGGTAAATACAAAGGGGCTGGTCATGCAGGAATTGTTCTGGTAGATGGAGAAAGTGGGAATTTACAATATTTCGATTTTGGCCGTTATGATAGAACTGATGTTAAGGGAAATAGAGGAGAAAATGAAGGTGCAGTAAGATCAAGTAAAAATTATAGTGCTCTTCGCCTTAATTTTAACTGGAATTTTTCAAAATCGGATGACGAGAATGTTACCAAGATATTAACAGTGCTCCATCAATCACCGTTATTAAACAGATATGGTGCTATAGTTGGTGCTTTGGCCAAGGGCTTAGATTACAGTGCCATGCTAGCCTATGCCAGAGAAATGGAGCAATTAGGCTATCAATCTTTTGGAGGCTATACCTCTGCTACATCCATTGGTAATTCAAGTTACTGTGCAAAGTTTGCAAGAGGTGTAGCTAAAACAGGCGGCATGAGTTTTAGTGGATCAAGTTTTGATGGAATGGGTAATGTTAGGCGCGCTAGTCGGCGTTCAGGTTCTACAATCATTACAGTAAAATAGACTATCGTTATTATGAAAACAACCATTATAGTAGTCTGGCTATTAGTACTCTGTTCCTGTCAAGGAAAAGTAGTAACTACTCATGAAAGCCCAAGTACTAACGTGGAGGATATCCTCGTCAAGCCCTCCCACGTAGCAGCGTCAGCAAAACTCATTAATTTAGGTTTTGCTGACGTGCCGGTCTATGTATGGATTGAGTTTATTGGTCATTACAAGGAAAAAAGACAAATATACGACCACATTTATGGAATCAAACATACTTATTACAACCAAAATCATGTAGATACATCTTTTTATGAAACAGCATTTAGCAGGCGAAGCCATTTATCCGAGGATGGCATTAATAATGCTAATTTGGTTCCTTATCCTGGAGATGTTACATATGGTCTGATCCATAGGAGGGATACAACTTTTCTTTTTATAGTAATGCAAAAAGACACCCAAGTTATAGATGGAAAAACGTGGCAAATGAATCTTCCCTTGGTTAAACTTCATAATAAAGGTGAAAAAATATCAAATGATGCGGTTGATGTGCGCATTGATACAATTAAAGATGATGTATTTTTAGTGTCTTTAATTGGTGAAAGAGGTAAAAAAAAGATCAAATTTAAGTTACATGGGGATTGTGCTATTGATACTCGAATGTCCTATTTAGATCAGTCGGAAGGCCGAATCTATTTTGTACCCAAAGATTGCTATCTTGAACTAGTAGACAAAAGAGATATTGTGCATTTGTAATCAAACTGTCAGACTACAAAATCCACTCCTGGCTCGAGACATCAACAATTGTACCACCTAAGCCGGAGACAACCTAGCCGACGCCTTCAGCATGCGCATGACCTACCAAACTGCCGACTATACCGAAACCCCGCAGTACAATGGCAACATTGCCAGCCTGAGCTGGCGGGCACCGCTGGGTATTTGTCGCGACATCCAAGGCTACAATTTCACCTACGATGCCGCCAATCGCCTTAAATACGCCCCCTTCTGGGAGCGTACCTCTGGCGCACCAACCATGACCGAC
>JAIYDG010000154.1 GCA_027487625.1 Bacteroidota bacterium
GATTTGGGATTTGGGATTTGGGATTTGGGATTTGGGATTTGGGATTTGGGATTTGGGATTTGATAATTTTTGGAAATCCATTTTGAGTAAAATCAGAATGGATTTTTTTTTGCAATTACATCAAATCTACTTGATTCGAAATTATATTCATTTTAACTATCGTTAGTTAGTTTCCTAATAAGGGAAAACGCTCTATTTTAGGAATAAATCCCAATTAATTTTAAACCCAATACTGACAATTAGTCAACATGGTTTTAATTAAAGAAGAACGATTACAATAATTATAAATCTATATATCAATATATTATATAGTTATATCTAAACTAAACTTTAGATTTAATGGATTCTTTTAATTCCGTCAATTTATTCTGAATAGCTAAGGCACCTTGCTTATTCCTTCCCAAAAGCTGGTCTAAGTCACTTAAGTAACTGATTTCCTTGAATAAAAGCTGATGATAATCCATTACTTGTTGTAGATATTGAATCTGTAACTTTAATTCATTTTGCATTTGCTCAAATTGCTTTATTTCTGGTTCAAAATCGGGTTTAGTGATTGTATCTCTATACATCTCTCCATTACCCAGAATGAGCCAATCAGGGGATATATCAGGAAAGCGACTCAATAACCTTTGTATTAGCTCCAGACCAGGTTTATTTCTACCAGAACTAATATGTGTCAATACAGGCAATGAAGTATCTAAAGCCAGCGCAAATGATGATTTACTCATTTGTTTATGTTCCATAACACTTAACACTCGTTTATTTAGCTCATCCATCTAATATACTGATTTACAATTAGAGTATACAAATGTAAAACAAAGAATTAACATTTCTATACACGAAAAACATTTGTTTACAACTAGTTTAAACATTTGTTTAGTGCGATATTAAAGCTTTTATCTAGTTTTATAATCATATTTGCCTCATTTACAATTGTTTAAACATTTGTTTTAGCACTTCTTTTACATATGTTTATCCCTGTATTTACTCATGTAAACATGACAATTAGACTCAAAACATTCCCCTATTTAATTGTTTAATAGTTAATGAAATTATTTAAGACTCTTCAAACAGTAACAATCATCCCTCGCCCATTGCCAGAGGTATTTGAATTCTTTAGTAAAGCTGAAAACCTTAATGAGCTTACTCCTCCTGAATTAAGTTTCAAGATTCTAACTCCAACTCCTATTTTAATGAAGGAAGGAATTCATATTAAATACAGAATTGCTTTAGCTGGTATACCCATGTTCTGGAAAACTTTAATAAGTAAATGGGATCCGCCTTATGAATTTGTTGATGAACAACTTTCTGGTCCATATACAATTTGGCACCATAGACATACATTTGAAGAAGTTAATGGACAAACAAAAATGACTGATACCATTACTTATCAGTCGAAAGGTTGGATATTAGCTCCATTTCTACATTGGTTATTTGTAGATAAAAAAGTAAAAGAGATTTTTGAATACAGGGAAGCTAAATTAAATGAGCTATTCAAGTAGTGGATTTTCGATTAAAAAATGTGAGCATTGTTCTAACTGGACAAATGGAAACAAAGCTTTTTGCGAAAATTGTGGTGAAATTTTAGATTTAGAATACAGAAAAGAAAGAGATGAAAAAAGTAAGGATTTGAGCGCTGCTCCTTTCTTGTTAAACTGGTATAAAATAAAAGATTCAGACAAAAATCCAGTATATTTTATTGTCGAGAAATTAATACGTGGTGGGCAACTTATTTTGATGGGAATAATTGCTCTCATCACATTTATTCTGATTGTATTACCGGGATGAATCGATTTTATATCAACATTAAAGATGCTATTGAAAAAAGAAGTTTTCAGGCATTTTTAGTTTTTTTTATCTTTTGGTTGATTTTTCACCTTTCGAAAAATTGGATTGTATTTCCCATTTTTTTGAGTTCATATTTTGATGACTTTTTAGTGGTACCAATGGTGCTTACATTTTCCTTGTTTCTGCAGCAAACATGGGTAAATCCACTTTTTGTTTATTCAAAATTTTTCATACTTTCTGTTATATTATATTTCGGATTTTTGTTCGAAATTATACTTCCAAGATTTATATCGGCATATACCTCAGACAAGTATGACTTGATTGCATATTTTATAGGAGGAATAGTATTTTACATCCTACAAATATTTTTTATCAAAAAGTAAATCGGGTAATTGTAAGTACTTAAACTATTTAGAGCCGGTTGAAAATCTTTATTAAAACTTATTATCAATCAATTAGTCTATTCAATTAATTTGGCGATTGAAAGCCAATTGTATAGCTTAACTCATGTTCAGCACCTGGGGCTAATTTAACAATTCCTTCCCTTTCAGAAATTTCGCCTTTGAAATCTACTTTATCAGCTAAACCTTGCCAAGGCTCCAAACAAATAAAATCTTCACAAGGAACTTTTGCCCAAATACCCAAATAAGGGAATTGAGAAATATCCATTTCAATTGAAAAATTTGAATGGAGGTGTTTTAGCTTGATAGTTTTTGATTTTAAATTTTTAAAAACAAGCGCATCTTTTTCAAATAGCTCTTTATTTAAAATAAGTTTACTTTTATTTTCTAAAATACTTGAAGTATTGCCATCAAATAATCCTTCTGCTAATAAATGAGCTTCTAAATTCTCTAATTCATTAAATTCAATCAAATATTCAGATAAATTAGAAATAGGTAATGCAAAGCCAGGATGCGCACCAACACTAAAATACAAATTATCATTTCCAATATTATAAGTTTTGTAGCTAATCTTTAAATCATCGCCAATTACCTGATAACTAATATTAAAAATAAACTCAAAAGGAAATTGTGGAAATCTATCAGAATCTCCTCTAAGAGTAAAAGTAACTAAATCAGTATAAAGCTCAGTTATTTCAAATTTATTATCCCTAGCAAAGCCATGTTGACCCATTGGGTATACTTTTCCACAATGTAAAAATTGATTTAGGGCACTCTTTCCAACAAAAGGGAACAAAACCGGAGCATGTCGTGGCCAAATTTTAGGATCTGCCTGCCACATAAACTCATAATCAGTTAGTTTATCTTTCACTGAACACAATTCGGCCCCATAATCATTAATTGTAAAAGAGGTATTAAGGCCATTTATAGTAGTTTTTTCCACATTGATGTGCATAAGTTGATGCTTTAAAGTAAAATAATGACTACTAAAATAGATAATTACTCTATTTATGGAATAAGTATTTTTTTAGTTTATCCACATTCTTACATTTGTTTTCAGAAAATTCGACAAAAACCCTAAAACAAAACATTATGATTTATTTAGTAAGAGGTTTAATGATGGCAATTGTAACAGTAATGATTACTTTATTTGTTGTAGACTTTCAATCGGTAATTGATGGATTTACAGCAGTAGTTGATGGAGTTTCATTAATTCTATCGCCATTAAAAGCAGTAGTTAGATAAACTACATTTTAATTTTGCGGAATTAAGTTATTTAAGCCATATTTGCCACCACATTGCCGTGGTGGTGAAACTGGTAGACATGCCATCTTGAGGGGGTGGTGCTCGCAAGGGCATAGGAGTTCGAGTCTCCTTCACGGCACATATAAAAAAAAGGTAACATTTTTATGTTGCCTTTTTTTGTTTTAAATCATTGAATTTAAAGCACAAAAAAAAGTCGATTCAAATGAATCGACTTTTTTAATTTCTTACAGAAAATATTATTCTTCGATGATAGCTGTCTGCTCTTTGAAAGGAGACTTAATTTTCACCAATTGGGTATTTACTTTAATACGGTTCTTACGAAGTACCGAAGTTACCTTATTTCTTCTGTCTTTTCTTTTTAATCTTGTAGTAGCCATAATTTTCTTTTTTGCAAATATAAGGTGATTAAATTTAATATCCCAAAATTTTCAACATTGCTTCTGGAGTTTGTTCCTCAGCAAATAGTTGATAAGTTAATTCTCCGGTTTCATTTCTGTCAATTATCAAGTGTTTTGGAGCCGGAATTAAACAATGTTGGATTCCTCCATAACCACCTAAACTTTCTTGATAAGCACCTGTGTGGAAAAAGCCCATCAATAATGGTTCATCATCTGTAATTTTAGGCATAAACACTTGGTTCGTATGTGTGTCTGAATTATAAAAATCCTGGCCATCACAAGTTAATCCACCTAAATTTATTCTTTGAAATTCATGATCCCATTGGTTTATTGCCAATAAAATAAACTTTTGTCCTATGCCCCAAGTGTCTGGTAATGTGGTAATAAATGAGCTATCAATTACGTACCATTGTTCTTTATCGTTTTGTTCTTTTTTTCCAATAATTGAATAAAGTACTCCTCCACTTTCTCCAACTGTAAATGAACCGAATTCAGTAAAAATATTTGGTTCAGGAACACCTCTGCTTTCACAAATTGATTTAATATAGTATACAATTTGGTCAATCATATAACCATAATCATATTCAACTCCTAGTGAAGTATAAATAGGCATCCCACCACCAATATCCAGTGTATCTAAATCAGGACAAACTTCTTTAACATCACAATAAACATTTACTAATCGCGTAAGTTCACTCCAATAATAAGTTGTATCCTTGATTCCTGAATTCACAAAAAAGTGAAGCATTTTCAATTTAAAGTTAGGATGATCTTTGATTTTACTTTCATATAAATCAACCACTCTTTTATAACTCATTCCCAATCTTGAAGTATAAACTAAAAAATTAGGTTCTTCTTCTGTTGCAATTCTAATTCCTAAATTGGTTTGATTTTTAGTGTATTTGTTGATTAAATCCAATTCTTCAGGATTATCTAAAACACATACTAGGTTATTGTAACCCATGTCTACCATTTCAGCCATCTTTTGTGCATAAGAATCGGTTTTATAACCATTACACACAATAAACTGATCTTTTCTAAATTTCCCTTTTGTTTCAAGAGTTTTGATAATGTCCAAATCAAATGCTGATGAGGTTTCTAAATCAACATTACTTTTTAGAACTTCATTCAATACAAAGCTGAAATGAGAACTTTTTGTGCAATAGCAATAATTATAAGATGCATTATATTGGTATTTTTCAATTGCACTAGCAAAAAGCTCTTTTGCTTTAGTAATCTGACTTTCAATTTTAGGCAAATAAGTAAATTTTAATGGAGAACCATATTCCTTTACTAGTGCATTTAAATCAATTCCATGAAAAAATAATTGATTATCAATTACTTCAAATCCATGACGCGGAAAAAAGAATGTTTGGTGAATAAGGTCTGTATACCTATTTCTTATGTGTGGTGCGCTCAATTTTTTAATTTTTTGCAATGTTAAGCAAACAATAAAAATTCAATGTAAATATTTTAATAAATGACAAAAAATGATTTTAAAGGGTCAAATCTGTGGCCTTGAACTACTTAAAATTAAAAAAATAAAGTTAAACACCTGAAAACCATATCATTTTTACTTAAACATTATTTAAATGGATAATGCATTTTGAAGCCAAAAGCTATATTTGCCATTACACCATCCCTTGGAGGTTTTGTGAAAAATGTAAAATTTGTAACTATTGAATCAGATTTCGGAGCTGGAAAAAAAGGCGCCAAACTTGGCCCACAGGCTTTGCTCAATCAATTAAAAAAAACAGGAATTGAGGATTTTCAAAATCCTTCAGTAAGCAGAGTAAGTGCTGAAGATTTAAGCTCAGATAATCTTCATCCTTTTCTAAAAAACATCGACTCTATTATCGAAGTACAGAAAAGAGCTATCAAAGAAATTTCTTCTGTTTTAGAAGAAAAAAATCCTTTTCCAATTATTCTTTCCGGAGACCATAGCAATGGCTCATCTCCTATTGCTGCTATCAAGAATATGTATCCCGACAAACGCTTAGGTGTTATATGGATAGATGCTCATGCTGATTTGCATAATCCATTTTCAACTCCATCTGGTAATATGCATGGACTGCCCTTGGCCGCGGCTTTAGGTTTGAAACATGAAGTTGAAGATAAAAATGAAATCACTGAAAAAGAACTTGAACTTTGGCAGGATTTATTAGAATTAGGTGATAAAAAAATTACACCTAAAATTAACTTTGAAGACCTGGTGTTTATTGATTTAAGAGATACTGAAGAAGATGAAGAGGACTTGATAAATAAACATCATATTAAATGGTTTAGTCCTTCTGATAGAAAAGCTAAAGGAATTCAAGCTATATTAAATGAAACTTTAGCCTATCTTGATGCTTGTGATTTGATTTTAATTTCTTTTGATGTTGATAGTTTAGATCCCGAGATTTCAATTGGTACAGGAACTCCAGTGCCTCAAGGATTATCAAAAGAAGAAGCTGTAATATTATTAAGTGGTTTATTAAAATCACCAAAGACAATTGCTTGGGAAATAACTGAAATAAATCCCTTGCTTGATAGAACAAATCCAATGGAAGAAATTAGCTCAGAGCTATTTTTGAAAATCTGGAATATGGTTTCCAATTAAACTAAATATTCTAATTATTAAAAGAGAACTTTTTGACTCAAAAAGTTCTCTTTTTTTTTAATTTCCAATCAATATAATTCCATTAAAATATGTAGAACTCATCCTTAAAATATAATGACTACTAATTGAACTTATTTTTGATTTGAACAATTACTAAATTGTTTTTTTTCGTAATTTGGCATACAATATGAGATGGTTTAGGATTCTATTTTTATTAGCTTTTCAGATACAATTGGTTCATGCGCAGGCACCAAATCAGTTATTAGACAAACTGAAACAAAAACTACCCAATGAACAAAGAATTCAAACATTAATAGAAATCTCGAATGCTTACAAAAACTCTGATTTAAAAGAAGCTTTCCTATTTGCTAACCAAGCTTATCAAGAATCATCCAAAGCCGATTTACCAAAATACTCCGGTTCAGCTTTAAGTCAAATTGGTCTATTACATTATTTAAATAATAACCTGGATAGTGCTGTGTATTTTCATGAAAAAGCATCCATCATCTTATTACAAACAAGTGATAGTTTTGAGATTTCAAGAAACAGTAACAGACTAGGCGCAGATTATTATTTAAAAGGAAATTTAAAAGATGCAATACTCAAATATCAAAATGCTATTTTATGGGCAAATGATATAAAAATAAAAGCAAATGCCTTGAATAATTTAGGGATGTGTAGCAAGCAATATGGCGATTTTTCAAAAGCTATTTCCTACCATTCTCAGGCATTGAGTTATTATGAGATTCTTGATGACCCAAATTTCAAAGCCAAAACATTTAATAATCTTGGATCATGTTATTGGTTAAAGAAAGATGCAGAAAGAGCTTTTGAATCCTATTACAGTGGATTCAAAATATCTCAGCAAATTAATAACCCAGAATACTTAGCTCAATCAATGAATGGCCTTGGAATCATTTACAGTAAAAAAAATCAATTTGATTCTGCAATAACATTGTTTAATGAAGCAGCGCTTATTTTTCAAGGTTTAGGTTTTCAAAAAGAATATGCACAACAATTGGTAAATCTTGCTGACAATGAAACTGAATCTGGTAGGTTATTGGAAGCGGAAAAAAACTATAAAGAAGCATTAGAATTATTTGTCGCGTTAAACGATAAATCAGGAGAGGCCGCAGTTTATAACAATCAAGGTAACCTTTTTCAAAAAAGAAAAGATTGGAAGAATGCTGCAATAAGTATGGAGAAATCTTTTGAAATTTCTAACCAAAGTCAAAATATCAACCACACCGTAATTATTGCCAGAAACCTAAGTTTTGTTTATGAAAAATTAGAGATGCCAGATAAGGCTTTAACTTATCGAAAAATATATGATGAGTATAAGGAAGAAGTAAATGATTTAGCAGAAAATCTAAAGTATATTGAAGTAGACAATCAACTTAAAATCACACAAAAAGAAAAGGAGC
>JAIYDG010000566.1 GCA_027487625.1 Bacteroidota bacterium
ATATGTTTTTGAATTTAACAATTCAGCAACAATGGGATTAAGGTATGATGAAAAAAACAAGTATTTGATTTATGAAAACATTGTACCTGATAAACCATTAAATACAGGCAATTTTGAATTTTATTTTCCTGATGGAAGCTTTGATTTTTGCGTTTGGAAGAATGGAAAATGGGAAAAACAACAGGGATTTCTTCAGAATGAAAAATAATACATAAACAAAACAGCAGCTTAAATAATTATACAACAGCCTAGATATCAATTAGAGCATTAGTGATTCAAATCAGATTCAGAATAATTTACTAATTGTACATTTGATTAACAAATAAAACGATTATGATACTCACCATTTTATCTCTTCTGTTGGTATTAAACCTAGTTGGTTTTTTTAACAGACAAAAAGCATGGTCAAAAGTATTCTTATTTGGGCAGCTATCTGTATTTTTAGGATTTGGGATAATGTTTGTTTTGTTCGACAATTCTCAAGGAATTCAAGCAAAAAACAAGCAGAATTCAAACGATAAAGTTATAGAGCAGTTAAAAGAAAATCTGGTTCAAGAGCAAGATAAAACAGACACTTTAGAAGTAGAGCAAACAGACAAATCACAAAATTTGGTTAGATATTAATAAATTCAAAATTTAAAAAAGGGTCACATGTTAGCATGTGGCCCTTTTTTGTTTTTGGGGAAATTAGTCAAGGATTAAATCAATTTTAGTATTTATAAAAATTGCTATAACTTAATAAATGAAGTTTTTATCAATCGGTTAAAAAGCTTAGTATTTGCGGCACTTTGGTGTAATTAAGCAACAAATTATTACTTAAAAACTGATTAATGAAACCCTTAAAAAATTGACTTATGGCAAATTGGGAAGCTAAATTAATTGTGCATAGAGAAGAGAAAAGAATCGGAATCAAAGCTGATGACAATCCATATATGAATGGTGAAATTAGAAAGTTTAATGATGCAAGATGGAGCAAAACACTTAGATGTTGGCATGTTCCAGATACACCATTTAATAGACTTAGGTGGAATATTGAATTAGAGGAACCTGAATCTGATGAAGAGATTGAATTGCAAAAAAAGAAAACAAATGAGAGATCAAATTTTGTAAGTCAGGAAATTCAGAAATACCTTAAGGACTTTAGATACTACTTAAAATCAATGCGTTATGGAGAAAATACAATTGATGTTTATTCTAATGCCTTATTAAGTTTTTTAAAATTTAACAGTGAGAAACCAATTAAAGAGTTAAATAATGATGATATAATTATTTATGTAAATGAATACATTGTAAAAAAGAAGCTATCGATTTCTTATCATAATCAGGTATTTAATGCTATTAAGATTTTTTTCGAAAAAGTATGTAAATCAAAAATTGAGACTGAAAAAGTTTTTAGACCAAGAAAAGAAAAAAAACTTCCCAATGTATTAAGCAAAATTGAGGTCAAAACAATTTTGGAAAGGACAATAAATAATAAACATAGAACAATGCTATCATTAACTTATGCTTGTGGATTAAGAAGCGGAGAGGTATTGTCATTAAAGCCAAAGGATATTGATTCAGAAAGAAATCTAATGATTGTAAGACAAGGCAAAGGTAAAAAAGATAGAGTTGTTCCAATTGGAGACAAAATGATTGAGCTATTGAGAGTCTATTATATTCAGTATCAACCAAAAGAATATATGTTTGAAGGAGTTACACCTGGAGAAAGATATGATGAAAGGAGTTTTCAGGAAGTAATGAAACAAGCTGTAAAAAGATCAGGAATTAATAAACCAGCAACCCTTCATTGGTTAAGACATAGTTATGCTACTCATTTATTGGAAGAAGGCACAGATTTGCGGTATATTCAAGAAATCTTGGGGCATAAAAGTAGCAGAACAACAGAGATTTACACCCATGTAAGTAACAGAAATTTGAAAGCTATAAAAAGTCCATTTGACAGTTTATAATTTGGAAAAAAGCAAAAAATATCATTATTTGCATTTAGCCTATTTATAGCGCAAAGCCCCCACCAAAGAGCCCAAACCTGCTAAATTTAGGCGCATATAAACACGTTATAAGCAACAGATGACATAGTCTTCCGTGAATCTATCAAGCCAAATTTTCGCGTGCCTTTTTCGTATTATTTCAAATTGACAAGCACCAATTCTATTTAAGTTTTAAAGTTAATTCCTGACTCAAATCACGCGGTTTTATTTTGCGCCACGACCATTGTTCACTCTTTGACAGTTTATAGACTCCTTGCCTTCTTATATTGACCATTGACTCTATCAATTTTGCTCGGGTTTAAGTTGACAAGAACCTGACCTCAACTTTATTTTGGCAAGGTTTCGTTTTCACAAATTCAATTGTTAAGGCGACAAAATAAAACATGAATCTCAAGCAATTCTGACGGGAAATTTGACGCTGATTTTCTGTATGCTTATAACAGTGCAATTGCCGCCAATTGCCTACATTTATTTAATGTTGTAAATTTTTTATTCTCAATCTAAATTTATATTTTGTTGACCGATTCGTTTCCATTAGCCGGCAACTGCGGCAAGTGCGAAACCGTTATGTACAAGGTGTTTTATCACATTTCCCTTTTTTGACAGAACAGGCTTTTACAAACATTCGGCTTCGTTAGCGGGCTGACTAGAAATAGGACGTTCATTCTTTCAAGAAAAATTTCAGTCGCTTTCTCCCCCATGAAAAATCCTACTCGTTGACCGTAAAAAGCAATTTAATTTGCTTTCGGCGATTCTTCGAGTGTTGAGTTAGAG
>JAIYDG010000283.1 GCA_027487625.1 Bacteroidota bacterium
ATAGAAGATTTCAAACGGGTCGTAGGCTAACTTTTTCCTACTTCGAATATTAGAAGATTTCAAACGGGTCGTAGGCTAACTTTTTCCTACTTCGAATATTCATATTATCCAACAAAATTCTCAATTGCGGGTCGCAGAGGTATTTGGGTTGAGAAACACTGATTTAGAGTACGGTTTTAAAAAAATATTGAGCTTTTTCGATTCGTCTTCTTTTCGTTTATCATTTGCCGTTGGTTTATCGTTTGCCAGTATCCTCAATTACGATTCTTATCGAAAACTTGCGTCGAATTTTACGGAAATCTGAAAGAGAAGGTTTTGAAATTTTAATAAACGGCTTAAAAAAGTGAGATATTTTGCAAAAGTTTGACATTGTGACACATTTTGACGTGAATGTTTGTCAAAATTATCAAAAATGCATACATGACAGTTCTTGTGATCAAATGAGATAGCATATGCTCTATTCCATTCAAATAATACGTGACACTTTCGGGAAGGGGGATATCGACAATGTCATTAAATGACACAGTAGGAGGGGGTCTTCTAAAATAATCTAAAAAGTGTCGCATATTATTTGAATGACTCTAACTCAAAAACATATCAATTTACCCGGCTTGATAAAAGTACGGCTTTTTTCTGACTTTTCTTGCGGATGATCGAACTTTAAAGGGACAAAAACTTGGATCCTTTTTTTCATCGTCCTTGGTTTCGTTGTCCTCTTCAAATTCGCTATCAAGGTCACGAATGTTGACGTCATTGTCGTCGATCACGCCCTTGATTTCGTTGTCCTCTTCAGCTTCGCTATTGCTATCAAGGTCACTTTCGATCTCGTCATTGTTGTCGATGTCCTCGGTTTCGGGGGCCTCTTCAGTTTCGCTTTCAAGGTCACTGTCGATCTCGATCTGCTTGAACTCTGCACCGCCCTCCTGATCCATCTGCTCTTGAACGTTGTCTTGCATGACTTGGTCGTCATTGACTTCTGCTTTTTCCTCGTCGACATCGTTACCCTCATTGTCGAACTTTTCAGTTTGGACCTCACCAACAACCTGTGTCTCATCCTCGTTGTCCATTTTTTCAGTTTGGTCCTCACCATCCTCGTCGTTGTTGATCTTTCCAGTTTGGACCTCTCGGACCTCTCGAACCTCTCTTTCATTGTCGTAGTTGACCTTGACAGTTTCGACTTCTTTAACTTGCAGAACAGATAAGCGAAACTTTTTGGAAGGAGGGGAGGAGGAAGCAGTCTTCGACGATGTTGAAGTAATTTTTTCTGTAAAAAAATATTAAACTTAATTAGTCAAGGATTACGATGACAGTACAAAAAATTAATCAAAATTGTGTGACATCATTTTAAGAGATTTGCAAGTTGTTTATGTACCCTCAAGGTAGAAAAAATTTACCGTTTGGAACTAAATCCGGCGGTGGTGGCAATGTAGGTGCTGACGGCGCAAATACGTCAAGTGCCCATGTTTTTGGAACGGGTGGTGGAGGAGATTTCGGCCTTTTACTCTTGCACAAAGATTTCGGCCCTTTACTTGTGCTCAAAGATTTCGGCCTTTCAGTTGTGCTCAAAGCTTTTGCCAAGCTTTGAAGTTCCTGAGTAGGATACAATTTATCCTTGGAGACGAAGGGCTGTAAAAGATAACATTTTCTTTTTTATATAAGTTGTGCTATAGAGGGAGGCAGATGGGTGGGAGGAAGTCAAAAAATTGAAGAAAAATTCTGAGATTATTTATGGATGGCCCCTTATTACCTTGAGTGTTGACGAAGACGATGTAGACGATGTGCACGACGTTGACGGTTGCCGAAAACTTCCGGCTTCAATGTCTCCTTCTGTTGTTGACATTGTTGTTGTTGTTGTGTCGCGGAACGTAGGATTGGTGAGACTATTGATCTGAGATGCTGCGGCAGTCCACTGGCGTTTTGAAGCCTCAATTCGAGCCAATCTTTCAGATTCTTCACGCATATTTTCAACTCGTTGACTCAATTCGGTTCGCCACTGACGACTTGAAATTTCCCTATAAAAAAATTCACAAATTTAGGAATAATACTTTTAGATAATTGAGCTTAAGAAGTCATATCACGGTCCTACATAATTGAGAAAATAAAATCTGAGCTTTTTATAAATGAAAAATTACCCAATTGGTCGAATCCGTTGCCTTGAAAATTCCAGACTAACTAGTCTTTGATTTGTTCGTCGCCTTTTGATTTTAATTACCTGCAATTTAAAATTTAATTTTAAGAAAACTTCCTCAAAGAAATGATAAATTAAAAGTACCAATATAATAATTTAAAATTACCAGAAAACCTATTAGCAAAACCAGGAAAACCAATCCTCCTAAGCTTCCCAGGGTAACTGATGTTAAATCTGCAAGAATTTGAACAAATAATACGATAAGACGATCAAGTAAAGTTACCAATATCAATGTAATGGTTGAAACCGAAATGGTTATTGTTGCAATTGTATCTGAAAATAAAAATTAAAACCTTTTATTGCAGAATTGCTATTTAATACTTATTGCTATTTAATACTTTTAAGATTTAAGAAGTGATGTTTTTTAAAAGTATCAGTTTTAAAACCTACATGACTCGTAGTCCGCTTCCTGGTTTACTTCGCGGTCCGCTTCGGGGTTTACTTCAGGGTCCACTCCAGGGTCCGATCTCGGCTCAGGTCTCGAGTACGCTCCCAAATGTAGTTGACTTTGAATCAAAATTCCGTTATGATTAACGTGAATATCTGAAATTTAATATAAAACAAATAAATATAAACTGCTCACATGTGTTACGTATTATTTGAATGGCCCAAAAGTTAATAAAATGCAAATAACCTCAACAGTTAAATATTTTTACTAACCTAAACAGTTATAGGATCTTCTGGTACACAAATCTGATGAAGTTTTTTAAGAACAAGAAAACTCTCATTGTGATAGCGTAAAAGTTCAATAAATGAAGCTTTTTTTGTTAGAACCATGCACCTACTTGATAAGTATTTTTCTAAAAATTCATAGGCAATTAAAGGAGTATTTTTGCAGGACATAATAAATTCAGCATCTTTGGTAATTAGTTCAAGAACAAATGTTTCTTCTTCATCTTTAAGACAAAGACTAGAAAGTAAACATCTTTTCAACAAAAAAATAAGATTGTTGAACTCGATCAAAGAAAAATTTATTTCACTCTCATGAGAAGCAGACGAGATGATAAATCTAATATTTTTTTCAGTATTGTTGTCAATAGTTTTTGAAAATCCCTGCCAAAAATAAGTCACTTCATTTTTAATTATTGCTAAACGTCCAGTCTGATGTTTATCTTCTGCAACAAATTCGAGACAATTGGAAATGCAATCACTTAAAACTGAGTAGTCAAAAAAGTTAAATTTTAAGCACTTAAGTTTATTATAAGTTTGACCACAAATAGTTTCTCCAAAAACTAAAAAACCAGGGAACGCTGATATTAGTAATGGAACTTTTCTCAAAATATAACTTTCACAGCTGTTTGCAATCTGAAGGTCTTCGGAGCTCATTGTTTTTTATTCAATAATGTCAGCTGCTTTTTCAAAAAGTAAACTCAGAAGTAGAATAGAGTTTTTTTTATCAAAATGTCAACAATAAGTGATCAAAAAATTTTAGAACTTTGGAGGGATCCTAATTTTTCAGGAAGTTACAGAGGAATCAAAACATTCCAAATATTACTAAAAACTGATCTTAATATTGTCGTATCAAAAAAGAGACTTTACGGTGTTTTAAAAAAGGATAAAAACTATATAATGCATCAAAAACCAGTGAGAAATTTTGAGCGTAGACATTATGATGTGAACTTTTATGGAGAGCTCTGTCAAATGGACTTAGCAGTGATGTTTAATTACTCTAATTTTGTTTACTTTCTCTTGCTTATTGACTGCTTTAGCTTAAAAATGTTTGCCAAACCACTTAAATCTAAATCAAGTGCCAGTGTTTCAAAAGCTTTAGAAGAAATTTTTGAAGAATTTGGTGCACCAATTCATGTACTTCAATCTGACAGAGGCAAAGAGTTTATAGGATGCAAAGAATTGTTTCGCAAAAAAAACATTGTTTTTAGACCAAAATTTGGAAAAAACAAAGCAAGTATCAGTGAATGGGCTATACACGTAATAAAAAGAAAACTTTACATGCTTTTAAGGGGAATATTAAGTCAAGACTGGGTTAATTTTCTCCCAAAAGTTGTCCATCAATTTAATCATACGCCACAAACAAAACTAGGTGGAATTGCTCCAGAACAAATATCCTCTATAGTTGATTCTGCTAAGGTATTTGATGCAAGAAAAAAAGCTGGTGTAACTGTTTTTCATGAACCTAATTTTAAACAACAAATAGCAAATCAAGAACGTTATGAAAAAGATAAATCAAATCTGCAAGTAGGAGATTACGTCTATTTAACGTTAGAAGAGAAATTATTTGACAAATCATTTGATGTTAAGGTAAAAAAGTTTATCGATTAAAATGTTGCCGATAATAGTCTCAAAATTTGAAATTTGGTCTTAACATCACATTTTTGTTCAGAAAAAACTGTTTGTTTTTCTTCAAAAACTCATTAAAAAACTTAAAACTGACTTTACTTTAGAGTAACTTAGTTTTTGCTTAATAAAAACAGCTTTTTTTTACTTCAAAAACTCATTAAAAAACTTAAAAGTGACTTTACTTTAGAGCAACTTAGTTTTTGCTTAATAAAAATTGCTTTTTTTTACTTTAAAAACTGCTTAAAAAGTAAAAATGACTTTACTTTAGATCTGCCGAATTTTTGTATTAAAAAAATGTTCGTTTTACTTCAAAAACTGATAAAAAAAGCTCAAAACTGACTTTACTTCACAGTAGCTGATAAAAAAGAAAACCTACAAATTTGAGTGTTGCTTCAGCTGATAAAAGCTGAAGGAGCACAACTTAAGAGCAAAAAGATGAGAGCAGTTTAAGAGTAGCTTTCTTTAACCTTCAAAAGGTTATTTTATGTTGGGCGGGTCTAAAAATCGATACTTTGTCAGGCAACTACGTAGATTCGATAAACTTTTACAAAGAGAGGACAAATATTTGAGATTGCAAAAATAGACGGCTACATATCTCCAGTTCTCTATCATCTACGTGACTTAATGAAAGATAATGTGCCCGGATCATTTTACAAAGAACAATTGGTAAAAACAGAAAAACCTGATTACAAAACAAATTTTTTTGAAATCGAGAAAATTTTAGGTTCAAAAAAAGTGAAAGGAAAAAAATATTTTTTAGTGAAGTTTCTGTACTATCCTTCTAAGTTTAATGAGTTTATACCAGAAGAAAACTTAAAATGAACAAACATTCTATAAAAAATGTGTGTTTAAAAGGTTCCTTAATGTCTGGTTTATTAAAGTTTAACTTAGTTAAAAATGAACTTCGAGAAGGCATTTGGCAACTAAGCGTTCGTGAGTTTGGTTATGTTGTAAAATCAAAACCAGCTTCTCTCTTTGTTCAGTTTTCATCTAATTTAATAAAAGATTTGAGAGAAAAGAATTCTGTTATTGAGAATTTCTTGCCATCAATCGGAAGTGCAAAATTGGAGGGAAAAGTTAACGAGAAAAAAATTGTGTATTTTGACCCCATTTGGTATCAAATTACTACTCCTGACAAAGAAGTCTGCTTATATTTCAAAGACCCCTTCGATGAAAAGCTTGTTTTAAGTGAATGTGAAGTGTTTGTCACTATTCTTTTGCAACGTTTGCTATAATGTAATCAAAAATGAATTTAAACAAAGACATTTTAAAATCGTGTTTGATTAGAGACAAAGGATTTTTAAAAGTGCTTTATCAAGAACCAGATTTTGCCAAAAACAGAAAAACACTTCAAACAGCTGATGATACAGAACTTAATACGTTGATAAAGTATCTGCACTTTGTATCTAATGGTGAAATTCCAACAAAAAAAGTTAACTTTGAAGCCATTAAAGAAAGCAAAAAGCAAGCATTGATAACAAGAAAAGTTGAAACAAAATCCCATGTGCTTAATCTTTTAAAAAGTCCGCGTGTTACAAAACTTAAATTTTTGCTTCAACTCATCAAAATATACTCTTTTCTTTTATACCCGCTATTCAATAGACAATAAAATGGAGTACAATTTGCAAAAAACTCTAGATAGTTCTTTTATGAGCCCCGTTGTTGGTCATCTTGGACAAAGACTTAGTTCAACACCGGCTATCGATTATGTGAATCCAGGAATTGGAGCAGAAATCAATCTTTTTTCGTTTTACGTACCTTTACACACAACAAGACCACTACATTCAATTCAAAAAATTGTTGAAAATGAGCAAGAAGGTTTAGGCCAAATCAATGAAGATAACATTGATGACAATGAGTTAATATCCAAAAAATCATTTTACCTGTCAAGAAACGATAATTTAAGGTAGTCGAAGTAGTTGTAGACGTCGTCGAAGTAGTTGTAGACGAAGGCGACGTCACTGTTGATAAATCCGAAGTAGCTGACGACGAGTACGGCGCTCCAGCTAACAAAGGAGTTGAAGGAGGTGTAGGGCAACGATACCTGACGCAAGGATATCTTGCCTTGGTACTGACAATTTTGCAGTCAACTGGGAAAAACTTAACCTCGTCACAGTTTTTAGTGTCGTAGATCGGACAAGTTTTTTTCGGTCCGTAATCGTTGTATGATGTACAAATCTAATAAAAGATATAAAAATATGAGTATTTTAAAGTATTAACCTAAAAAATATTCAAAAATTCTTATCTTTTGAAATACAAACAAGTTATTGTCTTCTATTAATGCAAAAAGTAATATTTTACCTTATATCCAGTTGTAACTTTGAAGATTATTACGAATAAAATAATATTCTTTAACATGTTAAGTTTTTGCCACGTGGCTTAATGACGCCAACCAAAATTTTCAGAACAAGTTATAAAATGTTTTTGGAAAAGCAAAGATCATTTTAAGATTTAATTTTATTTTTGCTTAAGAACAAAACGCATCAACTTATTAATTGCAGCACATTCATGAATTAGCTTGAAAATCTATCATGTACTTTATGCTAAAAAGGGACAAAAATTTTGTTCGAATCTTTGATATTTATTTCATCCGGATTTGCTTGAAAATCTGTGTGATTGTGTGTGTGAGTTGCAGGTTAGTTCTTTCTTTGAATGTGGGACGTATGTTTTGCTCGACATTTTTGTTCGACTATTAAATTTAATGATTTTTTGGATATTTTAGGCAAAGTGAAATGAGCAACAATCCCGAAGAAGACAATTCTAAAAAAAGAAAACTTTTGGGCGATGGGGTTTTTGAAAGTTTTATGCATCCTAAACAATTTAAAACTGGAAAAATTGTGTTGAATTCGGAAACAAAAAAAGAACCAAAACAGAACGAATCATTTTCAAAAACCTTAACTGCAAAAAAGCAAACTAAGCATAAATTTAACGTTATTTAAAAACTAATACAATGGAGGCCCAATTAAATGAAAGTTCAACTATTCCATCACAAATTTATGCAGAATCCTTTTTTGCCGATTTTCCAACAGATGCTCGATTTTTGCAGTGTGTTCATCATAAAGTATTGCCAACATCTAGCCTTGATTCTTCTACTATTGAATTTAATTTGGACAGATTTGAAGCAGCAAATATATGGCAAATTCAAGAAACTTATGTTGAGGCAAGAATTGAAATATTAACTGCAAGTAATTCTGTGGTCCCAGTTGACAAGCAAGTTGGTCCAGTGAATAACATTCTTCATAGTCTCTTTGAGTCAGTTCGTATTACAGTTAATGACTTTCTTATTAGTACATCTTCAAACCATTATCCTTACAAGTCTTACATTACCACTTGTTTAACTTATTCATCTATGGCAAAAAACAGTCATCTAAATACTCAAGGTTATTATCAAGATTTATCGAGTCACATGGGACCAGTAGATTCAAATACTGGATGGGTAGAGAGAAAAAATCTGTTCAGAGATGAAAATGATGCAACAAAGGCCTATCGGCCAGGAGGCTCAACATTTTTTGCACGTCTTTCTCATGATCTTGTTTCTTGCACTACAGGTTATTAAAACTAATTTCACCATTTTGAATGATAATTATAAAATATTCTTTAAAATTTTGTAATTAGTATAATGAATAGGTGAATAATAGTTAAATGTTAAATTTTAGGCCTTCCTCCAAACACAAAAGTGAAAATTGAACTTGACCGATCTGATGACGCCTTTTTTTTGATGGTGCCAGAAGGAGATGAAGAGAAATATAAAGTGAAAATTCATACAATTGCACTTTTCATACCAGTTGCTCAACTCTCAAGTTCTGTTTTTAATGAAATAAGCACAATTTTAGCAAGAAAAAATGACCCAAAAGCTTTCAGCATTCATTTTCGAAAAATTGAAATTCGACCCATTTCAATACCAAAGGGCAAAGTGGAGTTTTATACAGATGCACTTTTTCCGGATGCTGCTCTTCCCTGTCGGATAGTTGTTTGTTTTATTGCCACAGCTGCTAAAATTGGAAGTTACCACACGTAAGGAAAGAATCATTTCGGTCAATTTATTTTTAATTTACATTAAAAATTATTTTTGAGCTATTTAAATTGGTTACAGACTGGTGCTTTTATATTTTAAAAATAAATTGACAAAATAATTATTTAAAGGAATCCTTTTGACTTCAAACGATCTTGGACTGTAACAGTTTCAGAGACTGAAAAAAAAGTTGATCCCCGTTTTCATGAATTTTCTCAAAGTGATGCTGAAACGTACTTTGAAAGACGTTTTGATGAAAGATTTGCACGAATGGAAGAACAATTTTTTCGTATGCAGCAAAATTTGGAAAAAACGAGCATAGGAAAAGGAAAGGGAAAAGGAAAAGGAAAAGGCAAAGGAGGAAAGGGGAAACAGGTTCAACAACCTCAACCAAGTGTCTCTGAAGCATGTGCACAAAGGCTTCATGCATATATGAATGATCTTCGAGCTTCTTCTTCAACATCTTCGGCCGGTCTTTCGGCCGGTCTTTCGGCCGGTCTTTTCACTGAGGACGAAGATGTGCCTTTGAGACCCCGAAGAAATCAAGCAGCAACAATTAGGACAACAACAAAAACTGTCTATATCAAAAAAATTGATTGTCAAATTAATAACGTTTCAGTGGATCAAGGGATTTATATTTGAATTCACGTTTAAATTGCAAAGCTTTAAATTAAATTTTTATTTAATTTTTCAAGCATTTGAGATTTAAACGTCACTTCATTTTTTACAGTGGAAGACAAGACAAACAGAGATGAATGCATGCAAATGTTTTGGCGATTGTACAACTTTAATGGACAGCTAAACTCACTAGCAACCTGTGGACTTTCCTACGATGACTTTAAAAATGGTTTTTTTTTTGCTGTGTATGATCTTTCCACTAGTGCAAAATGTGCAACAAATTTTGTAGTCCCTGCCATAAGAGTTGGTCATCTTCGAATGAGGTGAAAACTGTCTGTCATATATTTTGTAACACTAAGGATTTAAGACTCATTGCTAAGGTCCAGCGTTGAGAATACAATTTTTGAGCTGACAACTGAGACCGACGTGTATTTTAAAGCCTTTTTCATTGTCTTTTTCCTTTTTAACTAAGACTATTTCTTTAATTTAATTTTAGGGTTCAATTTTCAGAAGAAATGCCAATCGACTTGACCATGATAATGCACTGTGAATCACCCTCAACTCTTTACATTGGCAAAGGGGGGAAAACAACTGCGTCCTATGCGCCTATTTAATAAAGGTTGCCAAATGTTTTAAAAACATTCATAAATTGTATTTTTATTAGGTATAATGTAAAATGTGTTTTGAATGGCAACACAGCATATGCTATCTCTTTTTATCACAAGAACTGAAAAGTAAGCATTTTCGATGATCAAAATTAGTTAATTTCTTTTCGTCAAACACTTAAGTCAAAATGTGAACTTTATCAACGATCAAAATGTTTCTTAAACTAAATTTTTTTTTGTTACTTTTTGTCAGTGCTTATTGTAGTAAAAATTGTAAACTTTATTATAGATATGAAAAACAGTGCTTATTGAGAATCACTGACAATTGTGATTTAAGTCAATATGAACAATGTGCTGTTTACAAAGTGATTAGAAATCATTCAAAGTGTCCATTTTATTTGTGTACAGTAAGTTCTTAGATTGAATATTCTGTTTGTAAATTAACGACTTTAAAATAAGAGTGACTATGATTTTTTGACATTATTAAAATGATCTGTTATTCTTTTTTCAGGCAAGTCAAACTCCGTTTCCTGCGTTATCAACATCGCAACGCATTGTACATAGTGACACAAACTCTGTTATCACAGACTCTAATGAAGCGAGAGTGATTGAAACCAGTTCTGTACAACAAGACAAGCTGAAAGTTACTACAGTAAAACCGACAATTAAACCAACCAGTTTTCGTGTAACAGAAAAACAGAAAGTGACAACTGGTTTGAAAGTTTTTACAGTGAAACCGACTACTTCCACAAAAAGAACATTTCTGTCTACACTGAAATCGAAACCATTTCTGACTACACAGAAACCGAAACCATTTCTGACTTCAGTGAAACCGACAGTAAAGCCAACCTTGCAAAGACAAATTGTCAGTTTTCGTGTCACCACAGACAAATCGATTGTGTTGACTACTTCGACCAAAAAACCATTTCTGACTGTGAAACCATTTCTGACTGTGAAACCATTTCTGACTTCAGTAAAACCGACAGTAAAGCCAACCTTGCAAAGACAGAGTGTCAATTTTCGTGAAATAGACAAATCGAGAGTGACAACTGAAAAACCATTTCTGACAACTGTAAAACCATTTCTGAGAACTGTAAAACCATTTCTGACAACTGTAAAACAGACAACAGAGAAATCGAGAGTGACACCACCTGTGAAACAGACAATTTATCCAACAACTACAACTACTCAAAGTACTGCGACAACTACAAGTTTGGTAAGATTTGTTCAGAGGTTGTCCATAAATGATGTGACGGTCTTAAGGGGATGGGGTCAAGTAAAAATTCTACCTGAGACTTAATTCGTTTCTATTAAGAATTATCATATTCATGAATAAAAAACTTTAAACGAATCTAAGAAAATTATTATATTATTTTTATTTTATTTTCCAGATCAAAACAACAACGCAATTTGACCTTTTTCAAGATTTGTCGGTGGGAAAGAGAAACCTGGAACTCATCAAACACTTTGATGAGCAGATAAAATTGGAAAAGTTTCGCTTAAGTATATCTTATTTTAAAACCGTACTTTTTTGTTTTGATAATGATTAGTACAGTACTTTTAATTTTTTATCAGACAGTAACAAACACTACGAGAGTATAACTTGAGATAAAATTAATTGCCATTTTTTATAGTTTTTGATAGAGTTTCTGATAATTTTAACTTCAAATATGACAATTAATTTTCAGGTATTTTGAAATCCAAACCAAAGATGACGATCGATTGCGGATCCAAAGACTGTCACTTGGAATATCACTTCCTTCCTCAGGTAATTACATGTGCTTTTAAATAGTAGTATAGCTCTCAAAAACTTTTTTTCAAAAAGAAATTTTGTTCAATACAATTTTTAAATTTTAAAATTGTCTTAATTATACATTTTATTTTTATTTAAATAATTGAAGGCATAATATTTTTTATTTCAGTGCACAGTTTATCTTCCCACAAATTCTTCTGCTTGTGACATTCCTTGCAAACTGTCAGGATGTCAAACGAGGATCAAATCCTACATTGAGTGTCCGCTTTGGATTTGTGAAGAAAAAACGACCACGTCATCAACGACGTCATCAACGACGTCATCAACGACGTCATCAACAACGTCATCAACGACGTCATCAACGACGTCATCAACGACGTCA
>JAIYDG010000170.1 GCA_027487625.1 Bacteroidota bacterium
ATCCCATGCATATAACATTTCCTGTCCGGTTGATCTTGTTTGGAATTGAACAGGTTGTAAACTATAAATCGTATCAGGAATTTCCATTGCTGCTTTTGGTGCGCCATAGGTTGGGGCTTTTGAAGTCCAACGAATAGCAAATCCAGCTGAATCATAAGGAACTGGAACTGCTGCTGTTCCTAATTTATATCGCATGAAAACTGTTCTTCCACCTCGAACTCCATTCAATCTAATTCCAGCTGGAATTAAGGCTAACGAAGAACCGCCAATTGTAGCGATTACAGGTGCACTTGAATTAGTACCATTATGGAATACAACAGAATCTGAAGGTAGCATTTTCAACCTATCAAAGAAGAAAGTCACACTGTCTGCGCATGGTCTAATTAAAATACCCGAACAAGTACCTACTTGGCTTCTTGTATAACTGAAATTTGGTCCTGATGCTGCGAATAAAAAGCCTTCTTGATCTGTTACATTACTTGCACCGGAACCACTACATACAAAATAGCTATTTAATATCTCTAAGTAATCTTTATAACATGTGGTATCCCAACCTCGCGCATTCCATGTTTGTAAACAAATACTCCATTTTCCTGGGTCACCTCCAAAAAACAATGGATTTTGTTCCATTGGATTACCAAAGAAATTTGGGAAAAATGGTTGGTTATTACATTTGTTACATTGAGAACTATCGGTTGAAGTATAAAAATACCAGAACCATTGGTTCGGACCTTTATCTGATAAATCAACAAAGGTTGTGTATTCTCCAAAACCAATTTTACGACGTGGTGTAAAGAAATTACTTAGTGGTGTTGTACCTGGTGTATCAACATAAATATACCTTAAGGTACTATCTCTTAATGAATCAGGTCTTGTAATACCAACAGATAAAAGTCTAACAGGCCAAAACCCTCTTCTTTTAAAAGTATAAGTAAAGCTTTGACTATATTTTGCAGTATCAATATATGTTTGAGATGTCCAATTAACATTCGATCTTGAATAACCTGGCTCAAGAAAGGTTTCATTAGGCAAATCCCAATAACTTCTTGAAGTATTTGTGCTAGTACTAACTAATTTTTGCGGGCTATTTAACCAAACAGTGTCCATACCTGCTGCATAATTTGGAGTAGCCATACTTGGATAAATTCCTGCAATTGGAGATAATACCGGACCATTAGAAAAAATAGAAACAGCAAAAACACCTAAAAAACCAGCACCTGAAGTTTTTGAAATAGTTACTGAAACAATATTTTTATTTTGATTATTGGCCAATAAAGCAAATTTAGCTTCATAAAAATTAGGACCATTTGCTGCACAAGGATCAACAACACCACTAGCAATATTACATCTACCAATATTAGTAACAGCAGCAGTTCCTCCAAACCAATCTCCAACAGTATTTGATGGGAAAACTTGCGTCGTTAAATCAGAGAAAGTCACAGTAACATCAACAAGACAAGTACCTTGACCAGAGCTCCATAAAACATAAACATCTTTTGCAGCTACTGGCGTTGCAAAGCTTAAAACAGAAGAACCTGTAGCAGCAGTCACATGAAAACAATTATTTGCAGAATAACTAGCTAATTTATATGACAAACTAGGTGTTAATGCACTATTTAGAATCCCTGAATTGGGCAAAAAACAAGTAGTTACACCAGGATAATCTTGAGCAACAAAAGCAAAATTTGAAGCATCAAATGCTGAAGTTACAGAAGTCCCTGCAGTTCCGCTACCATTCACAATTAAGTCCTTATTAAAACCACTATTAATGGTGACAGGAACTAATTGGGCAAAAATGGTTAATGAGAAAAACCAAAAAAAGGTAAAAAGTAGGAGTAGCTTTTTAAACATACGAATAAATATTAATCTATAAAATTAAGATGATTAATCTGGTTTTAATAATAAATTACTATTGCTATGATAATTTATACTAAAATTAAGGATTGGAATAAAACAAAAAAGGGGAATAACAACTATTGTTACTCCCCTTTCTTTAAAAAGATTTGAAACTAATTTACTTGAAGTTTCTTCGTAAAAATTTGAGAACCACTTTCTACTTTCATAATATAAATTCCTTGATTTACTAAAGTCAAATCCACAGTTTCTTCAGATAAGTTTTTACCACTAATTAATTTAGCTCCAACAACTTTTCCTTGAATATCAGAAATTGTAATCTTCACATCATTATCCATTTCTTGAAGTAGTTTAAAGTTAAATATTCCATTACTAGGATTTGGATAAACAGTCATTAGTTTATCAATATTAAGAACATCACCAATACCTGTTACACAAGCTTCTTCTGAAACATTAATATACCTTATTACTATTTTACTTACATTACCAGATAAGTCTATAACTCTGTAGGTTACACTAAATAATCCTGGAACATCCGCAAACCATCTGTTAGTTTGATCTTTAATTAATGGTAATGTACTTGAAACAATAAATCTACCTGGTTGTCTCATTTCAGCATCACTGTTGTAATTATCTTGTAACTCAACTCCTGGATCTACAAATTCACACCATCTATTCATATTTACTGTTTCACCACCCAAAATTTTAACAGTTGGATTGGTTTCATCAACAATATTAATTATACGGCTTACTGAATCCTTGTTACCTGATGGATCTGTTGCAATATACCACCTGGTTATTTGACCTAAAGTATTCACTGGAATTACTGCTGGTCTTAATGTAACAGCAATTGTATTTTTAGGCCAAACATTATCATTTACAGTAAAGGCTGGGTCAATAAATGGAGTATAAACTTCCCACTTCATAGGATTGTCACCATTTAATTGAATTACTGGTGCAATATTATCTGTAACTCTAATTTCAACCATCACTTGATTGGCAATGTTTCCTGAAAGGTCAGTTACATTATATGGTATAAAATAACTACCAACATTGTTTACGTCGACTGTACCTAACCAATTTGGAACTAAGTCTTTCCAATAATTATCAGTAACAGAAACAACTTTCTGCATATCAATTGCTGTTTTAACTTGGTGAGAATAAAAATTCTTACCTACAGGAAAATTAGGTACAATAACTGGTCTTGTAGTGTCGCCAACTGTTACCAATCTATTTACTGTTGCTGAGAACCCAAATGCATCCAATACTGTGTAGTTTAAATTATAGCCACCCAATCTGGTAGTATCAACTGAACCTGAAACTATAACATTATTATTTGAAATAACATTGTTTTGATTGTCTCTTGCAACTACACCAAACTCATTGTATCTATTATAAACTTCAACATATTGCTGACTTGGTCCATTTAATGTAATGGTTGGGCCTGATTGATTCAAAATTACAAAAACAGTTCTGTATAATGTATCACTAACATTACCATATTGGTCTTTAACGATATATTTCAAATAATTTGGACCAACTACTGATGTATTTACAGTACCTATTCTTTGATATCTTGAACTAATATTTCCTTCTACATTATCTGTTGCTGAAATACCTGGATCTACAAATACTTTATTTATTTCA
The DNA here is from genome assembly GCA_027487625.1 of Bacteroidota bacterium. GTDB lineage: Bacteria > Bacteroidota > Bacteroidia > UKL13-3 > UKL13-3 > CAISCU01. The sequence goes on from JAIYDG010000170.1 coordinate 3,502, forward strand.
GTATTCATAGTTTCATTTCCAATTATAGAAGCAATAGGTCTTACTGTATCAACAGGGAAATTAACTACAAAATCTCTAAATACACCCAAAAATGTAACACTTGGATTCAAGGTTGTTGGTGAATATGTTACTCCCACCCTCATTCTAGTTGAACCTGTTCTTTGGGTGCTAGATACATTGAATTTACCTGACTTTCCTAAATTTAAAGAACCTGTTTCAGTCATTATCAGCTCATCACTTCCAAATAATCCATCCATGTTGAAGTCAATCCATACTTTTCTGTCAATCGGACTAACCGAACTTGTTGCAGGTCGCACTACAGTTAAATTAACTTCCTGACCTCTAAACAAACTTGTATATTGATTACCTTGAATAAACTGATAGCAAGGAGAGGTTCCATTCAGTGTTGTATCAATTCCTCCATCCATAATAACTCTACTTATTCCAATACTTCCATCTGATAAATTGATATCATTTAAACACTGTGGTTGATCATAAGCTCCGATATTGATATAATCGATATTCGTTACTGAGTCTTTACCATATGCATTAGTTAC
>JAIYDG010000578.1 GCA_027487625.1 Bacteroidota bacterium
AGTACTAATAGTCGTTGGTTGTGTAATGGTAAAGTTGCGAGTAGCTGTACATCCATTTGCATCAGTTACAGTTACAGTATATGTTCCTGCACTTAATCCTGTTGCTGTTGCAGCTGTTCCTCCAGAAGGAGACCATGAGTAAGTATAGCCACCAGCTCCTCCAGATGGAGTTACAGAAGCTGAACCATTAGATCCTCCATTACAAGACACATTGGTTTGCGCACCAGTTGCTGTATTGATAGTCGTTGGTTGTGTAATTGTAAAGTTTCTTGTAGCTGTACATCCGTTTGCATCGGTTACAGTTACAGTATATATTCCTGCACTTAATCCGGTTGCTGTAGCAGCCGTTCCACCAGATGGAGACCATGAGTAGGTATAGGCACCAGCTCCTCCAGAAGGAGTCACCGAAGCTGAACCGTTAGATCCTCCATTAATTGATACATTTGTTTGCGAAGCAGTTGCAGTACTGATAGTAGTTGGTTCTGTAATGGTAAAATTGCGAGTAGCTGTACATCCGTTTGCATCGGTTACAGTTACGGTATATGTACCTGCACTTAATCCGGTTGCAGTTGCAGCTGTTCCACCAGATGGAGACCATGAGTAAGTATAGCCACCAGCTCCTCCCGAAGGAGTTACCGAAGCTGAACCGTTAGATCCTCCATTACAAGACACATTGGTTTGCGAACCAGTTGCCGTACTGATAGTAGTTGGTTGTGTAATGGTAAAGTTGCGAGTGGCAGTACATCCATTTGCATCAGTTACAGTTACAGTATATGTTCCTGCAGAACGTCCTGTGGTTGTTGCTGCCGTTCCACCAGATGGAGACCATGAGTAGGTATAGCTTCCAGCTCCTCCAGATGGAGTAACCGAAGCTGAACCGTTAGATCCTCCATTACAAGACACATTGGTTTGTGCAGCAGTTGCCGTACTGATAGTAGTTGGTTGTGTAATAGTAAAGTTGCGAGTTATTGTACATCCATTTGATGTAATTGAACAAGTGTATGTTCCTGCAGCTAAACCTGTTGCAGTAGCAGCTGTCCCACCAGAAGGAGACCAAGAGTAAGTATAACCACCAGCTCCTCCAGATGGAGTTACAGAAGCTGAACCATTGCTACCGCCATTACAAGACACATTGGTTTGCGATGTTGTGGCGGTTAAAGTTGTTACTGTTCCGCTTGCAGCTACATTTTGGGTAGTTGCACCCGTTGAAGCACAAGTAATATTTCCAGAAGGAGTCCCTGATGCTGCGTTTGTTAATCTAACATAAACAGTAGTACTTGAAACACTGCCTCCACTTTGTGTTAAAGTTACACTTGAAGCAAAACCTGTACCTGAAGTTGTTGATACTTCAAAGCCTGAAGGTGGTGTTACTAATATATTTGCACTTAAACCAGATCCACTTACATTGAAACTTTGTTGAGTTGAAGCAGTACCAGAACAAGAACTAAAGGCATTTAAAGTACCAGTAGTGCTAATTGATGTTGCTGAAGCAACGGTTAATGTGAAATTATTATTAGCACTAACACATCCAGTAGTACTATTTCTTACAGTGGCTACAAAATTATAGGTATTTGAAGCACTTGCTGGTATTGTAACATTAATGGGCGATGATGTTAAACTTGCATTACTTACTGAACTAAAACTAGGCATGGCAGTTGGCGAGCCCGTTGTTATAGAATATTGATTTGGACTGCCTGTTGTTGCTGAATAAGGAATACTAAAAGAAGTAGCAGAATTAGAAACATTTGTTATTGAACCAAGACTTATTGTTGGTAATGCATTTACTGTTAATTGAATTGGAGAAGAAACAGCATTTGCAGATGTTTGACAAGTATTATTAGCTGTTAAGGAACAAGTAACAATATCATTATTTGAAAAAGAGCTACTACTAAAAGTGCTACTATTAGTACCTGCATTATTCCCATTTATTTTCCATTGATATATTGGAGAAGCACCCCCATTTGAAGGAGTTGCAGTGAAAGTAACATTACTTCCGCTGCAAATCGAAGTGCTTGGAGTACTTATACTAATTGCTGGAGTAACAGCATTCACAACATCAACAGAAAAAGTATCACTAGCACATCCAAATGTGCCTGCATTGTAATCAGAAACTCGAATCAAGTGATATCCAACAGCTAAAGAACCAATGCTAGTTGAAAAATTGCCTCCATCTACACTATAGTAAGGGGTATTTGGCAAACCCGAATAATTTACTGTAATGGTAGTAGGGCCGCATGAGTTAGTTTTGGTTACTGAAGTTATGATAGGTTTATTTGGTATAGTAACTACTACATCAGCAGAACTTGTAGCATTTCCGCACCTGTCTTTTACGCTAATCCTATAAGTATTACTAGATGTTATATTAAAGGTACTTGCAGACGAATAGGTTCCAAAACTTGTACAAGCAGCACCAGAACATAAAGCATAAGTAAATGGTCCACCATTACCACCACTGCCATAACCAGATAAAATGGCTGTTCCTCCACAATCTAAAGCAAGAGTTGTAGAAATCGCAGGTGGGGTTACAAAATTATCCAAAATAATATTAGCAGAATTTACAACTGTACCACAAGCATCAGTAACTCTTGCTATATAAGTACCTGCAGCTAATCCCGCGAAAATACTATCAGACTGAGGGCCTGCGATAACAGCTGAAGTTACTTGATTAACCAAAGAAAAAGATAAAGGATAAGAACCTCCTGAAGTAACAGTTCTAATTGACCCAGTATTTGAGCCAGAACAAGTACCCGTAGGATTACCAGTAACTGTTAATGTTGCAACTGTATTAGAAACAGTAGCAGTTGTTGTACCAACATTTCCACATATATCTGTTAATCGAACAGTATAAGTTAATGCTGCTAGATTTTCAAATAAAGGACCTGATTGTGCTGCTCTTACTAATGTGGTATTTGCTGCATTATACAATGCATAAGAAAAAGTACCTCCAGCAAGTGTTGCACCAGTACCAGGAGTAACAATGACACTGCCTGTTGAGGAAGATGCGCAAGATGCTACAGTTGTTACTGAAGCAGTAGGTACAACTGCCGCAGGGAATAATAAAGCCGTTGCACTAGTTATAGTATTACCACATGCATCGGTAGTTCTTACCAAATAACCTGTTGCATTTGCAGGTACATTATTAAAAACAATTCCTGTTTGAGGACCTAAAACTACAGCACTTGTGGTTGCATTTATTAAAGTATACCTGTAAGGAGGCAATCCTCCCCCACTTTGAGTAGTAACCCTAATTATACCTGTATTACTTGAAGCACATGATGCTGTAGTTGCTGTAATAGTAGCTGCAGTTAATGCTGCAGGTGGGTTCAAATTAACAGTTGTAATTGATGTATTATTACAAACATCTGTAACCCTTACTGTATGTGATGGAGTACCTGCAAGTGGTGTTATTGTTGAGAAAATATTATTTGATTGCGGCCCTGCAATTAAAGTTGTATTTGTTGCATCATAAACAGAATATGTATATGGTCCACCGCCACTACCTGTTGGTATTGGCCCTCCAGTTGTAAAGTTTTGAGGATTTGTAACTATTAATTGAGAATAATAACCTGAACCATTACAGGCAACTACGCTACCACCAGCAGCTGGGGTAAATGCACCAGCTGCTGCAATTGTAGTTAATACACTTCCAGTTACTGCACATTGGTCGGTTATTTGAACGGTATAGGCTCCGGCTGGCAATCCTGTAAAGGTTGGTGTGCTTTGGTTAGCTCTTGTAACAGGCGATGGAGAAATTAATGCATATTGATAAGTTCCACCTCCTTGATTTGCTGTTGTAGCTAAACAAGAAATAGTACCAGTATTACTTGCACAACTTGCAGTGTTTGTAGCAGATAGTGTTGGGGCTGTTGCTGTTGCTACCGCCAAAGGTGTTGCACTATTATCTATCTGAGTGCCACATGAGTCTATAATTCTTATTGTATAACTACCATCAGGTAAATTATTAAAAATCCTACTATATTGAGGAGCTCTAGTTACAGGCGATGGTGAAATCAATTCATATTTATATGCGCCTAATCCCGTTGTAGGTTGAGCAACTGTTATTTGACCTGTAGATGAAGAGCCACAAGAAGGAACACTAACTGAACCAGTAGGAAATGCGAGAGCAGTTGGAGCAGTTATTGTAGCGGTTCCAGTTACAGGAACTCCACAACCATCTGTCATTCTAATTGTATAATTCCCTTGACCTAAACCGGTAAATATACTATTAGTTGTATTGGCAACATTACTACCTTGTGAGGCTCTAATAGCAGCACCTGGGCTAATTAATTCAAAAGTATAGGCACCAATTGAAGTTGCAGAAGGAGTAATAGTTAATGTTCCCATTTCTGGGGAAGAGCAACTTCCTGTAACTGCTGTTGTAAAAGTTGGTGCAGTTGCAGCGGCAACAGTTACTGTAGAAATGGCACCAGTTCCGCATACATCTTTTAGTCGCACAGAATATGTGCCAGGAGGTAAATTTGAAAATAAATTATCTGACTGTGCAGCTCTTAATACTGGAGATGGTGCAATTAATTCGTAAGTATAAGGACTACCACCACCCACATTGGTACCTAATTGCACTTCAATTGTTCCAGTGTTTCCATTTGGGCAAGATGGTGTAGTGAATGAAGTACCAAAACTAGGAGCAACACCAATTGGAACTGTTGTTATAAAAGTACCAATATTGCCACAACTATCTCTAACAGCGGCAGTATATAAACCTGGAACTAAAGTTTCAAATACAGAACTATTTTGAAACCCTCTTATAATTGGAGAAGGACTGATTAAAGCATATTGAAATCTACCAGGACTTCCAGTTGCAGTTAAACCTGTAGCAGCCGTTGCAGTTATGGTTAATGAGCCAGTAGCTGAACCAGCACAAGATGGACTTACAACTCCGCTTGCTGTTGGTGCAGTGCTAGTACCTACAGTAAAAGTTGCCCTTCTAAGTTTTCCACAAGCATCAATAGCCTCAACGGTATATAAACCTGGTAACAAATTGTTAAATGTAGTATAATATGTTGCAGTAACTGGATCTCTTTGAACTGCTGGTAAAGCTGCTGTTGTAACAGGAGAACTATTTACCAATGCCATTGTGTAAGGTGGTGTTGAACCATTTGCAAAAATTGTAGCAGAGCCTGTTGGAGTATTACTACAAGCTGATTGGGTATTTTGAATACCTAATCCAATTGTTGAATTTGTTACAACTTGTCCAATAGTAATTACCGTTGAAACAGCCGACTTACCGCAAGCATCCGTCACTTTTACAAAATACCCTCCAGATTGCAAACCAGTAAATGAGTTGGATGATTGTGAAGATCTTATCATAGGTGAAGGTGAAACCAATTCATAAGTATAAGGCGGTGCACCACCACTTGCACCTAAGGAGGTCGCACCTGCAGTAACAACTGTTAAAGTTCCATTATTTGCATTTGTACATGCGGGTGTAGCGAAAATCCCAGCAGCTACAATTGTTGGAGGGGCGTTGTTATAAATAAGAACTTTTTTAATGTTGCTTGAACAACCATTATTGTCTGTAACACGTAGGTTTACATAATAAGTGCCTGGTGTTACAAAAGTTTTTGAAGGGTTAGCTAAA
>JAIYDG010000324.1 GCA_027487625.1 Bacteroidota bacterium
TACAAATGATTAAACTGAATAATCAAGAACAATGATGTAAAATCAAGGGAGTGAGAAAAAACAAAAAATGAGACGGAAAAGTGTTGAAAATATACAAATAAATATGGCATATGATGGATCGTAAAATGTGCATCAAAATAAAAAAAAAAAACAGTTTGAATTCTCATGCTCATCCAACTTGTCGGTTGTAGGCATACGAGGCGATGTTTGTGCTGTACTCGGTCGGTTCTCTGTAAGTGTCTGCTTTGAGTGCTCTGTCTATTATCAAGAATAAGTCCCACCAGATCTCCCATAGCATTGCTGACTCATTTTGCTGACATTCTGTCTTCATTTGCACATAGGTGGGGATATGCAATCATCTTTTCAAAATCCATGGGTGAGTGAAAGACACATTCACAGTTCATATCGCATTTCTACATTCGTAATTTGCCTGTGCACATATGGTTGTTTCTTGACCTTTCTGCAACTAGATTGATTCACACACACATTTTTATCGCAAATCTAGCATCCTACATTCCCATTCCCTTCTTGAACGATGGCAAAGCATGGTAAGCATCCTCGACAAATAAAAAAAAATCAATCATCCCATTTACATGAATTAAGATTTCCAATTCGTATCTTCCCTTTCAAACCAAAACTCACCATCTTCATTGCTTCTGCAGCGACTCGTGCTCTTCTCTCTACATATTCTACTTGGCCATGTATGCCTTCATTGTGGTCCCGATGTCCTTCATGAACCTTGGGAAGCAGGTGAAGCACAGCTATTTGAACCAAAAACAAGAAGCAACATAATTGTGATGGATTCTATTGAATGATGATTGTTCGCAACAATGTGCTTATTTTCTCAAGAATCTCCATTTGATATTGCAAACATGATGCTCACGAAAATCTCTCCTTTTCTTTTCTTTTGAACATTGTAGAAATATGTCCAAATGGCCATGACGGGTATTCGTGTCTTTTCTTTGCTCCTCATGATCATCACATCCGCTCAAGGCTTGGCGTCGGGCGTCGAACCCGTAAGACCAACACTACGGCATTTCCTTACTCTATTGATTCAATATTTGATATGTTCTGGAATGAAAAGAAGCAGTCGTTAAATGAAGGCAAGGCGATACAGAAATCCTTCCAAATATATACTAATCCACAGTTTGCAGCAGAGTAAAGCACCACACGTAGTTTTTGATTTATGGTTTGTAGGTTGCTGAAGATGAAGCTGCACAGGACATTGACAGCGACTTTCCCATCTTCAACATCATGGGATTCGGAGCAATGTTTCCGATTGTCGCATTCTCAAACATCGCCCACTCTAGCCTTCCCACCCTGGTTCAGCCCGTCACAGACCATAGCTTGGTGAGTATAGTCATGGATTGCTATGTGTCTGATTTCATGATTGGAGAGATAAAAAAAAAATTGGACTCCTTTCTCCATCATGCGTTGGAGGCCAAGGTAAATGGAGGATTGGAGAACATGGAAAATATTGGGCAGATTTGGGGAATAAAAACATTCCCACACACATGACATCACACAAAGTCATGATATTAACACCGCATCTGCTCGACAGCTCCGCAAAACATGGATTGCAATCATGGCCACGACCTTTGTATTGTACTCAACTCTCTCGACCGTGGTGATGGCGTACTACGGCTCACATCTGAAGGCTCCGTGCTCCCTCAACTGGGTGGACTACGACTACAGAGAGGACAAGGACGGGTATGTTTCCGATGCACGACATGTATTCACAGCATCACTTGATTGAACAGCCAACAATTCTCCGTTGTCGTGTTTCACAAGATGTGAGTGGCGTAAGACGGATCCATGGAGCGGCTGATCAATGGCTGACGCTCTGGTGTTGCTGTAGATCTCGCCCGACGCTGGCCACATTGGTCTCGTACATCGTCGTCCTCGCCCCAGCCATCAACACACTGTCGGGATATGCGCTTGGAGGTTTGTATTGAATCGAGTGGAGGGCGGTGTTATGTTTCTTTACAATAATTCCATTTGGCGATGATAGAAAACATTTGTGATGACAAGCGACTCTTTTGTGAATGCAAAATGAAAAAGGGAATGTGCAAGCTGTTAACTGCATGCAAACGCTTTCACGATAATCACAGGATGGAATATGAACTAAGAACTTGCTTTCATGATTCTCCAGCCATGACTGTGTCTGCAAACATCATCAGTGGGCTTAATCACACATTCCACGGTGTTGAAATTCCAAAGATCTACCAACATAGTGTTCGGATTGCCGTCGGTGTTCTTCCGATGTAAGCACAATTTGCTTTTCAACAATGAAAAAATATCTCCATAGTTCCGATCCGTCATGAATCGTTCAAAATCCAAAATTTGTGCAAACGCGCAAAAAACGCTCTTGAGCTCATCACCTTTGTTCAACACAGCTTGGGCGCCATGGCTCTCAGCGACATCAGTGCAAGTATGATCTTGCCTCAAATCCCGCACATAAGACTTTATAAATGCATTTCATTCAAATACTGGCTTATTATGAAGCAAATCTATGATTCAGTGTTTTCATCCATAGTCTGAGTTTTGTGTTTTTGGAGCAGTTTTTTTTGCAATCGATAGAAGTTGCGGGGCTGAATCTCAAACGATACCGCTCTGAACTGACAAATCACTATTTCCCACACAGTCTACAGCTTCACTGGCTTTTTGAGCTTCGTGATTGCGTTTGTCACTCCCGCACTTTTGCAGGTAAGGATTATCCAAAAATCGAAAAATAACGGAAAAGAATGATCAAAGAAAATAACA
>JAIYDG010000006.1 GCA_027487625.1 Bacteroidota bacterium
TATGCTGCCGATACCAGAGCGCATCGTTTGGGAATTCAAAGAAATTTAAATGCTTCGGAATTTATTGGTTCAATGGGAGGGCAATTTCCTGTTTATAATTTTAATAGAGGAAAACATCGTTTTCAGTTTGAAATTGCTGGTTCTACCTATATGGGTTTATTAAGGTCGGTAAACTATGGTTCAGTATTAAATACAGATTTTTATGTTGATGTTTTTTTGAATTACCAATTTAGAAATAATTGGGCTTTGAGGCTCGGAAGCGGCCATACTTCGCAACATTTAAGCGATGATGCCATTGCAAATGCACAATATCCTTTTACAAATTATGCCCGCGATTACCATCAAGTTGGAATTAGTTATAAAGGCAATAGAAACGCATATCATTTATATAATAATTTTATCATCAACTACAATTTCAAAACTGATGAAGATTATTCAGGAAAGATCACCATACAACCTGGTTTTGAATGTAATATCAATCAAACGTTTTTAAATCAAAACAAACCAGGAGGTTTTATAATTGGAGCTGATTTTAAATTCAGAGGAGAATTAGATTTTAGGTCCACAAATAACCTTCTTTTAGCTTATCAGTTTAATCACTTAAGTCCACAAAGATTAAGACTGGTATTAAATTTTACCAGTGGTGCAGAAGAGCGCGGACAATTTTACAGAAATAATAGAAACTTAATAAGTACAGGTATTTATGCAGAATTTTAAAATTGTATTTCTTATATTATTTCTGGTTTTATTCTTCAATAAAAATTTGTTTGGTGATGAATTATATAAATTGGAAAACGACTCTTTTGCTGCCAGAAAACGTTGGATAGCTGCTGGATTAATTTCACAACAGGTTGCAAGTACTATTTTTGAATACCATTGGTGGTGGAAAGATGATTACCACGATTTTCAAATTTATTCTGATGGCGGATTGAACAATTATAGTTTAGGAATTGACAAAGTCGGACATTTTTTTACTTCCTATTTTTATTTTCATTCAATAAATGAGGTCATGAAATATGGGAAATTTTCTAAGAAAACAAGAAGAATTGTAAGTATAGCAATGCCTGCTTTTTGGGCATTGAGTATTGAATTGGGTGATGGTTTTAGCTCTTATAATTTTTCGCCACAAGATTTAATGGCAAATTTAATGGGAGTAGGATTTGGCGTATTACAAGACCAATATCCATTCATGAATAATTTCAAGTTTAAGTTTAGTTATTTCCCTTCGCAATATTACAGAGATGTGGATTTTAAAAACTGGAAATTTGTTGCTGATTATGATGGCCACATGTATTGGCTTACTGCAGATATGCATAATTTATTATCGAAAAATAAAAGGCAATTCTGGCCAAAAGGTTTAAACCTCGGAATTGCTTATGGCGTTGATGGATTTTCGGAGGTTGATCAACTAAGATTAAATACAAATAGACAAATTCAACGTAAATTTGTAATTGGTTTGGATTGGAATTTAAATGCCATTCAAACAAAAAAACAAAGTGTAAAAACACTTTTAAAAATAGCAGATTTTATTCACTTACCGGCACCTGGAATCAGAAGAATTAATCCAGATAAAACCAGTGGCCATTTATTATTGTTAAACTAAAATGAGATTCGAAAATCACGTATTTATCTGCACTAATCAAAAGGCAGAAGGAAAAGCTTGCTGCGGAGAAGTTGCAGGTATGGCTTTGGTTGAAAAATTTAGAGAAATTATTGCCGAAAAAGGCTTAAAAGGAAAAGTTAGAGCACAAAGAAGTGGTTGTTTAGATGCTTGTCAAAATGGACCAGCTTTAGTTATTTATCCAGAAGGAACCTATTATGGAAAAGTTCAAATTGAAGATGTAGAAAGGATTGTTGAAGAGCACATTCTTCAAAACAAAGTTTTGGAAGATTTAGAGTTGAAGTTTTAATCTCGTTAATATTTCAATTTCTGTAACAAAAAAGGCAATTCTAAATCTATCAAATTTAGAATTGCCTTTTTTTATTTCTTTAATCTTCTTGCTCTTTCTTCATCCAAATAATTTTTTAAAGAATCTGTTTTTGATTCTGTAATTGGTTTTGGATTTTCTATGCTTTCTTTTGTTTGATTTGAAGTTTTATGGGCTCTTGATTTACAAGAAAACATCAAACTAATGAGCAACAAGCAAACGATGAGTGAAAATAGTTTTTTCATGATTTCTAATTCTTACAATATACATGCCATTTTCAATTGAACCGGTATTCATTCTTAATTCGTTAAGTCCTGATTTTACCCAATCTTTATTCATGATTTGGATTTCTTTTCCTTGTAAATCACATAAAACAATATCTACAAGCATTTTTTCTTGAGCATGAAATTGAACTTGAATTTCTTGGTTTGCAGGATTTGGATACAATTTAAAATCCTTTAATTCAGAAAACTCTTTTACTCCTAATAATGGATCTTGGCTTACAATTCGAGCAATCCATGTTCTGTTTTGTCCATTTATATTTCCATAAGAACCATTTAGCCAACAAACACCCAATTCGTTAAACTTCATTTGGATGCCGGTATAATCTCCCCATCTGTCAACAGTATCTCCTAATAAAGCGATACTTCCTTCACCTTTTTTTACGAATAAAGGTGCGCTTATATTAAAATTTCTATCAACATAAACAACAGAAGTTCCTGGAAAATATTTGGCCGATACATGTGAAAAGGTAATCATACAACTATGGTCACCATTTTGTCCAGAACCTGCATAACTAATACTAGGATAACCTAAATCAAGTGAATCATATGATATAATTTGTCCAAATAACTTTGGTTGATTGGTCCATGTTTCTTCAATTCTTCCAAAATAAACTGCTGGCGAAAACAAGTTTGGATCGATTGTATTTCCTACATAATATATCATTCCATTTACCGACATAGCACTCAAAACTCTAGCATCATTGGTTTGCAATTTTTTGCCATTTGGTTGAAGTGCATTGGGTTGCAATCCATAAGCAACAGGGTTTTTATAAACTTTAGTTGTTAAGCTTGCATTTCCTGATTTTATAGTATTTGAGATATAGTGAACAAATACAGAATCGTTACTTAAATCAGAAGGACGATGTGACAAGAAAAACATTCCTGGACCTTCTAAATGATGGGCATATTTTACTGGACAAATACTCCAAATTGACTTTCCGTTGTATTGAATATTGTTGTAATTTTTGGTTGATAAAGTTGAATCAGAATTAAACCCATTCATTTTATCAATCTGCCAGATATAAGATTCTAAAAACCCATTTTTCCAAAAGGTATTGTCTTTTAAACGGTTGATTGTAATGAACAATTCATCTTTACTAAGTGAAAGAATTGGATAATCACTCCAAGTGCTATCATTGGTAATATTGCCTGGAACGGTATAAAAACTCCAGGTTTTAGTGGGGTCGTTTGTTTTGCTGAAACCAACAATAATGCGTGTATCTTCACTACTCGAACCTTGTAGAAAAACTAAGATGAATCTATCTTGTTCTGGGTCGTAAATTACTCTTGGGTCGTAAGTTCTGTTTAAAGTACCTAATGAGTTTGCAATAGCAGGTAAAGTTCTACCAAAAATCATTCTCCCAGTATCATTGTAAACATTTAGGTTTTGGTTTACAACACTCATCATCAAACCAGCATTTGAAATAGCAAAATCGTTATCATTAGGTGTTCCTTGAGTTACATTTCCATTGAAATTATTACTCAGTTTAGGCGAAACAGCAGCACCTTTTTTTTGCAAAGCAGATTGTTTATTTGCAATATATGTTGCTCTTTTTTTATCTAGTTCTAATTTTATTTGCTTGGTTTCATTTAATGGTGCTGGTGCCAATGAAATAATTCTAGCATCTGGCAAATCAGCAATTTCAGATAAGTTAATATCTGCAGCCTTTTTAATGATGTGAATGTTTCCTGAAATTTCATTTTGAGCAAATGAATTAACAGAATTAAATAACAATAGAATCGAAATAGGAAGGTAAATAAACTTCATTTTCTTTTTGAATTTCATTTGCAAAATAAGAAAATATTGGCTTTGTTCAATTTTAACCCAAATAAGTTGACTTAAATCGATTTGAAATTTTCATCAATATGAAAAATCAGGATAAATAGTCTCAATAATATTTAGTAGAACTTTGGTGAAATGAAATCTAAAAACTTGAACTACTCTTTAATCAACTTTTTTGTAAAAGTAAAATGATTGTTTTGAACTTTGATAAAGTACACACCTGAATTTAAATTACTTAAGTCGATTTCTTCTGTATTTAAAGAGCTAAAAACAAGTTCTCCCTCTAAATTAAAGACACTAATTTCATCAAAATTTTCACCATTAATTGATTCAATATACAGTTTATTTTTAATTGGATTCGGATAAAATCTAATGCCGCCAATTGATGTTTCCTGAATAAAATTTGCTGATGAAAGGCTAATATCATCAATTAATAATCTTGAGCCTAAATGTGGTTCTGATTCTGGTTTACAAGTTAAAAAGTACAAAATGGCATAAGAGGCTGGTTTGCTGGATGTATATTCAATGGTTTTATTCATTTCTTTATATCCTGATTCGTAAACAGTTAAGTCAAAATCTGCTTTGAAAATTTCTTCTTCATTTTCATCATATACAACAAATGATGCAAATGCAGTATCATTCATTTCAGATTCAAAACGGTAATAAAATTGTAGTTTATTTAAACTTGGTTGGTAAGGAAATCCACCGGCAAAAAATCCAATTGTTGAAGAATCTGCCATTGCTCTGACTCCAGAAGAAAATCCCTCTTTTTTTGTGAAATTATAGCCACTTCTCATTTCATAGGCATTGTTTCCTGAATGAGGATTGTTAGTGTTTATTTTAGACATAAAACCATCAAATACCACAGAATCAGCGGTTGGTAAGCCTAAACTGTCAATCAAAACGGGAAAAATATAAAATTTCGGAACCCAATAATTTGGCACATTAGAGGGATTTAAAGTTTCAAATCCACCATTTGAAATTTGAGCATTTGATATGATTTGGGCAACACAAGCGCAAATGATTAGTAGGATTTTTTTCATAGGTTGGTTTTTATAATTGACAATACCATTCTCATTTAGTTGTCTGAACTAGCAAAATAGTTCAACTTAAAACTATTTTAATTTAAACTGATATTTCTTAATCGAAGTTTAGGTGTGAAGATTTTTCTTTAAATTCAACTAAATTGCAGCCTTATTCGTGAATTTTATGCAAGATATAGTTTCGAAATTTGAAGGTCTTAAAGTATTAGTTATTGGTGATGTAATGATTGATGCCTATTTAATGGGTACTGTTGATAGAATTTCACCCGAAGCGCCAGTTCCTGTTGTAGCTATTACTCATAAAGACAATAGATTAGGTGGTGCAGCAAATGTTGCTATGAATTTAGTGGCTCTTGGTGCAAAACCCATTTTATGTTCTGTTATAGGTGAAGATGCAGAAGCAAAAGATCTTTTAAGTTTATTAGAACAACAACATATTGGGTTATCTGGAATTATTCAATCCAAAGAAAGAAAAACTACTACTAAAACAAGGGTAATTGCGCATCACCACCAAATGTTAAGAATTGACCAGGAAATAACAACTCCATTAACAGAGTATGATACTTATTTGTTAAGCCATAGAATTATAAATGATTTATTGCCAGCTTGCGATGTAGTAATTTTTGAAGATTATGATAAAGGTGTAATAACAGAA
>JAIYDG010000648.1 GCA_027487625.1 Bacteroidota bacterium
CTCAAGCTGATTTGGGAGTATTGTCAAAAATCTGTCATCATCAGAAAAGACGCCGGCTTTATTGAGATCAATCAAATCGTTCTCGACAGACCAATCATATTCAAAGTCCGTCAAGCCAGTTGGTGCAGAAGGCTGTGCAGAACCTGTGAAAGAAATTCGACTGGAGCTAAGAATATTGTCTGCAGATGTCGTATAAGTTATTGCAACCAACGGCGGATCCGTTTCGACAAACTCCATCCACACCTGACCTGAAACACTTCGACTTGCCTTTGTGGCAATTACAGAAAATGTATAGCGACCGACACCAAAAGTGCCTGCAGGAATGGTCAACTGGGATGCTGTTGATGACAATTGGGTGCAAAACGCAACAGATGGGCTGCTTCCAGAGTTGCAAGTCCAAAGATAACTAAAAGCTCCAGGTGTGTTATCCTTATCAGCTGCCTCTGCCGTAATCGAATTCACAGAGGCAAGTCCAGCGATTCGGTTTCCACCAGTAATCGAAATCGAATAGTCGCTTGGAACGATCGTGAGTTTGATAGAATAGCTGTTCGATGCACCATTAGGTGTGGAGGCTGTGACTTTCAGATCGACTGTTTGTCCGATAAGTTTCTGGAAGAATCGGGCGGGAATATTCAGTCTTCGCTGGGATACTGAATTGGAATTCATCCCCAAAGACGTAAGGGTCTCTCCATTCGAGTTTGAAATAGACCACAACAGGCTGACACTGGAAGACTCCTCTCCATTACAGGAAGCAGTTTGGAAGCTCGCGGTGATGGAATATGTTGAATCTTGGAATATTTCAACGGATTGAGAACCGAGAATATTGACAGAGGGTGCATTTCCTGAGCCTCGGAAGACCGAGACTTGGGTAGAATCGGAAAGCTCGAGAATGTTTGTCACTGTAAGTTGGAAAGTAAACTGCGTATTGGGTGAGAACAAGGAGAACACCGCATCAGTAGGTAAAATCGAGACTGTGGATCTGGTTTGTAGGCTCATAGCTGCCTTGATGATGAGAAGACTCTCTGCATCAAGTGGGTTGGATGCTGAAAGGAATTCCCAGCGATATTGAAGGGTTTGCGCCCCGCCAAAGGAACTTGATCCGTCCAAAACGAGGGGTGTGCAGTCACCGAAGCTTGTGCCAAAAGCAACCGCTGTCGGAACTACATCAGTTGTCTTTCCAAGAGGTTGTGTGCCAACAGTCGTGGGATAAAGCTCGCGCTTTGAGTCCCACCTTCCAGCTGCCACTATAATTCCATCTTGCAGAGTAAACGGTGATTCAAGTGAAGGATAGGTCTGTTGGAAGATTCTCAAAATAGATGGCGATGGCCATGTACAACGAGACCCTGAGCCAATAAGTGCGATCGTGGCAGCATCAAGCAGATCAGTGCAACTTGGGGAGGGCAAGCCTGTGCGGCGTCCCATGTTTGTATCACCCGAAAACTGAATATCAATCGAAATCAAATCAGATGAGTATTTTGCAGACTGATATTGGATTGGAGCGGACTGATAGTAGAATGTATCGACGGTCTGGTAAGAGTTGCCACTGAACGTAATTTCGACGATTGCCTCTCGAGATGTTTGCGACACAGGTGCTGTGCAGAGTGCGAGAGAAGAGCTTGCAATCACTGGTTTTTGTGGAGAATCGATTCCTCCAAATTTACATGATGCAAAGCGGGCGAAACCTGTTGGGAATCCTGAACCAGATATTGTGACCACTGTCGACACACCCAACTGGCCAATCTTGGGTTCGATTGATGAGGGCTGTGCAGAAAAGAAGAAAAAGTTTTCTGGTCCAATTTTGCCAGTCGGAACAGTGGCTTCGATGGAGACAATTCCAACAGGAACATTTACCCCGGAAGGAATCGTGAACCTGTGCAGCGTGGATGAAATGGCGGTGGTTTGTAGGTTGAGTGGGGGCGATGTATTGAGCGTGACAGTGGTGCTTTGGGAAGACAATAGGTTGGATTGTATGTCCACAGACACTCCCCCAGAGACTGGAGCGATGTTGGGGGAGATAGATTGGAATCCGGAGGAGATAAATGCAAAGCGACCGAAATTGTTGACGGTGCTGTCTTGTCCTCCTGCAGTCACGATGATTGCAAGATTGGAACCTTCATTTTCGCGAAGTGATGGATAGCAGACGAGAGTTGAATCGCTAATGTAAATCGTATTATCACATGCAAACCCATCAATATTGACTTGCTGGTCGAGTTGGCGTGGCCCAAAGTTACGTCCTGAGATCGTGACAGGAACAGAACCAAGAAGCGTAGTGAACTGTGGAGAGGGTAGCGCTGTAATCTCTGGTGGTTGATAACTCCATTCGATTGCGTTTGATGAAGAAGACATTATCGATACAGTCAATGGAAGATTTTTTCCTACTCCACTGGCTGTGATGGCTACGATTTGTGTATCGGAAACAGATGAAATTTGAAGTTGGTTGTTTCCAAGTGTGACGAGAACAGGTACAGAATTGGTGGCACGACCAAGATTTTGTCCGATGATAGTGATTGGTGTCCCCCCTACTGCCGGTCCAGAAGCTGGATTTACGGATGTGATTATAGGGGCGAGATAACCCCATCGATTTGCAGCAGTAACAGATACCTGATTGGATAACACTCGAATGGCAATACTTGAACCAGTTCCAGGGGGTGGTTTGCAAATGATGCGAGATGGTGTATCATATTGAGTGACATCACAAGATGATTGGCCGATGAACACGGATGGATTGGATCCAAAGTTAGGGCCTGTGATTGTGACAAGAGGAGACCCGCCTCCCACCTGTCCAAGTAGGGGAGAAACTGCGGTGATGACTGGCTCGTACGACCATCCCGAAAACGAGGCTGTCTGTCCTGCAACGTTCAACAAGATGGCAACGCCGCCTCCTATTTGTGAACCAGGTGGGATGGTGAACTGGATCAAAGCGTTTCGACGGTCTATGTCTTGGGTCGGAACTGGATTTCCTCCGACAGAAATGGAGAATGCGCCTGTCATGGAGGAGTTTCCGAAATTAGACCCGAGAATGGTGACTCTTGTTCCTCCTGTCACCGGACCGGTCTGGGGTCCCACTGCAGATATCGATGGGGCAGCAAACGACAAGCTCAGCGCTGATGTGGGAATCACTTGCCCATACATGGATAGGACTATGGGGAGAGATTGACCAACGCCAGAGCCGACATTGAAAACTATTTCACCATCAGATATAACCGTTGCAGCACTCGTAAAAACATTCTGAACTGTAACGAGGGGAGGATTGGGTGAAGAGAGTCCCGAGAATCCTTGTCCCTTGATAGTCGAAGAGCGCTGTCCAGAGGAAACGACCGGCCATATTTGGGGCACCAGTGATGAAACAATGGGATTCTTGTACGTAAATACGACATCCGATATTCCAAGACGGTTATTGGAGATAACATGAACCAGATGGGGACCAGGCTGACCGATTCCTGTGACGCATCGAACAGATGAAGAGCTGATAAAGGTAGCTGATGCACACTTGAAAGGGCCGATTGTTGCCTCGATTGAACCGTCAGGCTTGGGAGAGAAGCGAATACCATTGATTGTGATGATTGTATTGCCACCAATGAATCCCTCAGACACAGTGATAGAGGTTGTGATATGTACGAGATCAGGAGCTGCACTTTGAGAACGGGATTGAG